>NZ_JAMYBY010000003.1:0-332183 GCF_024126555.1 Pseudomonas sp. VE 267-6A
TCAACCGAGGCGCGCATTCTACGCTTTCCTCAGAGTCTGTCAAGCGTTTATTTTGAAGTTTTTCGTTTCACTTCAAACACTTGACCCGCTTCGATCTCTCGTAGCGGGAGGCGAATTCTACAGCGTTACAATCTGCTGTCAACCACCTTTTTCACCGCTGCCGATCTTTCGATCGAAGCACCTCCAGCCTGACCTGAAACGCCCAACCCGTTGATATTCAAGGAGTTTTTCGTTCCGACTGCGCCGGAAGTGGGGCGAATTATAGAGAGATTAAATCGTGCGTCAAGGGCTAATTTGAAACTTTCGTCACCGATATACGCTTGCGCCCTCCCAGACGGGGAATGCGCTTCTCTATAGAAGGCACTCTCAGCAGCATCAACAACCCACCGATGACCGCGTACACCGTCCATTCCTTGAGGTCTGCCCGCACTATCCACAGAAAATGCAGCAGCCCCAGACCCAGGATCACGTAAACAAGCCGGTGCAGCTTCTTCCACCGCGCGCCCAAGCGGCGCTGGCTGTAGCGGTTGGAGGTCACCGCCAGTGCCAGCAGCCCGACAAGCGCCAAACTCCCAACAATGATGTAAGGGCGCTTGCGCAACTCGACGCCCAACTGCCCCCAGTCCAACCCGAGGATAAAGAACAGGTAGGCACACAAGTGCATCAGCACATAGGCAAAGCACCACAGGCCGAGCTGCCGGCGCACCACGATCCAGCCAGCCCAGCCTGTCAGCTTCTGCAACGGCGTCATGCAAAGCGTTACCAGCAGCATGACCAGAGCACCCTGCCCCATCCTGTCCACCAGCACCTTGCCCGGATCGGGGCCCAGCGCATCGAGCACAGCCTGGGCCAGCCAGTACAGCGGCCAGACACAAGCCAACAGAAAGGCCGCGAAACGAAACAGTGGATAGCGCATCAGTAGTTCTTCCGCAGGTCCAGGCCGCTATATAAAGAAGCCACTTCGTCCGCATAGCCGTTGAACATCTGCGTATCGCGAACGTTGGGGCTGAACAGGCCGCTGGGCAGCCTGCGCTCACGGGCCTGGGTCCAGCGCGGGTGGTCCACCGTGGGGTTCACGTTGGCATAGAACCCGTACTCTTCAGGCGCGATGTTCTGCCAGGTGGTGCGCGGCTGCTGCTCGACCAGGCTGATACGCACGATGGACTTGATGCTCTTGAACCCATACTTCCACGGCACCACAAGGCGCAGCGGCGCACCGTTCTGGTTGGGCAGTTCGCGGCCATACATGCCCACCGCCAGGATGGCCAGCGGGTTCATCGCCTCATCCAGTCGCAGCCCTTCCACATAGGGCCAGTCGATCAAGGCGAAGCCCGAACGCTGCCCGGGCATGTGCTTTGGATCCTGCAGGGTTTCGAAGCGGATGTACCGGGCCTTGGAGGTCGGCTCCACCTGCTTGAGCAATGCCGAAATCGGAAACCCCAACCAGGGGATCACCATCGACCAGGCCTCCACACAACGCAGCCGGTAGATGCGCTCTTGCAACTGATAAGGCTTCATGAAGTCTTCGAGCGCATAGCGGCCCGGCTTACCGACCTCGCCATCCACCACCACCGTCCATGGCGAAGTCGGCAGCGCACCCGCATTGGCAGCAGGGTCGCCCTTGTCGGTACCGAACTCGTAGAAGTTGTTGTAGTGCGTGGCATCCTTGAACGGCGTGATCGCTTCACCCTTGACCGTTACCGCCTGCCATTGGGTGCCCGGCAGTTTTTCGGCAAACCAGTTGGGGGCAGCACCGGCGTCGACGTCCGCATACTGCGAAACCTCGGCGGCAGCGGCCCAGCGCGGCAAGCTGCCGACCGCCAATGCAGCCGCAGTGCCACCCAGCAGAGCGCGTCGGGAGAGATAGAGGGACTCAGGCGTGATTTCCGATTCTTTGCAGTCGGAAGGCCGGGACAGCTTGATAAGCATAAAGACTCCGTAGAACCGGTGAGCTGATGCACCAGTAGACTACGGAGCCTTGGGGAAATTACATCACTGCTCGGTGGTTTTCTTGCGACGCGAACGCAACAGGTACTGGATAGGACCCGACGCGGCATACGCGAGGAAAATCAGCAGCAGAATGCGTGGCGGATCGCTGAACACCACCGCGAACACCAGCACCACCACAAGGATCGCCACAAACGGCACCCGCCCCTTGAGGTCCAGCTCCTTGAAGCTGTTGTACTTGATGTTGCTGACCATCAGCATGCCGGCAGCCGCCACCAGCAGCGCCACCAGGAACGAGAGCTTGGAACCCTGGATGCCATAGTCGCTGAACGCCCAGACCGTACCCGCAACCACGCCGGCTGCCGCCGGGCTGGCCAGGCCGATGAAGTAGCGCTTGTCGGCCTTGCCGACCTGGGTATTGAAGCGTGCCAGGCGCAATGCCGCACCCGCCACATAGATGAAGGCAACCATCCAGCCGACCTTGCCCATGTCACCCAGCGCCCAGCCGAAGGCCAGCAACGCCGGGGCCACGCCAAAGGCGACCATGTCGGACAACGAGTCGTACTCGGCGCCGAAGGCGCTCTGGGTGTTGGTCATGCGGGCAACACGCCCGTCCAGACCATCGAGCACCATGGCGACGAAGATCGCGATGGCAGCGAAAGCGAAGTACTTGCTCGCTTCGCGCGGATCACCGGCACTCAGGGCGCTCTGCGCACTCATGGAGTTGATGATCGAATAGAAACCGGCGAACAGGTTCGCAGTGGTGAACAGGTTGGGCAGCAGATAGATGCCGCGATGCCGTACCTTGCGTCCTTCGGCGTCATGCCCTTCTTCAACATGCTCATCGATCGGTAGCAGGCTTTCGGCGTCAGAGGCCTTGTTCGGCTCTTCGGGACGTTCGCTCATGGACATTACCTTGCAACGGTTTGGAAAGTTTCGACAGACGTCTGCGACGAGGGTTCGCCGGCAAACGATGAAGCTTTATACCAGAAGCTGACTGCCTAAACGAAAAAACGCGGCCGAAGCCGCGTTTTCATCGCATCAGATCAAGATCAGTTCTTGGCCTTGTCGACGATTTTGTTCGCTGCGATCCAAGGCATCATCGAACGCAGTTGCTCGCCGATGACTTCGATACCGTGGGCAGCGTTGTTGCGACGCTTGGCGGTCATCGAAGGATAGCCGGTAGCGCCTTCGCTGATGAACATCTTGGCGTATTCGCCGTCCTGAATGCGTTTCAGGGCATTGCGCATGGCCTGACGGGATTCGGCGTTGATGACCTCAGGGCCGGTCACGTACTCGCCATATTCGGCGTTGTTGGAGATCGAGTAGTTCATGTTGGCGATACCGCCTTCGTACATGAGGTCAACGATCAGCTTCAGTTCGTGCAGGCACTCGAAGTAGGCCATTTCTGGCGCGTAGCCCGCTTCAACCAGGGTTTCGAAGCCGGCCTTGACCAGCTCGACGGTACCGCCGCACAGAACGGCCTGCTCGCCGAACAGGTCGGTTTCGGTCTCGTCCTTGAAGGTGGTTTCGATGATGCCGGTACGGCCGCCACCAACGCCTGCGGCGTAGGACAGGGCAACGTTCTTGGCATTGCCGGAAGCGTCCTGGTAGATGGCGATCAGGTCAGGGATACCGCCGCCTTTCACGAACTCGGAACGCACGGTGTGACCAGGCGCTTTTGGCGCGATCATGATCACGTCCAGGTCAGCACGTGGAACGACCTGGTTGTAGTGGATAGCGAAACCGTGGGAGAAGGCCAGGGTGGCGCCCTTCTTGATGTTCGGCTCGACTTCGTTCTTGTACAGCTGCGATTGGAACTCGTCCGGGGTCAGGATCATGACCAGGTCGGCACCGGCAACAGCGCTTGCCACGTCAGCCACTTTCAGGCCGTGGGCTTCGGCTTTGGCAACGGTGGCCGAACCTTTACGCAGACCGACAGTGACATCCACACCGGAGTCTTTCAGGTTGCACGCTTGAGCGTGGCCCTGGGAACCGTAACCGATGATGGCAACTTTCTTGCCCTGGATGATCGAAAGGTCGCAGTCTTTGTCGTAGAAAACTTTCATGAAAATACCCCTGGTTATCTCGGCCCTTTCAGGCCATTCGCTAATTTTTTGAGTTAGATGCTGAGCACTTTGTCGCCACGGGCAATGCCGGTGACACCACTGCGTACTGTTTCGAGAATGGACGCGGTACCAATCGACTGGATGAAGCTGTCCAGCTTGTCGCTGGTGCCCGACAGCTGCACGGTATAGACCGTGCTGCTGACGTCGACGATCTGCCCACGATAGATATCGGTGGTGCGCTTGATCTCGGCACGCTGCGCACCCGTGGCCTTGATCTTGACCAGCATCAGTTCACGCTCGATGTGCGCGCTTTCCGACAGGTCGACCAGCTTGACCACTTCAACCAGCTTGTTCAGGTTCTTGGTGATCTGCTCGATCACCTCGTCATGACCAACCGTGGTCAACGTCAGGCGCGACAGGGTCGGGTCTTCGGTCGGGGCGACGGTCAGGCTTTCGATGTTGTAGTTGCGCTGCGAGAACAGGCCGACCACACGGGACAAGGCACCTGGTTCGTTTTCCAACAGCAGGGAAATAATGTGCCGCATGATTAGGTCCGCTCCGTCTTGCTCAGCCACATATCGCGCATCGAACCGTCTTTGATCTGCATCGGGTAGACGTGCTCGCTGTTGTCGACCTGGATATCGATGAACACCAACCGGTCTTTCATGGCGAAGGCTTCCTCGAGCTTGGGCTTGAGGTCCTTCAGGTCGGTGATGCGGATACCCACGTGACCATAGGCTTCGGCCAGCTTGACGAAGTCAGGCAGCGATTCCATGTAGGAGTGCGAGTGACGGCTGTTGTAGGCCATGTCCTGCCATTGGCGAACCATGCCCAACACACCATTGTTCAGGTTGACGATCTTTACCGGCAGGTCGTACTGCAGGCAGGTAGAGAGCTCCTGAATGTTCATCTGGATGCTGCCCTCGCCGGTGACACAGGCAACTTCCTGGTCCGGGAAGTTCAGCTTGACGCCCATGGCCGCCGGGAAACCGAAGCCCATGGTGCCCAGGCCACCGGAGTTGATCCAGCGGTTCGGCTTGTTGAAGCGGTAGTACTGCGCCGCGAACATCTGGTGCTGACCCACGTCGGAGGTGACGAACGCATCCCCCTTGGTGACTTCGCACAGGGTTTCGATCACGGTCTGCGGCTTGATGACGCTGCCATCGCCCTTGTTGTACGGGAACATGATGCCGTCGCCACGCCATTCGGCAATCTGCTTCCACCAGGCATCCATCGCCGCCTGATCAGGCTTCTCGCCGATTTCGCGCAAGGTGGCGAGCATTTCGCTCAACACGCTCTCGACCGGACCGACGATAGGCACATCGGCCTTGATGGTCTTGGAGATCGATGCCGGGTCGATGTCGATGTGGATGACCTTGGCATTCGGGCAGAACCGCGCCGGGCCGTTGACCACACGGTCGTCGAAACGCGCACCGACGGCCAGGATCACGTCGGCATGGTGCATCGCCAGGTTGGCCGTGTAGCTGCCGTGCATGCCGAGCATGCCCAGGAACTGACGGTCGGTGCCCGGATAGCCACCCAGCCCCATGAGGGTATTGGTGACCGGCAGGTTGAGCAGTTGCGCGACCTCGGTCAACGCAGCCGAGCCACCACCGAGGATCACGCCACCGCCGGAGTAGACGATCGGACGCTTGGCGGCCAGCAGCATCTCGGCGGCCTTGCGGATCTGACCCGAGTGCCCGCGAACGGCCGGGCTGTAGGAGCGCAGCTTGACCTTTTTCGGGTAGACGTACTCGAACTTCTCGGCCGGGTTGGTCATGTCTTTCGGAATATCGACGACAACCGGGCCAGGACGACCGGATTCAGCCAGGTAGAACGCTTTTTTCAGGATTTCAGGAATTTCCGAGGCATGTTTGATCATGAAGCTGTGCTTCACGATCGGCCGCGAGATACCGATCATGTCGGTTTCCTGGAAGGCATCGGTACCGACCATGGTGCTGGGCACCTGACCGGAGAGGATGACCATCGGGATGGAGTCCATGTACGCCGTGGCAATACCGGTGATGGCATTGGTGGCACCCGGACCGGAAGTCACCAGTACCACGCCGGCCTTGCCGGTGGCACGGGCATAGCCGTCGGCCATGTGGGTTGCCGCCTGCTCGTGGCGAACCAGGATGTGGCTTACTTCCGGTTCCTTGAACAGGGCATCGTATACATGCAGGAGAGCACCGCCAGGGTACCCGTAGATGTGCTTAACGCCTTCGTCACGCAAAAAGCGGACGACCATTTCAGCGCCAGATAAAAGCTCCACGTTGTTCACCTCTAAAACGCCAGAATACCGTCCAGGCAGGACGGGTCTTAATAGGTTTACTGCCAAGCAGAGCATGAGCGACGAAATCGCCGACTACGTCAGCACTGACTGAGCAAGTATTGGGAGCGCCCCAAAGTGTTGCGGGGTTTTCCCACCCAGCGCGAGGTAACGCGTTGCGGGGTGTAACAGGTCGGCGCGGGTGTGCGCCTCATGATCTGCTTAGCGGGTCTGCTTCTGGCAGTCCCTCTACAGCGGAAACTGGATTCTTCTGATTCTGCGCCTGCAAGTCAAGAAAAATTATTGCCAATTTTTCCAAATGACGATCCGCAGCCACCACGAATTACAAAGACAGCAGCAGAAAAACAAACTTCAGAAACAAAAA
Source organism: Pseudomonas sp. VE 267-6A (assembly GCF_024126555.1). Classification (NCBI taxonomy): domain Bacteria; kingdom Pseudomonadati; phylum Pseudomonadota; class Gammaproteobacteria; order Pseudomonadales; family Pseudomonadaceae; genus Pseudomonas; species Pseudomonas sp. VE 267-6A. The sequence goes on from NZ_JAMYBY010000003.1 coordinate 6,671, forward strand.
GAGCCACAATCTGCGGCTCTTAGGGTGAAAATAGGGAAATTCAGGCAGAAGCACTGATCAATTGGTCAAACTCTGCTAATAGACGACGCAACTCGCGACTTTCTTGCGGCCGATCCACGTACACCGTTTCAGCCATCACCAGGATGCCCGAGGCACTGGGCAGCGGCGCACCGTTTTCGAGTATCTGTTTCATCTTCGGCAGAAAGATCCACTGCAGCCACTGATCGAAGTTCATGGCGTCGACGGCGAACGGCGTGGTGCTGGCCAGGGCTTGCGCACTGGGCGCCTCGGCGGACCACCAGCCCTGCCTGTGCAGCTCGTGCTCTATCAGCAGCAGGTGGTCTGCAATCGCCAGGATGCGCGCCTCCATTACAGGCTGACCTTGGCTTTCTGGCGAGCCAGCGCGGCGCCGGCGGCGTCACCCTGCTTGTCGCGCGCCTGGGCGATGATGTCCCACAGGCCGGCCTGCAGATCGGGGCGACCGTTGGCGTAGGTCAGGGCACGTCGCGCCAGCTGTTCGGACTGCGCCGCATCGCCCTGGGCCAGTCGCACCTGGGCCAGACGGTAGAGTACCTGCGGTTCACGCGGGGCAATGCGCTGGGCACGCTCAAGGCTGGACGAGGCGCCGTTGAGATCGCCCCCGGTCTGCTGCGTCTGCGCCGTGGTCAACAGCGCCAGCACCGGGCCATCGAGCTGTTCGTCAGCCGAGAGGCCGCCGCTGCCGGCGTTCGAACTGGGAATGCCGGTGGGTGCGCTCGGTGCGCTGTAGCCACCGCTGCTGGTGCTCGGGAACGGCGCCGAATTCTGCGGGCCTGGGGTAATCGGCCCGGTGTCGATCGACGCTGGCCCGGTAGGCGCCGCAAAGGTCTGGATCGGCTCGGAGCCGGCGCCCTGGGGCACCATCACCGTCACCCCGGAATCCTGCGGCATCGCCTGCGCCTGGCGAGTACCGGTGTTCACGGCAGCGCCGGCACGGTTGGCCGACACTCGCTCGCTGTTGGAAACCCGCGTCCCTGAATCCACTACGGGGATCGAGCCACGCTGCACGCTGGCGCAACCTGTAAGCAAAGCCAGTGCCGTCAAGGCAGGAAACAACCACTTGTTCACGTCACACCCTCTTTGCTGTGCTTTGGCTTAATTCATCCAGCCCTTGACCCAGTCCATCACGGACTCGGCAGGTGCCTGCTCGCCGCCACAGGCGGCGCCGGCCACTGGCTCACTGCCGCGAATATACGGCATCTGTACCGCGCCCGGGCAGCTGGCATCGGAACCTTGGCCGGTATGCGGATCGACCCAGGCCTGCACCACGTTGTCAGGCTGTGGCATGTCCAGCGGCAGCGGGTCGGCCTTGCGCATGAAGCTGGTCCAGACCTGCAACGCGCCGGTGGCGCCGGTGAACGGTGTCTTGCCGTTGTCATCGCGACCCAGCCACACCACTGCCAGCAGGTCCTGGCTGAACCCTGCGAACCAGCTGTCACGCGAATCGTTGCTGGTACCGGTCTTGCCGGCCAGGTTCAACGAACTGGGCAATACACTGTAAACCGAGCGCCCGGTACCTTCACGCATCACCCGCTGCATGGCGTTCTGCACCAGATAGATGGACCCCGGGTCGAAGGTCTGCTGGATCTGGAACGGGTAGCGCTTGAGCGGCTCGCCCTCGGCGGTCAGCACGCTGCGGATGCCTCGCATCGGCGTGTTGAAGCCGCCATTGGCCAGGGTCTGGTACATGGTCGCAACCTGCACCGGCGACATGCCCCCGGCACCCAGCAGCATCGAAGGGAAGGCCGGCCAGTCGACGTTGACACCCAGGCGGCCAATGGTCTTGAGCACGTTGGGCACGCCCACTTCCAGGCCAAGCTTGGCGGTCGACAGGTTGTAGGAATTGGCCAGCCCCTGGTACAGGAAGATCGTGCCATGGGCGCGCCGGTCGTAGTTCTGCGGCTTCCACACCTGGCCGTCGGCGCCCTTCACCGAGAAGGGTTCATCCTGCACCCAGCTGGTGAGGGTGAACTGGCTCGGTTTTTCCAGCGCGGTCAGGTACACCGCCGGCTTGACCAGCGAGCCGATGGGACGCACGGCGTCGATGGCACGGTTGAAACCGGCAAACCCGGCCTGGCGGCTGCCGATCAGTGCCTGCACCTCCCCGGTTTCCGGGTTGGTCACCACCATCGCCGCCTCGACTTCGTCCGCCCCCTTGCGCCCGCTGAGGCGCTTGAAGGTTTCGTTCATCGCCGCTTCGGACTTCATCTGCAGGATCGGGTCGAAGCTGGTGAAGATACGCAGCCCCTCCTCGGTCAAGTCTTCGTCACGGTAGTCCTGGCGCAACTGGCGCTTGACCAGATCGAGGAAGCCGGGGAACGAGCTGTCCGCCAGGCTGCCGCGCTTGGTCACACCCAGTGGCATTTTCTTCGCGGCCTCGACCGCTTCGGGGGTCGCCACGCCCTGCTCGGCCAGCAGGTCGAGCACCAGGTTGCGACGCGTCAGCGCGCGTTCCGGAGAACGACGCGGGTTGTAGTAGGACGGCCCCTTGACCATGCCCACCAGCAGCGCCACCTGGTGCAGCTTGAGCTCGGACAGCGGCTGGCTGAAGAAGAACTGGCTGGCCAGGCCGAAACCGTGCACCGCACGCTGGCCATCCTGGCCCACGAACACCTCGTTGAGGTACGCCTCGAGGATGTCGCGCTTGCTGTAGTGGGCTTCGAGCAGCAGCGCCATCATCGCTTCGTTGAGCTTGCGGCTGAGGCTGCGCTCGTTGGTCAGGTAGAAGTTCTTGACCAACTGCTGGGTCAGGGTACTGCCGCCCTGGCGCATGGCGCCGGACGAGGTGTTGACCCATATGGCCCGCGCAATCGACTTGGGCGACACCCCGAAGTGGTGATAGAAGTCACGGTCTTCCACCGCCACCAGGGTTTCGAGCAGATAGGGCGGCGCCTGATCGAGCTTGATCAGGATGCGGTCTTCAAGGTTCTTCGGGTAGATGCCGCCGATCAGCAGCGGCTCCAGGCGCACCACGTCGAGCTTCGAGCCATTGGTACCGCTCAGGCCGGCAACGTAGTCGCCCGAGAAGCGTACGCGCACGCCCTGGGCTTTTTCCATGCCTTCATAGAACTGGAAGCCGCGGGTATTGAGGTCGATGGTGTTGCCGTTGACCGAGGCCGCGCCCGGGCCGTTGGCCACGCTTTCGCGGCGATAGCCCAGGGCGTCGAGCTCGATCAGGAAGTCGTTCTTGCTCAGCTTCTGCCCGACGAACAGCTCGAGCGGGCGCGCGTAGACCTTGGCCGGGATGGTCCAGCGTTTGCCGGAGAATTTCTCCTGGACCACGGCATCGAGATAAACCGCAAAGCCGGCCAGCACCACAAGGCCGACCAGGCTGAGCTTGAGGGCCCAGCCCAACCAGGCGCGCGCGCGGCCAGAAGGGCGTTTTTTAGAGGTACGGGAAGATCGGGTACGAGTCATGGCGGCGGATTATACGCACTTTATGGCTTGTCGACAGACGCCCTCCGGCGGTTTGCAGCGGCCCCGCTTGCCGCCATAATGGTCGATTCGAATCTCCCACGACCCAGAAGGATCGACCGTGAGCCAAGCCTTGATCGCCGCCCTGCAAAACCCGGCCCTGTTTGCGCACCCTGTAAAGGAATTCCAGGTCATCGAGACGCACATTTCCTGGGTGCTGCTCACGGGCGAATACGCCTACAAGATCAAGAAACCGATGAACTTCGGCTTCCTGGACTTCACCGAGCTGTCGGGTCGCGCGCATTTCTGCGCCGAAGAACTGCGCCTCAACCAGCGCCTGACCGACGACCTGTACCTGGAAGTACTGCCCATCACCGGCAGCGTCGAGGCCCCGCAGCTGGGAGGTGACGGCGCGCCGATCGAGTACGCGCTGAAAATGCGCCAGTTCCCCCAGAACCAGATGCTCAGCACGCTGCAGGCCAATGGCGAACTGACCGCTGCGCATATCGACCAGATGGCCCGCCAGATCGCCCAGTTCCACCTGGCCGCACCGAAAGTGGCTGTCGAACACCCGCTGGGCACGCCCGACAGCGTGATGGCTCCGGTTGAACAGAACTTCGAACAGATTCGCCCGTTCCTCAGCGACAAGGCCGACCTGGTGCAGCTCGATGCGTTGCAGGCCTGGGCGCGCAGCAGCTTCGATCGACTGCATGGCCTGTTCGAAACGCGCAAGGCCGAAGGTTTCATACGCGAGTGCCATGGCGATATCCACCTGGGCAACGCCACACTGATCGACGGCAAGGTGGTGATTTTCGACTGCATCGAATTCAACGAACCCTTCCGCCTGACCGATGTGTACGCCGATACGGCGTTCCTGGCCATGGACCTGGAAGACCGCGGCCTCAAGTCGCTGGCGCGGCGCTTCATCAGCCAGTACCTGGAAATCACCGGCGATTACGCCGGCCTCGAACTGCTGAACTTCTACAAGGCCTACCGTGCGCTGGTGCGGGCCAAGGTCGCGCTGTTCAGCATGCCGGCCGACGCCGATGGCGTACAACGGGCCACCACCCTGCGTCAGTACCGCAACTACGCCAACCTGGCCGAGAGCTACAGCGCCATCCCGTCGCGCCTGCTGGCCATCACCCACGGTGTGTCGGCCGTTGGCAAAAGCCATGTCGCCATGCGCATGGTCGAAGCACTGGGTGCCATTCGCCTGCGCTCGGACGTTGAACGCAAGCGCCTGTTCGGCGAGCAGGCCGAGCAGGCCGCCGGTCAGCTGCAACAAGGCATCTACGCCGATGACGCCAGCCAGAAGACCTACCAGCACCTGCATCAGCTGGCCGGAACAATCCTGCGCGCGGGGTTCCCGGTGGTGATCGATGCCACCTACCTCAAGCAGGCACAGCGCCAGGCCGCCGCCGACGTTGCCAGCGAAACCGGCGTTCCCTTCCTGATCCTCGACTGCAATGCACCGGACGCCGTGATCGCCAGCTGGCTGGCACAGCGCCAGGCCGACCAGAACGACCCGTCCGACGCCACTCTGGAAGTGGTCGCCGCCCAGCAAGCCAGTCGCGACCCGCTGACAGGCGAAGAGCTGCTCAAGGCCAAGCGCGTGGAAACCAACGAAAGCGGCAGCCTGGATGAACTGGTCAAGCAGATTCGCCAGCGCCTGCCCGGCCTTTAAAACGGCGAGGGCGTGAAGCAGTCCACACTTCACGCCTCTATCTCGGGCGCCTCCGCACAGTGGCACTATAATGCCATCATCAGGCCACACAAGGAGGCGCCCTCATGAACCAGCCACGCCAGCTCGACAGCGCGCTATACGCTCTGGTGCACAAGGAACACATCGCGGAATTCAATCGTGAGAAGCCCAGGAACGCCATTGTCGACTTCAAGGACGGTGACTTTCGAGGGCTGGACCTGCGCAAGCTGGACACCGAGGGCATCGATTTCAGTGGCGCCTACTTTCGCGCCTCCGACCTGCGTGGGCTGGACCTGCGCGAGAACTGCCTCGAAGGTGCCAGCCTGGCCCATGCGCAGATCTCCGGCACCTACTTCCCCGCAGAACTGAGTGCCGACGAGATTCTGATGTCGGTCAATTTCGGTACCCGCCTGCGTTACCGCACCCGCTGAAAGCATCTGCCGACAGCCACCGCCTGGCAACGCCGGCGGTGGCTGCAGGCCCCGCCGTGCACCGCCCATGGCAAAACGCCGCGTATTTTCCAACTGCCGCTACACTCCTTCTTGACCTGCCCACGAATCAATCTCCAGGACCCGTTCAGCCGTCGCAAGGAGGCTTGATGAACGATGAACTTCAGCATCTGAAAAATCTTGGCAAGACGTCGGCGCAGTGGCTGCATGCGGTGGGCATCCACAGTCTCTCGGACCTTCGTCGGCTGGGCGCGGTGAACGCCTACCACGCGGTACGCAGCCGCGGCTTTCGTGCCTCGAAGGTGCTGCTCTACGCGATAGAAGGCGCGCTGCTGGATGTGCACTGGAACGACATCCCCGTTGAACGCAAGGATGCGCTGAACAAACAGCTGGATGCCAAGGCGCCCTGCAAAAATAATTGAAATAAGCAGAATGAAAGGATTGACTTCGAAATGAGAATCGTTATGATTATCACAACTGGTCGCGAGACTGGTTGGATATTCTGAAAGACCTTGGTTCGGACTCTCAGATTATCTCCTCATCAGGCTAATCACGGTTATTGACCCGGCACTTTGCCGGGTCTTTTTTTTGCCTGGGATTTGAGTTGCCTGTCATGGCCTATGCACTGGCAAGCCCACGAAAAGGGCCACCACACATTCACAGCCTGTATCACCCGCCCTTGCGCAGGCTCGCGCAGTAATCCTGCTCGGCCACGCCAGCGGTAAACCACACGTAATCGGCCATGCCTGCGTCCACCTTTTCCCCCACCTGCGCCAGCATCAGCACGCTGGTGCCCTGCTCTACCCCCAAGTCCAGCAGATGCAAGGGCACGCCCAGGTCGTTGCGCACGTGATAGGCCCCCGCCAACAGCAGGGCCGGCGTCGGCGCCTGCATCAGGCGCTGGGCAATTCGCCGGTCACGCTGCTGCTGTACCGCCAGCATGGCCGGCATCTGCGATTCAGGCAGCAGCCCGCAATGCCCTTCACGTACCTGGTCGAGCAAGGCCTGGGTAACCGCAGCGGTCGTAGCGTGCTGCCCCTCCAACTTCGGTACCTGGCGGTAGATATCCCGCACCTCGGCGCGATCAAGGTTCGCCGCCAGCAACGGATAGGGCTGCCCCAGCGCATGGCGCACGATCGGGCCATACAGGGCCCAATCCCAACCTGATTGCCAGTGCAGCGCCGACACCAGGTCGACCGGTAGCGTGGGCTGCTGCTTGAGTGCATCCACCCGCGCCTGCTGCGCCGGCTCCAGCATCTCCAACAGCAGGCTGCCCTGCGGCCGTTGCTGCTCCAGCGCGCGTAACAACCACAACTGCAAGGCATGGTGATCGGGGTTGTCGTGCTGCTCCCCCACCAGCACCCGCGGTGCCGCAGCCAGGCGCCGGACCAGTTGCTCCGGTGTCAGTAACCGGCCTGTGCTCAACTCGCGGATCTGCCCCAGCTCGGCATGCTCGCGCCCCTGCGGGCCTTGCCACTGCGGCAGTGGCGCCAACGCTGCGCCGGACTGGCAAGCGCTCAGTCCCAACGCCAGCAGCAACAGGGTGCCAAACAGCAACGTGCGAGGCATGGGCGAGATCCTAGCGGGCGATGATGAGCGGGTGCCCCCGCTCGGGGTGAGGTTGAACCAGTACTTCAAGGCCGAACACGGCGCGCAGCGCTTCGGGCCGAAGCACCTGTTCAGGGGTATCCAGCGCATGCGGGCAGCCACGTTCGAGCAGCAGGATGCGGTCACAATAGCGCGCCGCCAGGTTCAGGTCATGCAGGATCACCAGTACCGCCGCACCACGGTCGGCAAAGGCTCTGACCGCCTGCAACGTGGTGTGCTGATGCAGGGGGTCGAGCATGGACGTCGGCTCGTCGAGCAACAGCGTGCAGCCGTCGCCCCCTGGCCAGAGCTGCGCCAGCACCCGCGCCAGGTGCACTCGCTGACGCTCGCCCCCCGACAGCGCCAGGTAGCTGCGCCCCACCAGGTGCCCGGCATCCGCCGCCTCCAGTGCCTCGACCACGATTGCCTGGTCGCGCACCTGACCAGTGCGGTGGGGCAGTCGCCCCATGGCCACCACCTCCTCGACACGAAACGCAAAGCCCAGGCTTGAAGTCTGCGGCAGTACCGCCAGGCGTTGTGCCCGCTCATGCCCGCTCCAGTCGCCCAACGCACGCTCATCCAGCAGCACACGGCCATGATGGGCAGGCAATTCGCCGCACAACGCTGCGAGCAAGGTGCTCTTGCCAGCACCATTGGGGCCCAGCACACCCAGCACCTGCCCCGGCTCGATGCCCAGGGTGATGCCATCGAGCACCCGGGTCTGCCCGCGCACCACCTGCAGGTTCTCCACCCGTAGCATCAGGCACGCCCCCGTAGCAGCAGAAACAGGAAGAAGGGGGCACCGATAAATGCAGTGACGATGCCAATCGGCAGTTCTGCCGGCGCCAGTGCCAGCCGCGCGATCAGGTCGGCGAACAGCAGCAGCGACGCTCCGGCCAGCAGCGACGCCGGCAGCAACACGCGATGGTCGGGGCCGGACAACAGTCGCACCATGTGCGGCACCACCAGCCCGACAAAACCGATCAACCCCGCCGCCGCTACCGCCGCCCCCACGCCCAGCGCGGTGCAGAACACCAGTTCGCGCTTGAGTGTTTCGACCTCGATACCCAGGTGGCGCGCCTCCGACTCCCCCAGCAGCAGGGCATTGAGCGCCTCGGCCCGGCGCGGCAGCCACCAGGCCACTACCACCGCCACCAGCAACAACGGCCACAGGCGCGGGTAGCTTGCGCCATTGAGACTGCCCAGGTTCCAGAACGTCAGCGTACGCAGCGTGGCGTCATCGGCAAGATAAGTGAACAGCCCCACCACCGAGGCGGCCAGGGCGGTCAGGGCGATGCCCGCCAGCAGCATGGTGGCGACACTGGTCTGACCGTCACGCCGGCCCAACCGGTAGACCAGCGCCGTCACGCCCAGCCCGCCGAGAAAGGCGAAGATCGACAACAGATAGGGCGCGAATACCTCGGGCACGCCCCCCAGCCAGTTGCCGCCCACAATCGCCACCGCCGCCCCGAGTGCAGCACCGCTGGACACCCCGACCAGGCCGGGGTCGGCCAGCGGGTTGCGAAACAGGCCCTGCATCGCCACCCCGGAAATCGCCAGCACCGCGCCGACCACCAGCCCGAGCAAGGTGCGCGGCAGACGAATCTGGCCCAGGATCAGTTCGGCCTGCTCCAGCCCCTGGGCCTGAATCGGCACGCCTACCAGGCGCAGCCCGGCTCGCAGGGTGTCGAGCAACGGCAGGCTGACCGGCCCCAGTGCCAATGACAGCCACACCGCCAACAGGCACAGCAGGCTCAGGCCGATGAACAGAGCACGCGGTGGTACCAGTCGATTCATGGGGCCAGTTGCGCCTTGGCCGCCGGGTAGAAGGCTTGCGCCAGCGCTTGCAGGCTGGCCGGCTGACGCGGCCCGAGGCCGCCCACCAGCAAGGTCGGGTCAAGTTCGACCAGACGCTTGTCCCGTGCTGCGCGAGAGGCCGCCAGCGCCGGGTTTTCCTTGAGCAGGGCCTGCAGCGCCACCTCGCCCGACAGGCTGCGATCGGCAAACACCAGCACCTGGGGGTTCAGCGCCGCCAGCGCCTCGACCGAGAAGTTCTTGTAGCCGTCATTGTCGGCCAGGTTGCGCCCGCCGGCCTGGCGAATCATCCAGTCGCCTGCGGTCCCCTTGCCCGCGATCATCGGCTTGGCACCGCCATGCCCCACCAGCAGAATCACGCCAGGGGCCGCCTGACTGCCCTGCACTGCCTTGATTCGTGCCGCCAGCCCGTCAAGCTGCTGCCGGTACTCGCCGAACAGGCGCTCTGCCTGCGCCTCGTCGCCCATCAGGCGGCCCAATTGCCGGAGGTTGCCATGCACGGCCTGCAGCTCGGGCGTGCTCGAAAACAACTCCACCTTCACCCCGGCCCCCCGGAGCTGCTTGAGCACCTCTGGCGGGCCCATTTCCTCGGTGCCCACCAGCAGGTCCGGGCGCAAGCTGAGCACCCCTTCGGCCGACAGCTGACGCTGGTAGCCGATGCTGGGCAGCGCCTTGAGGCTCGCCGGGTGCTGGCTGGTGGTGTCGACGCCCACCAGCCGCGACTCGCCGCCCAGCGCCACCACCCACTCGCTCAGCGCACCGCCGGCACTGACCCAGCGGGCGGCCAGGGGTTCGGCCTGGGCCGCCGAGTTGAAAACAAGCCCGATACACAGGGCGATCAGGCTGGCACGTCGGCGCATAGCAAGGCTTCCTTAGATGAAGGCGGACCGTTGTCCAGGTGGATAACGGTTGGGCAGTGCCCGTACTCGCGGTATAAAGACGCCGGGCACGGCCATTGCGGGCAATTTGATAATTATTTGCATTTGGACGTCAAGCCGACTCTCGTTTCTTCAAGTGAACCTACCCATGCACCTTCTTTGCCGCCCGTCCGATCTGGGCGAGGGCCAGAGCCGTGGCTTCAAGGCCGCAGGCATCGAACTGTTCGGCGTACGTCGCCAGGGCCGCGTCTACCTGTACCGCAACCGCTGCCCTCATCGTGGCATCGGCCTGAACTGGGAGGCAGACCAATTCCTGGACCCCAGCGCCCAACTGATCGCCTGCGTTCATCACGGCGCACTGTTCGTGCCGGAGTCCGGTGAATGCGTGGCCGGCCCCTGTACAGGGGATGCATTGCAGGCCCTGGACTGCCGGGAAGACAGCCAGGGCATCTGGCTCATTACGTGAGCATCACCGGCAATGCGCGGTCGATGCTGATCTGCTCGCCGTCCAGGTGCACGCCGTAGGCCAGCACCTCGACACCTTCGGCTGCCGCTGCACGCAAGGCCGCGGCATAGGCGCTGTCGATTTCCTCGGCCGGGCGCACCGCATCGATGCCGCTCAGGTTCACGCAATACAGTTGCACCGCCCGCACACCCTGGCGCACCAGTGCCGACAGTTCGCGCAGGTGCTTGGCGCCACGTTGGGTCACCGCGTCGGGAAACGCCGCTATCCGCGAGCCGTCGAAGCCCAGGGTCACGCTCTTGACCTCGACATAGGCCGGCCCTGTGGGGTACTCCAGGCGAAAATCGATGCGGCTGCGTTCCTCGCCATAGGCCACCTCCCGCCGGAGCGCCGTGAAGCCGGCCAGCTCGGTGATGCGCCCGGCGTGCAGCGCCTCTTCGACGATGGCATTGGCCCGCCCGGTGTTCACACAGGCCAGCCGGCCTTGCGGGGTCTCGGCGATTTCCCAGGTGCCCGGCAATTTCCGCTTGGGGTCGCTGGACCGACTGAACCAGACCTTGCCGCCCTCCAGCATGCAGTTGAGCATCGACCCGGTGTTGGGGCAGTGGATGGTCATCTGTTCGCCGTTGGCCAGTTCGATGTCGGCCAGAAAACGCTTGTAGCGCCGCAGCAGGCGCGCCTGCTCAAGTTCGGGGAAAAAACGCATCAGCCTTGCCAACTCCGCAAACCGCGGGCGATCCGCTCGACCGCCTGCTGCAGGCGCGGCAGGCTCTGGGTGTAGGCAAACCGCACATGGTGCCCGGCCTGATGACGACCGAAGTCCAGGCCCGGGGTGAAGGCTACGTGCTCGGTTTCGAGGAAGTGCTGACAGAACGCGAAGGCATCACCACCGAACGCGCTGATATCGGCGTACAGGTAGAACGCCCCTTGCGGTTCCACCGCGATACCGAAGCCCAGCTCGCGCAGGGCCGGCAACAAGAAGTCGCGACGCCGCGCGAACTCGGCGCGACGCTCCTCGAAAATCGCCAGCGTGCGGGGTTCGAAACAGGCCAGCGCAGCATGTTGGGCCATGCTCGGCGCACTGATGTAGAGGTTTTGCGCCAGCTTCTCCAGGTCGGCGACCGCTGCAGGCGGCGCTACCAGCCAACCGAGGCGCCAGCCGGTCATGCCGAAATATTTTGAGAAACTATTCAGCACAAAGGCTTCGTCATCGACTTCCAGCACGCTGGGGGCGTCGATGCCGTAGGTCAGGCCGTGATAGATCTCGTCGACCACCAGGTGGCCATTGTGCGCACGGGTGGCCTGCGACAGGCTGGCCAGTTGCTCGCGGTCGAGCACCGTGCCGGTGGGGTTGGCGGGCGAGGCCACCAGTGCACCGACGGTCTCGTTGTCCCAGTAACGCTCGACCAGGTCGGCATTGAGCTGGTAGTTGGCCTCGGGGCCGACCGGCACCAGTTGCGCACCGCCCTCGACCAGGCGCAGAAAGTGCCGGTTGCACGGGTAGCCCGGGTCGGCCAGCAGCCAGTGCTTGCCTGGGTCGACCAACAGGCTGGCCGCCAGCAGCAATGCGCCCGAGCCGCCCGGGGTGATCAGGATGCGCTGCGGGTCGATGTTCACCCCGTAACGCTGGGCATAGAACCCGGCAATCGCCTCGCGCAGCGCAGGCAGGCCACGTGCCGCGGTGTAGCGCGTGTGGCCTGCGGCCAGGGCAGCCTGGCCCGCTTCGACGATGGGCGCGGCAGTGGTGAAGTCCGGCTCGCCGATCTCCAGGTGGATCACGTCATGCCCGGCTGCCTGCAGTTCGTTGGCCCGCGCCAGCAGCGCCATGACATGAAAGGGTTCGATGGCGCGACTGCGCGCACTGTAGGGCTGGGCCATGGCCTTCTCTCAAATGGGTCTAAAATGATGATTCTACCCATGCATGGGAACGAACGTGTGGGTAAAGCCGTGGTCAACCAGGGAGACAACCGGGAGTAGCGCGCCCCGATTCGATCTGGTAAGTTCGGCGGCTCGCAGTCGCAGGGCCGGCGGGCGCCGGAGATGGAGAAGCCTGCGCAATGGATTAGAAGAGTGAGAGGCGGTCTATTCATGTCCACCCAAGAAAAGAAACAAACCGTTCAAGCCGTTGGCGACTTCACCCCCTATGAAGCTGGTAAGGGTGAGGAGTACATGAGCGATGACATGCGGGCCCACTTTGTCTCCATCCTGAACAAGTGGAAGCAGGACCTGATGAAGGAAGTGGATCGGACTGTAGACCACATGAAGGAAGAGGCAGCCAACTTTGCCGACCCGGCAGACCGTGCCAGCCAGGAAGAAGAGTTTGCGCTGGAACTGCGCAATCGTGACCGCGAGCGCAAGTTGATCAAGAAGATCGACAAGACGCTGCAACTGATCCAGGACAAGGACTACGGCTGGTGCGAAGACTGCGGTGTTGAAATCGGTGTGCGCCGCCTGGAGGCCCGCCCTACCGCCGACAAGTGCTTCGACTGCAAGAACCTTGCGGAAATCAAGGAAAAACAGGTCGGCAAGGCCTGACCTGAACAGAACGGGGCGCTCAAGGCGCCCCGTTTCATTTATGGCTGTCGGATCTACCCGCCTGTGATGAACACCCCGCGCTACATCGGGCGCTTCGCCCCCACCCCCAGTGGTTTTCTGCATTTCGGCTCGCTGGTCGCCGCCCTCGCCTCGTGGCTGGACGCACGCGCCGTGGGCGGGCAATGGCTGCTGCGCATGGAAGACATCGACCCGCCGCGCGAAGCCCCCGGCGCCCAGGCCGCCATCCTGCACACCCTGGAAAACTACGGCCTGCACTGGGACGGCGCAGTGGTGTACCAGAGCCAGCGTCACGACGCCTATGCCGCCGTGGTGCAGCGCCTGTTTCAGCAGGGCCTGGCGTATGCCTGTACCTGTTCGCGCAAGCAGCTGGAAGGGTACAACGGTATCTATCCGGGCCTTTGTCGCAACCTGGGCCACGCCCAGGAGGACGCGGCCATTCGCCTGCGCGTGCCGGAGCTGAGCTATCACTTCACCGATCGTCTGCAGGGCCGCTTCGAGCAGCACCTGGGACGCGAGGTGGGCGACTTCGTGATCCGGCGCCGCGATGGCCTGTACGCTTACCAGCTGGCAGTGGTGCTGGACGATGCCTGGCAAGGCGTGACCGATATCGTGCGTGGCGCCGACCTGCTCGACAACACCCCGCGCCAGCTGTACCTGCAGGAGCTACTGGGCCTGTCGCAGCCGCGCTACCTGCATGTGCCGCTGATCACCCAGCCCGACGGGCACAAACTGGGCAAGTCGTATCGCTCGGCACCGTTGCCGGCGGACCAGGCCACACCCTTGCTGTTGCGGGCCTTGCGTGCGCTCGGCCAACCGGTCGAGGCGGACATGGCGCTGGGTACGCCGAGCGAGGTACTCGCGCACGCCGCCCAGCACTGGAATACCGACGCCCTGCCCCGGCGCCTGAGCGTGCCCGAAGCCGACCTTCACTGATCGTTTCTCACTGCTGACACAGGCGCTGTGCCCTTCGCTGGCAGGCCAGCGCCCACCGGTGCACCGTTGCCCTCAAGGCCAGTACAGAACCTGGGCAGCGAAGAGGCCGGAACAGCTTGCACAAAGCCCAACAAATTCAATTCGTTGGGCATTCTGGCGAAGGTCGTTTGCAGGCACCGGCCCTTCCGTTACCATCGACGCCGATTTGCGCCAATAATAAGCCCAGGCACGCAGCGTCCACAGCCAACGAGGCCCGCATGTACATCTATCGCTTGGTCCTGCTTCTGGTAGTGGGGATCTACCTGTTCTCCCCGGCCATCATGGACTGGTGGATCGAACCCACCGGCGCCTGGTATCGCCCCTACCTGCTGTGGCTGATCCTGATCGTCGTGACCTTTATCCTGCAGAGCCAACGTGATGCCGATGAGCTTTAGCCTGACCCAGATGATCCTGATCAGCGCCGCCTACCTGCTGGTGCTGTTCGGCGTGGCCTGGATCAGCGAGCGCGGCATGATCCCGCGCTCGATCATTCGCCACCCACTGACCTACACCCTGTCGCTGGGCGTGTACGCCAGCGCATGGGCCTTCTACGGTACAGTCGGCCTGGCCTACCAGTACGGCTACGGTTTCCTGGCCTGCTACCTGGGAGTGTCCGGTGCATTCCTGCTCGCCCCGGTGCTGCTCTATCCGATCCTGAAGATCACCCGCACCTACCAGCTCTCGTCGCTGGCCGACCTCATCGCGTTCCGCTTTCGCAGTACCTGGGCCGGCGCCCTCACCACGATCTTCATGCTGATCGGCGTGCTGCCGCTGCTGGCCCTGCAGATCCAGGCCGTGGCCGACTCCATCAGCATCCTCACCGGCGAGCCGGTCAAGAGTCGCGTGGCCCTGGCCTTCTGCGCCATGATCACGCTGTTCACCATCTTCTTTGGCTCACGCCATATTGCCACCCGCGAGAAACACGAGGGGCTGGTGTTCGCCATCGCCTTCGAGTCGGTGGTCAAGCTGCTGGCGTTGGGCGGCATCGGCCTGTATGCGCTGTACGGGGTGTTCGGCGGCCCGCACGAGCTGGAGGTGTGGCTGCTGCAGAACCAGACCGCCCTCGCCGCGCTGCACACACCCTTGCAGGAAGGCCCGTGGCGCACCCTGCTGCTGGTGTTCTTCGCCTCGGCCATCGTGATGCCGCACATGTACCACATGGCCTTTACCGAGAACCTCAACCCGCGCTCGCTGGTCAGCGCCAGCTGGGGCCTGCCGCTGTTCCTGCTGCTGATGAGCCTGGCGGTACCGCTGATCCTGTGGGCCGGGCTCAAGCTGGGCGCCAGCACCAGCCCGGAATACTTCACCCTGGGCCTGGGCATCGCCGCCAACAATCAGGCTCTGGCGCTACTGGCCTACATCGGCGGGCTATCTGCCGCCAGCGGACTGATCATCGTCACCACCCTGGCGCTGTCGGGCATGGCGCTGAACCACCTGGTGCTGCCGCTGTACCAGCCGCCGGCCGAAGGCAACATCTATCGCTGGCTGAAATGGACGCGCCGCGCGCTGATCGTGGCGATCATCGCCGCCGGTTTCGGCTTCTATCTGCTGCTCGGCGCCCAGCAGGACCTGGCCAACCTGGGCATCGTCGCCTTCGTTGCCACCCTGCAGTTCCTGCCCGGCGTGCTGTCGGTGCTGTACTGGCCCACCGCCAACCGGCGCGGCTTCATCGCCGGCCTGCTGGCGGGGATCCTGGTGTGGATGGTGACCATGCTGCTGCCGCTGGTGGGCAACCTGCAGGGCTTCTACATTCCGCTGCTGAACATGATCTATGTGCTCGACGACACCAGCTGGCACATGGCGGCGATCGCCTCGCTGGCGGCCAACGTGCTGCTGTTCACCCTGATCTCGCTGTTCAGCAACGCCAGCGCCGAGGAAGTCGCCGCCGCCGAGGCCTGCGCCGTGGATAACGTGCGCCGTCCGCAACGGCGCGAACTGCACGCCGCCTCGCCGCAGGAATTCGCCACCCAGCTGGCCAAGCCGCTGGGCGCCAAGGCCGCGCAGAAAGAAGTCGAGCAAGCCCTGCGCGACCTGTACCTGCCCTTCGACGAACGCCGCCCGTACGCCCTGCGACGTCTGCGCGACCGCATCGAGGCCAACCTGTCGGGCCTGATGGGCCCCAGCGTGGCACAGGACATGGTCGAGACCTTCCTGCCGTACAAGTCGGGCAGCGAGAACTACGTGACCGAAGACATCCATTTCATCGAGAGCCGCCTGGAAGACTATCACTCGCGCCTCACCGGCCTGGCCGCCGAGCTCGATGCCCTGCGCCGCTACCACCGCCAGACCCTGCAGGAGCTGCCCATGGGCGTCTGCTCGCTGGCCAAGGATCAGGAGATCCTGATGTGGAACAGGGCCATGGAAGAGCTGACCGGCATCCCCGCCAAGCGTGTGGTCGGCTCGCGCCTGACCACCATCGGCGAACCCTGGCGCGGCCTGTTGCTGGGGTTCATCAACGTGCCCGACGAGCACCTGCACAAACAGCGCCTGGGCCTGGACGGGCAGACCCGCTGGCTCAACCTGCACAAGGCGGCCATCGACGAGCCCCTGGCACCGGGCAACAGCGGCCTGGTGCTGTTGGTGGAAGACCTCACCGAAACCCAGATGCTCGAAGACAAGCTGGTGCACTCCGAGCGCCTGGCCAGCATCGGCCGCCTGGCCGCCGGGGTCGCCCACGAAATCGGCAACCCGGTCACCGGCATCGCCTGCCTGGCGCAGAACCTGCGTGAAGAGCGCGAGGACGACGGCGAGATCACCGAGCTGAGCAGCCAGATCCTGGAGCAGACCAAGCGCATCTCGCGCATCGTCCAGTCGCTGATGAGCTTCGCCCACGCCGGCAGCCACCAGCACAGTGACGAACCGGTGTGCCTGGCCGAAGTGGCGCAGGATGCCATCGGTCTGCTGGCCTTGAACCGGCGCAATTTCGAAGTACAGTTCTTCAACCTGTGCGACCCAGAGCACTGGGTCGACGGCGATCCGCAGCGCCTGGCGCAGGTACTCATCAACCTGCTGTCCAACGCCCGCGATGCATCGCCGGCCGGCACGGCGGTACGGGTCAAGAGCGAAGCCAGCGAGCACACCGTCGACCTGATCGTCGAGGACGAAGGCAGCGGCATTCCGAAGAGCATCATGGACCGGCTGTTCGAACCCTTCTTCACCACCAAGGATCCGGGCGAAGGCACCGGGCTGGGGCTCGCTCTGGTCTATTCCATCGTGGAAGAGCATTATGGACAAATCACCATCGACAGCCCGGCCGATACCCAAAGCCAGCGTGGCACCCGGATCCGTGTGACCCTGCCGCGTCATGTCGTAGCGACGTCCGCTGTGAACTGAGACCGTCGAGAGAATTGAATCAATGCCGCATATTCTGATCGTCGAAGACGAAACCATCATCCGCTCGGCCTTGCGTCGCCTGCTCGAACGCAACCAGTACCAGGTCAGCGAAGCCGGCTCGGTACAGGAGGCCCAGGAACGCTTCAGCATTCCGAGCTTCGACCTGATTGTCAGCGACCTGCGCCTGCCCGGCGCACCGGGTACCGAGCTGATCAAGCTGGGCGAAGGCAAGCCGGTGCTGATCATGACCAGCTACGCCAGCCTGCGCTCGGCCGTCGACTCGATGAAGATGGGCGCAGTGGACTACATCGCCAAGCCCTTCGATCACGACGAGATGCTCCAGGCCGTCGCCCGCATCCTGCGCGACCGCCAGAACGCCCCCGCCGCCCCTGCCGAGCGCAGCAGCGCCGGCGCCAAGGCGGCCCCGGCGGACAAGCCGGGCAATGCCAATGGCGAAATCGGCATCATCGGCTCGTGCCCGCCGATGCAGGACCTGTACGGCAAGATCCGCAAGGTCGCGCCCACCGACTCCAATGTACTGATCCAGGGTGAATCGGGTACCGGCAAGGAGCTGGTGGCGCGCGCGCTGCACAACCTGTCACGCCGGGCCAAGGCGCCGATGATTTCGGTCAACTGCGCGGCGATTCCCGAAAGCCTGATCGAGTCCGAGCTGTTCGGTCACGAAAAGGGCGCGTTCACCGGCGCCAGCGCCGGCCGTGCCGGCCTGGTCGAAGCGGCCGACGGGGGCACGCTGTTTCTCGACGAGATCGGCGAACTGCCGCTCGAAGCCCAGGCCCGCCTGCTGCGCGTACTGCAGGAAGGCGAGATCCGACGGGTGGGCTCGGTGCAATCGCAAAAGGTCGATGTGCGCCTGATTGCCGCCACCCACCGCGACCTGAAGAACCTGGCCAAGGTCGGCCAGTTCCGCGAAGACCTTTACTATCGCCTGCACGTGATCGCCCTCAAGCTGCCCGCCCTGCGCGAGCGTGGCGCCGACGTCAACGAGATCGCCAATGCGTTCCTCGCCCGCCAGAGCGCACGCATCGGGCGCAACGACCTGAAGTTCGCCCATGACGCCGAACAGGCCATTCGTCATTACTCCTGGCCGGGCAACGTGCGAGAGCTGGAAAACGCTGTGGAGCGCGCGGTGATCCTGTGCGAAAGCCCGGAAATCTCTGCTGACCTGCTGGGCATCGACATCGAGCTGGCCGACCTGGAAGACGATGACGTGTTCGCCGGCCTGCCGTCTGCCGGTGGCGCCGCCAGCAACACCAGCCACGAACCGACCGAAGACCTGTCACTGGAAGACTACTTCCAGCACTTTGTACTCGAACACCAGGACCACATGACCGAGACCGAGCTGGCCCGCAAGCTCGGTGTCAGCCGCAAATGCCTGTGGGAACGTCGTCAGCGCCTGGGTATCCCGCGGCGCAAGAGCGGGGCCACCAGCGAAAGCTGAACCAGCACGCGCACCGGTGTTACCGGCAGGTAACACCAGGGCGTGTGAAAAAAATGTTACCTCACGCTGATCACGTAACAGAAACCGGGGCATACGGTAACGAATCCCCGGTTTTTTTATGCCCGCCAGACGCCGCCAAAACCGCCTAACCCCTTGTTTTACTGGGGTTTGCAAAAGTTGGCACGGCACCTGCTATATGTTCGGTACAAGAACAATAACAAGCACTGCAAAAGACAATAAAAATAAGACGAATCGGCTCACGCACAATAAGAACAAGACGGCGGAGGCGCAGCTAACTGATTCTTTTGGAGAGGAGTTGTATTTGGGGCTTGCCCCACAACCAGGCAGAGAACAACAAAAACTGCACTCAAGCAGGGCCTGAACTGGTTGGATCGCATGATCACTGCAACCTCAGCGACCAAAGCAATCCGTTTGCTCTTGACTCCCGGTTAGGGAGAACACCCACAAGCCTTGCGGTTTTGTGGGTAGGGCACTCAACAAAAACAAGAAGCCCGGCAAAAGAACAATAAGAGCATGCAACTACTTCTTGGGGAGCTTCGGCTCCCCTTGTAGTTTCCGGCTTTCAGCCCGCCCGATGCACCCGCCTACACCATCCTTCGAGTAAATGCTAGAATCCCCGCCCATCATGCGGCCATTCTTCGTTTTTGGCCGAACATTCCTTCAAACAGTGCATCCCATGCTGAAGAAGTTGTTCCAGTCATTCCGTCCTACCGTGCGTGGCCAGCACCACATTCGCACCACGCCCGAAGTGATCAATAGCGGCCAGCATTCACTGCAACGTGGCCAGTTCAGCCGCCACGCGGTGAACATCGTCGAGCGCCTGCAGAACGCAGGCTACCAGGCCTACCTGGTCGGCGGTTGCGTTCGCGATCAACTCCTGGGCATTACCCCCAAGGACTTCGACGTCGCCACCAGTGCCACCCCCGAACAGGTCCGTGCAGAGTTTCGCAACGCCCGGATCATCGGCCGGCGGTTCAAGCTGGTGCATATCCATTTCGGTCGCGAAATCATCGAAGTCGCCACCTTCCGCGCCAACCATCCCGAGGTCGAGGAAGAGAACAGCCACACCTCTTCACGCAACGAGAGCGGGCGCATCCTGCGTGACAATGTATACGGCACCCTGGAAGAAGACGCGCAGCGCCGCGACTTCACCATCAATGCCCTGTACTACGATCCGGTCAGCGAGCGCATTCTCGATTACGCCAACGGCGTGCACGATATCCGCAACCGTCTGATCCGCCTGATCGGCGACCCTGTGCAGCGCTACCAGGAAGACCCGGTACGCATGCTGCGGGCGGTGCGCTTCGCGGCCAAGCTCAACTTCGGTATCGAAAAGCACACCGTGCAGCCGATCCGCGAGCTGGCCCCGATGCTGCGCGAAATCCCTGCCGCACGCCTGTTCGAAGAAACCCTGAAGCTGTTCCTGTCCGGCTATGCGGCCGACACCTTCGAGATGCTGGTCGACCTGCAACTGTTCGACCCGCTGTTCCCGGCCAGTGCCCAGGCGCTGGAAGACCAGCCGACCTACACCCACACCCTGATCAGCCAGGCGCTGATCAACACCGACCTGCGCATCAAGCAAGGCAAGCCGGTCACCCCGGCCTTCCTGTTCGCCGCCATGCTCTGGCCGGCGCTGCCAGGGCGTGCCCTGCGCCTGCAGAGCCGTGGCATGCCGCCGATCCCGGCCTTGCAGGAAGCCGCCCACGAGCTGATCGCCGAACAGTGCCAGCGCATTGCGATCCCCAAGCGCTTCACGATGCCGATCCGCGAGATCTGGGACATGCAGGAGCGCCTGCCACGGCGCAGCGGCAAACGTGCCGACCTGCTGCTGGACAACCCGCGTTTTCGCGCCGGCTACGACTTCCTGCTGCTGCGCGAAAGCGCGGGCGAGGAAACCGACGGCCTGGGCCAATGGTGGACCGACTACCAGGACTGCAACGACAGCGAGCGCCGCGACATGATCCGTGACCTGGGCAGCCGCGACGACGGCGCCGGCGCGGGCCCGCGCAAACGCAAGCGCAGCCCGAGCAAGCGCAAGCGCGCCGACGGCGCAGGCGAGTAACGCCGCATGGTGCGTACCTACATCGGCCTGGGCAGCAACCTGGCCGACCCGCAACAGCAACTGCGCAGCGCCCTCGAGGCGCTGGGCCGGTTGCCGGGTTCGCAACTGGCCGGTGTGTCGTCGTTCTACGCCAGCGACTCGCTGTCGCCTGGCCAGCCGCGCTACACCAACGCGGTTGCGGCGCTCGATACTTCGCTGGCGCCGCTGGCGCTGCTCGATGCCCTGCAGGCCATCGAGGCCGACCAGGGCCGCGAACGCAAGGAACGCTGGGGGCCTCGCACCCTGGACCTGGATATCCTGCTGTATGCCGATCAGGTGCTCGACGAGCCGCGCCTGAAGGTTCCCCACTACCACATGCACGCACGCCCGTTCGTGCTGTACCCCCTGGCAGAGCTGGTGCCCGGCGACTTCTGCCTGCCCGACCAGCGCCCCCTCGCGCAATGGCTGGCAGAATGCCCGTTCGTTGGCCTCGAGCGCCTGTAACCGGGCGCTCCCCCACGCGGTAACGCCCGTAACAGCGCCTTCGTAACAATGCGGTAACAGGGTAATTGACTTCAGTCTTCGTGCTCACGACTATAGGCGTCCCGCAGCGCCCCGGCGCCGCATAAGGCGTATATAGGCCTGGAACAGGGTTGTACTCCAAACACCACAATCGATGATGTGCTGTTCCAGTAGATGAATACACGCGTTGTACGCAGTCGTTTTTCACAGCGCCTGAACGAGGATTCCTTTCATGCCAGAAGTAACCCTGACCACCCTGCAAGGCCTCAAGGCCAAGGGCGAGAAAATAACCATGCTGACCTGCTATGACGCGACCTTTGCCAAGGTGGCGAGTCAGGCCGGCGTGGAAATATTGCTGGTGGGTGACTCCCTGGGCATGGTCCTGCAGGGCCATGACAGCACCTTGCCGGTGACCAACGCCGAAATGGCCTACCACACCGCCTGCGTCAAGCGCGGCAACCAGGGTGCGCTGATTCTGGCCGACCTGCCCTTCATGGCCTGCGCCACCACCGAGCAGGCCTTCGCCAATGCCGGCGCACTGATGCAGGCCGGCGCGCACATGGTCAAGGTCGAGGGCGCCGCCTGGCTGGCCGAGACCATTCGCCTGCTGGCCGAACGCGGCGTGCCGGTGTGTGCGCACATGGGCCTCACGCCACAGACCGTGAACATCCTGGGCGGCTACAAGGTCCAGGGCCGCCAGGAGAACCAGGCACGGCAGATGCGCGCCGACGCCATCGCCCTGGAGCAGGCCGGCGCAGCCATGCTGCTGCTCGAATGTGTGCCCAGCGAGCTGGCGGCGGAAATCACCCAGGCCGTGACCATTCCGGTCATCGGTATCGGTGCAGGCAGCGCCACCGATGGCCAGGTACTGGTGATGCACGACATGCTCGGCCTGTCGCTCAGCGGCCGCGTGCCCAAGTTCGTGAAGAACTTCATGCTCGGCCAGCCCGACATTGCCGGTGCTTTCGGTGCCTACGTGCAAGCCGTCAAGGGCGTGACCTTCCCCGGCACCGAACATGGGTTCAGCGCATGAATACCGTCAAGACCATCCTTGAACTGCGCGCTGCGGTCGCCCGCGCACGCAGCGAGGGCAAGCGCATCGGCTTCGTGCCCACCATGGGCAACCTGCACAGCGGGCATGCCGCGCTGGTGACCAAGGCCGCGCAGCGGGCCGATTTCGTGGTGGCGAGCATCTTCGTCAACCCGCTGCAGTTCGGCGCCAACGAAGACCTCGACAAGTACCCGCGCACCCTCGCCGCCGACCAGGAAAAACTCCTGCAGGCCGGCTGCCACCTGCTGTTCACCCCCAACGTCGAAGAAATGTACCCCGACGGCATGGCGTCCCAGACCCTGGTCAGCGTGCCGCACCTGTCCGAAGGGCTGTGTGGCGCCAGCCGCCCTGGGCACTTCGAGGGTGTTGCCACGGTGGTCAGCAAGCTGTTCAACATGGTCCAGCCCGACCTGGCCGTGTTCGGCCAGAAGGACTTCCAGCAACTGGCGGTGATCCGCGCGCTGGTGCGCGACCTCAACCTGCCCATCCAGATCATCGGCGAGCCGACCGTGCGCGCCGAGGACGGCCTGGCCCTGTCGTCGCGCAACGGTTACCTGACCGACGCACAACGTGCCACTGCGCCCACGATCTACCGCACCCTGAGCCGGATCGCCCAGGCAATCGGCCAGGGCCGCCGTGACTTCGAGGTGCTGATCGCCGAAGGTCGGCAACAACTGGTGGAGGCCGGCTTCAAGCCCGACTACCTGGAAATCCGTCAGGCGCTGAACCTGCGCCCGGCAGCGGCGCACGACCGCGACCTGGTGATTCTGGTGGCAGCGGTACTGGGCGCCACGCGCCTGATCGACAACCTGCACCTGAACCTCGACGAACAGTGACAACGCACCCGGCCGGGCTGCCGGGCAATTAACCTGCCACACTGGAAACGGGCCCGTCTTTCCAGTGTCAAAGGCAGTTCACGTACCAAGGAAACCTGCAGCGATGGCGTACTACCGCACCCCCCACGATGTCACTACGCTGCCCGCCTGGCAGGCGCTCCAGCAACACCGCAGCGCCATGCAGGGCTTCAGCATGCGCGATGCGTTCAACGCCAACCCGCAGCGCTTCGAGCAGTTCAGCCTGAGCAGCTGCGGGCTGTTTCTGGACTATTCGAAAAACCTCATCGACCACCAGACCCGCGAACTGCTGGTGGGGCTGGCCAACGAAGTGGGCCTGCAGGACGCGATCAAATCGCTGTTCGCCGGCGAAATCGTCAACGCCTCCGAAGGCCGCCCGGCCCTGCATACCGCGCTGCGGCGCCCGGTGGGCGACAAACTGAGCGTCAATGGCGTGAACATCATGCCCGACGTGCACAAGGTGCTGAATCAGGTCACCGAGCTGGTGGGGCGCATCCACGACGGCCTGTGGCGCGGCTACAGCGAAAAGCCGATCACCGACGTGGTCAACATCGGCATCGGCGGCTCGTTCCTCGGCCCGGAGCTGGTCTCCGAGGCCCTGCTGCCCTACGCCCAGCGCGGCGTGCGCTGCCACTACCTGGCCAATATCGACGGCAGCGAATTCCACGAGCTGTCGGCCAAGCTGCGTGCCGAGACCACGCTGTTCATCGTGTCGTCCAAATCCTTCAATACCCTGGAAACCCTGAAGAACGCCCAGGCGGCTCGGGTCTGGTACCTGGCCCAGGGTGGTTCGGAAGCCGAGCTGTACAAGCACTTCATCGCCGTATCGAGCAACAAGGCCGCTGCGGTGGCCTTCGGTATCCGTGAAGAGAACATCTTCCCGATGTGGGACTGGGTAGGCGGACGCTATTCGCTGTGGTCGGCCATCGGCCTGCCGATCGCCCTGGCCATCGGCACCGCCAACTTCAAGGAGCTGCTGTCGGGTGCCCACACCATGGACCAGCACTTCCAGACCGCACCGTTCGAGCAGAACATGCCGGTGCTGCTGGCCTTGCTGGGCGTGTGGTATGGCAACTTCTGGGGCGCCCAGAGCCACGCGATCCTGCCGTACGACCATTACCTGCGCAACATCACCAAGCACCTGCAGCAACTGGACATGGAGTCCAACGGCAAGAGCGTGCGCCAGGACGGCACCCCGGTCGACCACGACACCGGGCCGGTGATCTGGGGCGGCGTGGGCTGCAACGGCCAGCATGCCTATCACCAGTTGCTGCACCAGGGCACCCAGCTGATCCCGGCCGACTTCATCGTGCCGGTGGTGAGCTTCAACCCGGTGGCCGACCACCACCAGTGGCTGTACGCCAACTGCCTGTCCCAGAGCCAGGCGTTGATGCTCGGCAAGACCCGCGCCGAGGCCGAGGCCGAGCTGCGCGACAAGGGCATGGCCGAAGCCGAGGTACAGCGCCTGGCGCCGCACAAGGTGATCCCGGGCAACCGTCCGAGCAACACCCTGGTGGTGGAGCGTATCAGCCCGCGGCGCCTGGGCGCGCTGGTGGCGATGTACGAGCACAAGGTGTTCGTGCAGAGCGTGGTGTGGGGCATCAATGCCTTCGACCAGTGGGGTGTGGAGCTGGGCAAGGAACTGGGTAAGGGCGTGTACCAGCGCCTGACCGGCGGTATCGAAGAGCCGGCCGAAGATGCCTCGACCCAGGGCCTGATCAACTACTTCCGCGGGCGTCACCGGGGCTAAGGGCTACACTGTCGGGATGTTGTTATCCCCATCGCGGGCCAAGCCCGCTCCCACAGGTACGATGTACACCTCGTGGGAGCGGGCTTGGCCCGCGATGGGAGCGACACCTATCCAACAGGAAAGGGCCCCCCAATGTTCGATATCAGCGACTACCCCGAAGCCGATGCCGTCAGCAAGGCGGCACAACTCTCCCAGGCCGACTACCAGCGCCTGTATCGCCAGTCCGTAGACGATCCCGACACCTTCTGGGCCGAACAAGCCAGGCGCCTGGACTGGATCAGCCCCTGGTCGGCTGTTCAGCAGAGCGATCTGCGCACGGGCCAGGCAACCTGGTTCAAGGATGCCAAGCTCAACGTCAGCTACAACTGCCTGGACCGCCACCTGGCTCAGCGCGGCGACCAGCCGGCGATCATCTGGGAAGGCGACGACCCGCAGCAGTCCACCACCCTCACCTACCGCCAGGTTCATCAGCAGGTGTGCCGCCTGGCCAACGTGCTCAAGCAGCGCGGGGTGAAAAAGGGCGACCGGGTGTGCATCTACATGCCGATGATTCCCGAAGCTGCCTTCGCCATGCTGGCCTGTACCCGCATCGGCGCGATTCACTCGGTGGTGTTCGGCGGCTTTTCCCCCGACGCCCTGCGCGACCGCATCCTCGACGCCGACTGCCGCACGGTGATTACCGCCGACGAAGGCGTGCGCGGCGCCAGGAGCATTGGCCTGAAGAACAACGTCGACAAGGCCCTGCAAAGCTGCCCGGACGTCAGCAGCGTGGTGGTGGTACGCCGCACCGGCGGCCCAGTGGACTGGAACGAAGGCCGCGACCTCTGGTACCACGAGGCAATCAGCCAGGTGGGCGACGACTGCCCGCCCGAGCCGATGGATGCGGAAGACCCGCTGTTCATCCTCTACACCTCCGGCAGCACCGGCAAGCCCAAGGGCGTACTGCACACCACCGCCGGCTACCTGCTACAGGCCGCCCTGACCTTCAAGGTAGTGTTCGACTACCGCGACGGCGAGGTGTTCTGGTGCACCGCCGATGTCGGCTGGGTAACCGGCCACAGCTACATCGTCTACGGCCCGCTCGCCAACGGCGCCACCACCCTGATGTTCGAAGGCGTGCCCAACTACCCCAATGCCTCGCGCTTCTGGCAGGTGGTCGACAAGCACCAGGTGAACATCTTCTATACCGCCCCCACCGCTCTGCGGGCACTGATGCGCGAAGGTTCGGCGCCGCTCGACGGTACCTCGCGCAAGAGCCTGCGCCTGCTGGGCAGCGTGGGCGAGCCGATCAACCCGGAAGCCTGGGAATGGTACTTCGAGAAGGTCGGTGAGAAGCGCTGCCCGATCGTCGACACCTGGTGGCAGACCGAGACCGGCGGCATCATGCTCAGCCCGCTGGTCAGCGCCCGCCACATCAAGCCCGGTTGTGCCACCCGTCCGCTGTTCGGCGTGCAGCCGGTGCTGCTGGACGACAAGGGCGCGCTGATCGAGGGCCCCGGCAGCGGGCTGCTGGCGATCAAGGCCAGTTGGCCGGGGCAGATCCGCAGCGTATACGGCGATCATCAGCGCATGATCGACACCTACTTCAAACCCCTGCCAGGCTACTACTTCACCGGCGACGGCGCGCGCCGCGATGCCGATGGCGACCTGTGGATAACCGGGCGCATCGACGACGTGATCAACGTGTCCGGGCACCGTATCGGCACTGCCGAGGTGGAAAGTGCCCTGGTGCTGCACGACAGCATCGCCGAAGCCGCCGTGGTCGGGTACCCTCACGACCTGAAGGGCCAGGGCATCTATGCCTTCGTCACGCCCATGAACGGCGTGACCCCGGACGACCACCTCAAGCAGGCACTGCTGGCGCTGGTGAGCAAGGAGATCGGCAGCTTTGCCAAACCCGAGCTGATCCAGTGGGCGCCAGCACTGCCCAAGACCCGCTCGGGCAAGATCATGCGCCGCATCCTGCGCAAGATCGCCTGCAACGAGCTGGACAACCTGGGCGACACCTCGACCCTGGCCGACCCGAGCGTGGTCCAAGGCCTGATCGACAAACGCCTGAACCAATGAACGGCACCGCGGCGACGGTGCCTCAAGGTATCCATGGAAGCGCTACGCCGCCGTATCGAAACACAGTTGCTGAGCCTCACGGGCCTGGCCCTGGGCCAACTCGACCTCGAACAGCCCAAGGGCGACCCCGGGCTGTTCGGTCCGCGCAGCATCAGCTGGCAGGTGCACGGGGATTTCCCCAGCATGCTCATCGGCGGTATCAGCGCCTTGCTGCTGCAGGTGCTGCACCCGCTGGCCCTGGCCGGGGTGTGGGACCATTCCAGCTTTCGCCAGGACATCATCGGCCGCCTGCGCCGCACCAGCCAGTTCATCTCCGGCACCACCTTCGGCTCCACACGCGACGCCGAATGGCTGATCGACAAGGTACGCACCATTCACCTGCAGGTGGTGGGGACCGCGGCCGATGGCCGCCCGTATGCCGCCAGTGACCCGGACCTGCTGACCTGGGTGCACGTGGCCGAAGTCAGCAGCTTCATGGCCGCGCACCTGCGCTACCGCAACCCGCACCTCTCGCTGGCCGACCAGGACGCCTACTACGCCGAGATCGCCCTGGTGGCCGAACGCCTGGGGGCTCGCAACGTGCCGCGTTCGCGCCAGGCGGTGGCGCACTACCTGCAAGCCATGCGCCCGCAACTGGCATGCGACGAGCGCAGCCGCGAAGTGGTGCGTGTGTTGCTGGAGGCCCCGGCGCCGAGCCGCCTGGCCAAACCGGTGGCCAACCTGATGATGCAGGCGGGGATCAACCTGCTGCCCGATTGGGCCGGCGAACTGCTCGAGCGCACGCCGCACCCGCTCAAGCGGCGGCTGGTAGGCCTGGGCATCGACAGCACGGCGCCGGTGCTGCGCTGGGCCATGCGCGACAGTTCGCTGCACCGGGCCAGGCGGCGAGTGGGCTGCGCCTGAACAGGTGCAAGGCACCCGCCTGCTGTTAAACTGCACGCCCGCAAACCAAGGCTACGTGCATGTCCTCCTTGAATCAGGCGCTGCGCGCCGCCCTCGACGCCCGCCAGCAGCTTCTAAGTGAGCTGCACGCCCAGGGCACCGACTGTTACCGGCTGTTCCACGGCAGCCAGGAAGGCGCGGGCGGACTGACCGTCGACCGCTATGGCCCGCAGTTGCTGGTACAGAGCTTTCACCACACCCTCGAGCGCGATGCCCTGCTGGACCTGCATGGGCACATCGAGCGCGAACTGGGCCTGCCACTGCTGCTGGTGTACAACGACCGCTCCCAGGGCAACAGCCGCATCGACCGGCGCGACCCGGTCTACCAGCCCAGCGAGGCTGCGCTGGCCGACCTGGTCGGTCACGAGTGGGGCCTGAACTACCGCGTGCGCGGTCGCCATGCCGGCCAGGACCCGCTGTTGTTTCTGGACCTGCGCAATGCCCGTGGCTGGGTCAAGCAACACAGTGCCGGCAAACGCGTGCTCAACCTGTTCGCCTATACCTGCGGGGTAGGCCTGAGCGCTGCCGCCGGAGGTGCCAGCGCGGTGTGCAACCTGGATTTCGCCGAAGGCAACCTGGCCGTTGGCCGCGAGAACGGCGCACTCAACCCGCAACTGGCGCCCATGGAGTTCATCCAGTCCGACTACTTTCCGGCCATTCGCCAGCTGGCAGGCCTGCCGGTCAGCCAGCGTCGCGGGCACAAGCTGCCGGCCTACCCGCGCCTGGAGCCGCGCGAGTTCGACCTGGTACTGCTCGACCCGCCTGCCTGGGCCAAGAGCGCGTTCGGCACCGTCGACCTGCTGCGTGATTACCAGAGCCTGCTCAAGCCCGCCCTGCTGAGCACGGCCGAAGGCGGCGTGCTGATCTGCTGCAACAACCTGGCCAAGGTCGGCCTCGACGACTGGCGCGAGCAGGTACTGCGTTGCGCACAGAAGATCGGCCGCCCGGTGCGGGAATGGCAGGTGCTCAAGCCGGCAGACGACTTCCCGTCACTGGACGGACAGCCGCCCCTGAAGTGCTTGATCCTGCAGCTGTAAGTGGAAAAAACCGCAGGTGGTCCGGTATTTCGGACTACCTTCGGAACCGAATTAACGTGCCATACTCCAAGCACTCCCGCTCTAGACAGACGACGCCGCACATGCCCAAAGGATTGAAACGCGCCCTCGGCGCCTTGTTGGCCGGCCTGGCCCTGTACAGCCTCCTCGGTTTCCTGATCCTGCCTGGCGTAGCCTTGCGCATCGCCAATCAGCAGTTGGCCAGTTACGCCACCGTGCCGGCGCACATCCAGCGTATCGAGCTCAATCCGTTCAGCCTCGAGCTGACACTATGGGGCTTGCAGATCGGCGAGACCGGCAAGGAGCAGGTCGGCTTCGAACGCCTCTACGCCAACCTGCAGCTCGACAGCCTGTGGTCCGGTGCGCTGCACCTGGCAGCCGTCGAGCTGGACAAGCCGCGCACCGAGCTGCTGTTCGCCAAGGACGGCAGCCTGAACCTGACCCAGCTGTTCAAGCTGCCGCCCAGCGAGCCCAAGGCCGAGACACCGGCAAGCGAACCGTTCCCGCTGCGCATCGGCAGCATCAAGCTGAGCGAGGGCTACCTGCACTTCCAGGACCTGCGCCCGAGCGAGCCGATCGAATTCCTCTACGACTCGATGAACCTGGAGCTGAAGAACCTCAGCACCCTGCCCGACGACAACGCCGACATGACCCTGGTGGCCGCCGGGCCAGAGGGCGGGCGCATCGACTGGGCCGGCACCATCAGCCTGGTACCGATCGCCTCCGAAGGCACCCTCAAGGTCACCGACGGCAAGATGAAGGTGTGGTGGCCGTACGTGCGCGACGCCCTGCCGCTGGTGCTTGAAGACGGCGTGCTCAACCTGGACACCCATTACAAGCTCAACCTGTCGAAGGAAACCGAGCTGCTGCTGGACAACGCCTCGCTCAGCATCGCCCCCTTCGCGATCAAGGCCCCGGACGGTCGCCCGTTGGCCCGCCTGGCCCGACTGGACGTGAGTGAAACCACGGTCGACCTGGCCAAACAGCTGGTCACGGTCGGCAAGATCCGCAGTGAAAAGCTGGAAACCTGGGCTGCCCTGGAAGCCGACGGCCAGCTCGACTGGCAAAAACTCTTCGCCAGCCAGCCTGCCAAGGCCACCCCCAAGGAAAAGGCCGAGCCGGCCACTGCCGGGCCCGCGCCGCAGGAAGCCAGCGCCAAGGCCGCGCCCGGCAAGCCGTGGCAGGTGCTGCTGCGCGACGTGCAACTGCGCAACTACCAGGTTCATCTGGCCGATCGCTCGCAGAAAGAAGCGGTGGCGCTGGATGTCGGCCCGCTCAACCTCGACCTGCAGAACTTCGACAGCCTCAACAAGAGCCCCTTCACCCTCAAGCTCGACAGCGGCGTCGGCCGCCAGGGCAAGCTGCAGGCATCGGGTGAGGTCAACCTGGCACCGGTCAGCGCCCGGCTCAAGGTCAGCACACAGGACATCGACCTGCGGGTAGCCCAGGCCTACATCAGCCCGTTCATTCGCCTGGAGCTGCGCAGCGGCATGCTCGGCAGCGACCTGAACGTGGACCTGAAGAACACCGCCCCGCTGGCGTTCAGCGTCACCGGCAAGGCGCAGGTCAATCAGTTGCATACCCTGGACACCATCAAGGGCCGTGACTTCGTCAAATGGCAGCAACTGAACGTGGACGGCCTGGACTATCGCCACGGCGATACGCTGAGCATTGCCAAGGTGACCCTGCAGCAGCCCTATGCCCGCTTCATGATCAACGAAGACCGCACCACCAGCGTGGATGACCTGCTGATTCCGCAGCCGGCCAACGGCGCCGCCAAGCCCCAGGGCAAGCGCACGGCCAGCAATGAAAAGCCCTTGGGTATCCGTATCGGTGGCATCGACATCAACGATGGCTCGGCCAACTTCGCCGACTTCAGCCTGACGCCCAACTTCGCCACCGCCATCCAGCAGCTGAACGGCCAGATCGGCACCATCGACAACCGCCAGCCACACCCGGCCAAGGTCGATATCAAGGGCAAGGTGGACCGTTATGCGCCCGTCACCATCAAGGGCGCGCTCAACCCGTTCGACCCGATGGCCAGCCTGGACATCGCCACCAGCTTCAAGCGTGTCGAGCTGACGACCCTGACGCCGTATTCGGGCAAGTTCGCCGGCTACCGGATTCGCAAGGGCCGTCTGAACCTGGACCTGCATTACCTGATCACCAAGGGCCAGCTCAAGGCCGAGAACAAGGTGGTGGTCGAGCAGTTGCAACTGGGTGAGAAGGTCGACAGCCCCGACGCCGTCAACCTGCCGATTCGCCTGGCGATCGCGCTGCTCAAGGACACCGAGGGCAAGATCTCCATCGAGTTGCCGGTGTCGGGCGACCTCAACAACCCGCAGTTCAGCGTAATGCCGATCGTGTGGCAGACCCTGCGCAACCTGGTGCTGCGCGCCGCCCAGGCGCCGTTCAAGTTCATCGGCGGGCTGGTCAGTGGTGGCGGGTCCGAAGACCTGGGCACCGTGTCCTTCGCCCCCGGCTCAAGCGAGCTGAGCAGCGATGCCCAGGACTCGCTGGACAAGCTGGCGGCAGCACTCAAGGAACGCCCTGCCCTGCGCCTGGAAATCGAAGGCACCAGCGCCCAGAGCAGCGACGGGCCACTGATTGCCGCACAGCGTCTGGATCGTGAGTACCAGAGCACCTACTACAAGATCCTTCAGCGTCGCGGCGACAAGGTGCCGGCACAGGCCTCGCAACTGCAGGTGCCCGATGGCGACAAGCCGGCCATGCTCGAGGGCATCTACCGTACCCGTCTCAAGCAGCAGCCACCGGCCGAGTGGGAGCAGCTGGACCGTGCACAGCGTACTGCCAAGCTGCAGGAAGCGGTGATCAAGTCATGGGCCGAGAGCACCGTGCTGCTGCGTCAGCTCGGTCAGGCACGCGCCAGCAGCATCAAGGACTACCTGGTCGACAAGGGTCAGTTGCAAGACGACCGGGTGTACTTCATCGACGCCACGCTGGGCCAGGCCGAAGCGGATGGCCGGGTGATCTCGCCCCTGCACCTGGACGCCGAGTAGGGCTGGCGGGAGCACTGGCGCCAGGCCAGCGTTCCAGCGCACAAAGAAAAGCCCCGGCTGACTGCGCCGGGGCTTTAGGGTTGGCCACCTCCGTGTGGCCTTTCGCATGAACCGTCAGGATCAGCGAGCGAAACGCTTACTCAGCTTTCAGGCCATCAGCCGAAACGGCTTTCACGCCCTTGATTTTCTTGGCGATGTTCACCGCAGTGGTTTTCTGCGCTTCGGTGATCGCGGTGGTCGAGGACAGGGAAACCACACCTTTGTTGGTTTCGACCTTGATGTCGGTACCCGGGATGCCTTTCTCGGTGACCAGGTCGGCTTTGACCTTGGTGGTGATCCAGGTATCGGAAGTTTCTTCTTTGGCCTTGGTCATTTCACCAGCAGCCAGCATCATCGGTGCTTGCGATGCAGGTTGGGCTGCAAAGGCGGCGTTAGCCATGGTCAGGGTCAGCGCGGTGGCAGTAGCAGCAGCAATAGCGAACTTCTTCATACGAGACACTCCTGTTTTTCGAAAGGTCTGCGCCGTCATTCCTGGCAGCAGGTAACAGGGATATTGCAGAAGCTGTGCCAACCCGAATAAAAAATAAAACCTTTAAAAATCAATAGCTTAAAAATCACCAAAAAATAGCTCATCGTGCACATTGCATGCTTTGCAATGGATGCGCGTGCAAGTTGCATGTTCACAAAATACCGCCGCACCCATGCCCGGGAATCCAACGGGCGTTGCAATATGTACCACTGCCTGCAACAGGGCACCCTCTAACGTGGCAGGCGTCGTGAGCCGGATGAACCGGGTCCCCCGCTGCAGGAAACGCCATGATCGTGATGCCCTACTTTGAGCCCGGCACCTTGCGCGCAGGCTTCATCACCGCGCTGGAGACCGCACAGCGCGACCTGAGCCTGAGCATCATCGAAGCGCGGTGGCTGCATCGCCTGGCCGATCAAACGACCCTGCCGGCGAGCATGCGGGTGGAGGTGACAGGCAACCTGCAGCCACTGTCTGCCAATTGCCTGGTCATTCATCAGCGCGACCCACTGCTTGAGGCGACCTACCTGTACAGCCCATTGCATGGCGTACAGGGCTTCAACACGCTGCAACAGCTTGAAAGTGCCCTGCAGGCCCAGCTGACTCACCTGGGCGTGCCGAGCGAACCGCTGCAGTTCGTGAACCTGAGCGATGCCGTGTTCACGCGGTGGTCACACCACCTGATGCAACAGCAAATCGATCTGCTGCGGGGGCAATCCGGCGGGCTGGCCAAACTGCCCACCCTGACCGGTGTTCTCGACAGTTGCTTGAGCACAGCCTTCTCGACGCTGCTGGAGGGCGTCGACGACATCGCGCAACAACGGGTCCAGGTCATTGCCAGTAACGCCAGCGTGGTGCACACGCAGGCCCTGGCCGATGTTGCACTGGACGCGTTCAGCGGCCAGCCACTGGGCATCGACCTGAAGCGCCGCTTCGTACGCGATGGCACCGCAACGCACGACACGCCCGACCCACTCGCCTGCGAGCAGGCCCTTGCCAGCACTGCCAAGGCCGTTCCGGGGGCCTTTGCACAGGCCCTGCGAAGCTATTGGAGCAGTGTCGACAACGACGTGGGCAGCGATAACCGCGAAGCCCTGGCACTTGGCCTTGCCGACAACTACTGTCGTACGCTGTTGCGAGCGGCCAATGAACAACGCATCGACACCCCTCAGCTGCAATGGCTGCGTGAAGCGCTGATCCCCGACCTGGGCGCCTTGGGGGTGTGTAGCCTGGCGTTGGTGCCAGCGGCTCAGGACATTGGTAGGACGGTGCTGCTGGCCGACAGCCTGGCCCTGCAGCAACCGACCGATACCAGCAAGGGTGTGTTCCTGTTCAGCACACGAACCGGGTTCCAACACTTCGCCGATCAGGCCGCCCTTGAACGGCATTGCCAGGCCCTGCTCACACAACCTGCTTGCCCCGCCTCGATCAGCCGCGATGACTGGGAGCAGTTGCAAGCCAGCGCGACACCTGTGGTCAGGCTGGTCGAGGTCGGTCAACCGATATTCCTCGCACTTGCTGATGCGCTGATCGCACTGGTCAACCGGCGTCTTGCCCACGCACTACGCTTCCCCGGTGCCCAGAGCAGCACGGCCATGGCCGGGGTCGAAGATGCACTGGACATGCGCGCGCTGGTGGACAGGCGCCTGACCCACCTGGGGGTCAACGGTCGATGGCTGCCCGATGCACAGCCAGCAGTCGCCATGAGGCTGCCCGTGCCACCCAGCCAGAGCGTTACGCTGGTGGAGCGCCTCACCCGTGCCAGGGCACTGCATCAGCTGTTTCAATCCCTGGCCACCGCCCAGCCGAAGGTGCAGTCCTGTGTTCTGGACATGCTTGCCCCCAGCCTCGACGCCATCAGCGACGGCCAGTTGCACCCCTTGGACATCCAGCTCAAATGGGCAGAAAAGACTGGCACGGTGGTCGACAGGTTTCTCGAACAGCTGGGCGAAACAGGCAACCAGCACGCGCCGCAGGATCAGGTGCAGGTGCAGGACCGGCAAGGCTTGCCACTGTCGTGGCCGTCGGCACCCGTGATCCGGCAACAGATCGACACCCTTAAAGCGGGCTTTGCCTCGACCTACCTTGAACAACTCGAGGCGTTCGACACGGGTCGGTTGCGCCTGAAGGACAGTGTGGTGTCCCCGCTCACGAGCATGCGCAGCTTGTACGAAGCGCTGCTGCGCATCGAACTGGAGCAAGCCCGCGAGAACGGCGTGATCGATGACGCGCTGCTCGACCTGCTGCAGCAAGCATTGGACCGGCCGGGGCACAGTGCCATTCGCCTGCACAGCCTGAGCTTGTCGGTACCCGGCAAGGCCGGGCTGCTGCCACTGGCCGATGCATTCGTGCTGCAGCGGGCAACGGCCGACAATGACAGCCTGTTGCTCTGGTCACCGCTGGAGCCACTGAGTCAATTCAGCAGCGAAGCAGCCTTGCGCTCTGAAATGACCGGCGCATTCGACGACCCGGAGAAGCTTCATCAGTGGCTGAGCCTGGTGAACGCCGAAGACCTGCGCAACTGGCACACCCTGGCGCAGCTTCCAGGTGCCAGTCAGCCCAGCGTACGCCTCATCGAACAAAGCGAGCTGTTCGCGTTTGTTGAACACAGTGCGGCACGCTTTCGTGCTGCAACCCGGCGTTACTACCTGGGCTATGCCCTGCGCAGCAGGCTCGGCACCTCATTGCTGCAACGCTTCATCGATAACCAGGCCGCCAGGCACCCGTTCGAAGGGGCCTTGCAGCGGGTACGCGACAGCCTCGAGGTTCAGTATTTGCGCACCCTTCTACCGGCATGGCTATGTAACGCGACACCGCAGCAAATGAAAAACTACGCGCAACTGGTGCAGGCCTGCGCCCGTGTCAGCAACCCCAAGTTCAACTACCTGTTCTCGATCCCAACGCTCAACGACTTCGCCAACCAGCAGCTCAAGGCAGGGCTCGCCCAGGATTACCCGAGCGCACCGGACGATCCCGACCTGATTACCGTCACCTTCACGCACTTCACCCCCAACCCGGTAATGCCCGGCCAGACGCCCTCGCCGATTTCCTCGGACCTGGCCACCACCACCAAGACACTGAGCGAGTATGCCCTGACCCACAGCCGGTTGACCGGCACAGCGACAAGCATGAAGGTCAGCGTCACGCGACCAGGCATGGCACCTGAAGCGCTGGAAGCAGCCACCATCCGCAACATGATCGACCGCCTCGACGTGGCCAGTGCATACCGTGCCCTGCTCGAGAAGAAGTTAACCCCGCAGGATCCCGACTACCTCGAACGCCGTCATCGCTACACGCTGGTATCCACCGCCTACCTGATGGAAGAGGGGTATCAGCATTTTCTGGACAACAAACTATCGGCCAAGGCGCTTTACTACTTTTCCCATGTGCTGGCCAAGCCGGATGCCCTCGCCCGCGACCTGGTCGAGGGCAGGAAGATCACCCTGTGCCAATTGCAGCTACGGGCCGAGCAAGGGTTCGCCCCCGATACCGTGAGGGGCATGTATGTGATCGGCCCGCAGGGCGAACAGGACGGGCCCCTGGTGTTGTACTGCGCCTACCGGCCACACAAGATGTTGCTCGAGTTCAAGGACCAGGGCGCACTGCGCAGTGCCATCCTCTCGGACCCAGAGCTGCAACGAGATATTCTGAACCGGCTTCCCGACACGGTGCAGTCGCGATACGACCACAACGGCTTTCTTCACCCCCATCTGTTCTGGTCCTCATCGGACCTGTTCGATTTCTCGCCCACCCCCGGTGCGGTTCAACTGGTGCGCAGCGAGATCGAAGGCAATGCCCTTGACTACCTGTTCACCGAGAACGTGGCATTCCTGCGGGCCCTGACCAAGGCACGCACGGTAACTACCGCCGAGGAATACTGGAATGTACTGCGCTATGTAATGGGCCTTGCCATCGAGCAGAGTTCGTTTTTCCTGCCTGGAAAGCTGGCAGCCATGCTCAGCTCGCTACAGAGTGTCCAGTGGTTGCAGGCATCCGGTAACGCCGCTTTGCAGCACAACTGGGGCGAATCGCTTGCGGAGTTCGTCACCGCCCTGAGTGGCCTGGTCATGATGCGCCCAGGTGGCTCGAGCGTGAGCAGGAAGACCCCTGACGAGCCTTCACCCCTCACGCCTGCACTGGAACTGGACCCTGCCTGGAACGAGGTACTGCTCAACCCCCTGGTACCCAACCGGCTGAGTGACCTGCAGGCGCAGAACGTGCAACTCAAGGACATGGTCCGCAACACCACCCTGGGGCTTTATTTCGCCCCGGGTACCGAGCGTTTCTATTGCGTGATCGCGGGCCACGTCTATGAAGTGGCCAAGCCAGCACAGCAGTGGCAGATCATCAAGCAGGGCCGACTCGGGCCCACGCTGCAAAGAACGGGAAATCAGTGGCAGGTTGATCTGCAGGAAGGCTTGCGTGGCGGCGGCGCGGCCTACAGCAGTTTCGAAACGGCCCTGGCCAACGAAGACATATCCCTGCGCTACACCACGCTGGCTTCGGGAATGAAGAACATTGCCGCGCTCCAGCCGACCAAGTACCAGATGCTACTGCGTGCCCATGCCTTGAGCCGCCACTATCTGGACACCTGCCTGAAGAACCTCAACCTGTCTTCGCCCCAGGCGCCCCTGCCGCCCGAGACACTGAGCATCTTGCAAAACGTGTTCGACCACCCTCCCTCAGACCAGACAGTACGCCTGCTGCGTGACTATACCCAGCGGATACTGGACGAGCTGTTGTCGGCCTCGATGGACACGGTCACCTCCAAACGCCTCGTAGTGGGCATGAACATGCCCGATCAGCGCGATACCTACGGTTTCACCTACCACAACGACCCCGGCAAGCGGATCTTTCTCACCGAGCGCGTGTTCACCCTGCCATGGGACGTTTCGATTTACGCAACGCCACCGGCCATCGAGCTGCTCGCCCACCAGCAAGCAACGACGCTGATACACGAGCTGTCACACCAGGTACTTCGAACCGTGGATATCGCCTACGTGGAAGCCGCGGCCCCCTTCCCGGACCAGATCAGCCAGCACACGCGGGGCGGGCGTATCGCCTATCAGACGATCCTTGGCTACAAACAGAACGGGCTCTCGATCAACACCCCCGCCCAGGCGCTGTTCAGAACCTTCGACACCTCGAGCCAGACCTGGAGAGATATCAGGAAAAAGGATGGACGAGCCCTGCCCGCGATCTTTCGGCTAAGCAAGACAAACACCCTGGCAGCTGCACGCACTGCGTTCTACAGCGATCCGCAGGTACGCACCGACCTGATCCTGGCCAACGCCGACTCGCTGAGCCTGATCATCACCAACCTGGGGCGCAGGCGCTTTGCCGGCGCTGCCGGCTGAAAGCAAAAAAAATGCCCCGTATCCTGCGATACGGGGCATTGGCACTACCGGGCAGTTACCTGCCCTGCTGCATCATCAGACGCCCGACGCCTTGGCGGCGGCAACGTCCTTGATCGACAGCTTGATACGGCCGCGGTTGTCCACGTCCAGTACCAGTACTTCGACTTCCTGGCCTTCTTTCAGGATGTCGGTCACTTTCTCGACGCGAGCATCGCTCAGCATGGAGATGTGAACCAGACCGTCCTTGCCCGGCAGGATGTTGACGAATGCACCGAAGTCGACGATGCGCTCGACCTTGCCGACGTAGATCTTGCCGATCTCGGCTTCGGCAGTGATGCTCAGAACGCGCTGGCGCGCAGCTTCTGCAGCATCCTTGGTTTCGCCGAAGATCTTGATCGAACCGTCGTCTTCGATATCGATCGACGCCTTGGTTTCTTCGCAGATGGCACGGATGGTTGCGCCGCCCTTGCCGATGACGTCGCGAATCTTGTCGGTGTCGATCTTCATCGCGATCATGGTCGGTGCGTTTTCCGACAGCTCGGTACGCGACTGGCCAATGATCTGGTTCATCTGGCCGAGGATGTTCAGGCGCGCTTCCAGGGCCTGGCCCAGGGCGATTTCCATGATCTCTTCGGTGATGCCGTTGATCTTGATGTCCATCTGCAGCGCGGTCACACCCTTGGCGGTACCGGCTACCTTGAAGTCCATGTCGCCCAGGTGGTCTTCATCACCCAGGATGTCGGTCAGGATGGCGAACTTCTCGCCCTCTTTGACCAGACCCATGGCGATACCGGCTACCGGCGCCTTCATCGGTACACCAGCGTCCATCAGGGCCAGGGAAGCGCCACAGACCGAAGCCATCGAGCTCGAACCGTTGGATTCGGTGATCTCCGACACCACGCGGATGGTGTACGGGAACACGTCGGCGGCCGGCAGCATGGCCTGGACCGAACGACGGGCCAGACGGCCGTGACCGATTTCGCGACGACCAGCACCGCCCATGCGGCCACACTCGCCCACCGAGAACGGCGGGAAGTTGTAGTGCAGCATGAAGGGGTCTTTGCGCTCGCCTTCCAGGGTGTCCAGCAGCTGTGCGTCACGTGCAG
Organism: Pseudomonas sp. VE 267-6A; assembly: GCF_024126555.1. Lineage (NCBI taxonomy): Bacteria > Pseudomonadati > Pseudomonadota > Gammaproteobacteria > Pseudomonadales > Pseudomonadaceae > Pseudomonas > Pseudomonas sp. VE 267-6A. Next base: position 45,650 of record NZ_JAMYBY010000003.1, read on the forward strand.
TACCCAGGGTCGCAACGACCAGGGCCTGGGTTTCGCCACGGGTGAACAGGGCCGAACCGTGGGTTTTCGGCAGCACGCCGACTTCGATGTTCAGCGGGCGCACGGTCTTGGTGTCGCGACCATCGATACGTGGCTTGCCGTTGACGATGTTTTCGCGAACGGTGCGGTATTCGATTTCACCGAAGATCTCTTTGACTTCAGCGGCAGTCGGCTGGCCTTCTTCGCCGGAGAACTTGGCGATGACCTGCTCGCGCAGCTCGCCCAGGCGAGCGTAACGGTCGGCCTTGACGGTGATGGTGTAGGCATCGGACACCGCGGCACCGAATTCGCCACGAATGGCGCTCAGCAGCGGGGTGTTCTCGGCCTTGGCAGTCCAGTCCCAGGTAGGCTTGGCGGCTTCGGCAGCCAGCTCCTTGACGGCCTGGATCACGGCCTGGAATTCATCGTGGGCGAACAGCACGGCGCCCAGCATCTGGTCTTCGGTCAGCTCCTTGGCTTCCGATTCGACCATCAGCACGGCGTCGGAGGTACCGGCAACGACCATGTCCAGGCTCGAGGCAGCCAGTTGCTCGTAGGTCGGGTTCAGCAGGTAGCCGGTGCTTTCGTGGAAAGCGACACGGGCGGCGCCGATAGGGCCTTCGAACGGAATGCCGGAGATGGCCAGCGCAGCCGAGGTACCGATCATGGCAGCGATGTCCGGATCGGTTTTCTTGCTGGTGGAAACGACGGTGCAGACAACCTGCACTTCGTTCATGAAGCCTTCAGGGAACAGCGGACGGATCGGACGGTCGATCAGACGCGAGGTCAGGGTCTCTTTCTCGGAAGGACGACCTTCACGCTTGAAGAAACCACCAGGGATCTTGCCGGCGGCGTAGGTCTTTTCCTGATAGTGAACGGACAGGGGGAAGAAGCCTTTGCCTGGATCGGCCTGTTTGGCACCGACCACGGTCACCAGCACGGTGACATCGTTGTCGACGGTGACCAATACGGCGCCGGACGCTTGACGAGCAATACGGCCCGTCTCGAGGGTAACGGTCGATTGACCGAACTGGAATTTCTTGATTACCGGGTTCACGGTTTCCTACCTTCTTCAGTGGCTCTGGGGGAACTGGTTCTTGCGAATTCTTGGGCAGCACAGGGAATCGGCCCTGTTGGCAGTCCAGATAAAACTAGAGGTTGGGAGCCTGCCCTGCCCTTGCGGTAAACCGCGCGGGCGAGGCAGACAGCCAACCTCATAGATACGCGCGACGTGCTCACCCGCGCGGGGGCCGAAGCCCTCGGCGGATGACAGCAGCACGCCGTGCACACCACTGACCAGGCCGCTATTAGCGACGCAGGCCCAGACGACCGATCAGGGCGCTGTAACGAGTGGTGTCTTTACCTTTCAGGTAGTCCAGCAGCTTGCGACGCTGGTTTACCATGCGGATCAGACCACGACGGGAGTGGTGGTCTTTACCGTTGGCCTTGAAGTGGCCTTGCAGCTTGTTGATGTTGGCGGTCAGCAGGGCAACCTGCACTTCCGGGCTACCGGTGTCACCGGCTGCTTGCTGGTATTCGCCAACGATCTTTGCTTTTTCTTCAACGCTGAGTGCCATCTGGCTTCTCCAATATCAAGGGAAACCGTACACACGGTTTCCAATAGGCCAGGGACAGATCCCTGTATTTAAAAGTGAGGCGTGACCGTGCCTATTGACAGCCATCCTCTTGCCCGCCAGTGCCGGGCCTGAACCCGACACTGAAGGTTTCGATCATTCCGACCGAATCAGTCGACGTGGCGCAATGCGCCCGTCTTCGCTCACTTCACCGATACCGATGAAACGACCGTTGTGATCCTGCACGCGGACCATGCCGAACTTCGGCGCATCCGGTGCACGTACCGGCTGACCATGCAGCCAGTAGAACGCGCTGTGCTCGGAGAAGTGCAGCAACGGCCAGTCCTGCAACCCGCTGTCCGATGGCATCAGGAAGCGGTCGACCGCTTCGTTGCCACCTTCGGCGTGCACCTGCTCGAGCTCTTCGAGGGTGACGGTCTGGGCCAGTTCGAAGGGGCCTGCATGCGTACGGCGCAGTTCTGCAACATAGGCGCCGCAGCCCAGCTGCTCACCGATGTCCTCTACCAGCGTACGGATGTAGGTGCCCTTGCTGCAGCCTACCGAGAGGCGTACCCGGGTGCCTTCGCACTCGAGCAGCTCCAAGCGGTTAATAGTAACAGAACGCGCTTCACGCTCCACTACTTCGCCTGCACGTGCCAGCTTGTACAGCGGCTGGCCATCGCGCTTGAGCGCCGAGTACATCGGCGGTATCTGGCTGATTGGACCACGAAACTGTGGCAGTACGGCTTCAACGTCGCTGCGACCAACGGTCACTTCGCGGGTTTGCAGAATTTCGCCTTCGGCGTCGCCCGTGTTGGTGGTCTGCCCCAGTTGCATCACCGTCTCGTAGCCCTTGTCGGACTCGAGCAGGTATTGCGAGAACTTGGTCGCCTCGCCGAAGCACAGCGGCAGCACGCCACTGGCCAGCGGGTCGAGGCTGCCGGTATGTCCGGCCTTCTCGGCGTTGAGCAGCCAGCGCACCTTCTGCAGGGCAGCATTGGAGGTGAACCCCAACGGCTTGTCGAGCAGGATGATGCCGCTGACGTTACGACGGATACGCTTGACCTGAGCCACCGCTTACTCCTTGGTGTCCAGGGGGGTATCGTCGGACTTGTGCTGGCTGTCCTCGGCGACCGCGCGCTCGATCAGTGCCGACAGATGGGCACCGCGGGTCACGCTCTCGTCGTAGTGGAAGTGCAGTTGCGGCACGCTGCGCAGCTTCATTTCCTTGCCCAGTTGCATGCGCAGGAAACCGGCGGCGCTGTTGAGCACCTTGAGGCTTTGCTTGATGTCTTCTGCGCTGTCCTCGCCCATCACGGTGATGAACACCTTGGCGTGGCCGACATCGCGGCTGACGTCGACGGCGGTGATGGTCACCAGGCCGACGCGCGGATCTTTGACTTCGCGACGGATCAGTTGCGCCAGTTCGCGCTGCATCTGATCGCCGATACGTTGGGTACGGCTGTATTCTTTTGCCATGTTTTGCTACCTGTAACTAAAGCGGCAAACGCCCGGCCAGGCTTGGGCCTGACCGGGCGTTGCGTTCAGAGCCGCCGACCTGCGCCTTGCGGCGGGCGGTCTGCGGCTCCCAAGCTCGCGGCTTAGAGCGTGCGAGCCACTTGGACTTTCTCGAAGACTTCGATCTTGTCGCCGACCTTGACGTCGTTGTAGCTCTTGACGCCAATACCGCACTCCATGCCGGCACGTACTTCGGACGCATCGTCCTTGAAGCGACGCAGCGACTCCAGTTCGCCTTCGAAGATCACCACGTCGTCGCGCAGTACGCGAATCGGACGGTTGCGGTAAACCACACCCTCGGTGACCATGCAGCCGGCGATGGCGCCGAACTTCGGCGAACGGAACACGTCACGCACTTCGGCGATACCCAGGATGTTCTCGCGAACATCGCTGCCGAGCATGCCGGTCAGGGCTTTCTTGACGTCTTCAATGATGTCGTAGATCACGTTGTAGTAACGCATATCCAGACCTTCCTGCTCGACGATCTTGCGCGCGCCGGCATCGGCACGCACGTTGAAGCCGAACAGTACTGCATTGGAAGCCAGGGCCAGGTTGGCGTCGCTCTCGGTGATACCACCGACACCGCCGCCGATCACGCGAACCTGTACTTCGTCGTTGCCAAGACCGCTGAGGGAGCCCTGCAGGGCCTCCAGAGAACCACGCACATCGGACTTGAGTACGATGTTGAGGGTCTTCTTCTCTTCCTGGCCCATGTTCTCGAAGATGTTCTCGAGCTTGCCAGCGTGGGCACGTGCCAGTTTGACTTCGCGGAACTTGCCTTGACGGAACAGAGCCACTTCACGGGCTTTCTTCTCGTCGGCAACCACGCTCAGTTCGTCACCGGCATCCGGGGTGCCATCCAGGCCGAGAATCTCGACCGGGATCGACGGGCCGGCTTCCTTAACAGGCTTGCCGTTCTCGTCGAGCATGGCCCGTACACGGCCGTAGTTCGAACCGCACAGCACCATGTCGCCCTGACGCAGGGTACCGTCCTGAACCAGCACGGTAGCCACCGGGCCACGGCCCTTGTCCAGGCGCGACTCGACCACGACACCACGGCCAGGGGCCGATGGGGTGGCCTTGAGCTCGAGGATCTCGGCTTGCAGCAGAACGGCTTCGAGCAGTTCGTCGACGCCGGTACCCATCTTGGCCGAAACCTTGACGAATGGCGTGTCGCCACCCCAGTCCTCGGAGGTCACGCCTTCGACGGCCAGTTCGTTGCGGATGCGGTCCAGGTCTGCACCTGGCTTGTCGATCTTGTTCACTGCAACGACCAGTGGAACACCTGCCGCCTTGGCGTGCTGTACCGCTTCACGGGTTTGCGGCATCACGCCGTCGTCCGCCGCGACCACCAGGATCACGATGTCGGTCGCCTTGGCACCACGGGCACGCATTGCGGTAAACGCGGCGTGACCCGGGGTGTCGAGGAAGGTGACCATGCCACGGTCGGTTTCCACGTGGTACGCACCGATGTGCTGGGTGATACCACCGGCTTCGCCGGCAGCTACCTTGGCACGACGGATGTAGTCGAGCAGGGAAGTCTTACCGTGGTCAACGTGGCCCATTACGGTCACGACCGGCGCACGGGAGAACGACTCGCCTTCGAACTTCAGGGACTCGGCCAGGGAATCTTCCAGCGCGTTGTCGCTGACCAGCGTGACCTTGTGGCCCAGCTCTTCGGCGATCAGCTGAGCAGTTTCCTGATCGAGCACCTGGTTGATGGTGACCGGAGTACCCATCTTGAACATGAACTTGACGACTTCAGCGGCCTTGACCGACATCTGCTGTGCCAGCTCGGAAACAGTGATGGTCTCGCCAATGGCCACGTCGCGGATAACCGGACCGGTCGGGCTCTGGAAGCCGTGGGCATTGCGCTTCTTCATCTTGCCCTTGCCACGGCCACCACGGCGGAAGCTGTCGCTTTCCTCTTCGGTGGTGCGTGGGGCGGCACGTGGAGCTGGCGCCTTTTCCTTTTCCTTGACCTTGACCGATACGCGCGGGGCCTCGTTGCGGCGCTCGCCACCACGGCGGTCGTCGTCACGCGACTTGTCGTTGCGACGGGCATCTTCGGCTTTCTTGCGCTCGACACCCGGGGCCGGAGCTGCAACCGGCTCGGCAGCTGCAGGCGCAGCCGTCACGGCTGGTGCTGCAGCGGCTGGCGCAGGTGCGCTGGCCGGCTGACGGCTGGCGGATTCTTCGGCACGTTTACGCGCTTCAGCTTCAGACTTGTCGCGTGCTGCGTTTTCAGCGGCACGACGTTCTTCCAGCTCGCGATTCTGCTCAGCCTGGATTTCTTCGGGGCTGCGCTGTACGAAAACTTTCTTCTTGCGTACTTCTACGCTGATGCTCTTGCTACCAGCAACACGCAGGGTGCTGGTGGTCTTGCGCTGCAAGGTAATCTTGCGCGGCTCTTCCACCTTCGCCTTGTGGCTGCTTTTCAAGTGGGTCAGCAGAGCCTGCTTCTCACTGTCGGTCACTACCTGACCGGCGTCGGTGTGCGGCAGACCTGCCTCACGCATCTGCTGCAGCAGGCGCTCTACCGGTGCAGCGACCTCTTGGGCCAATTCTTTCACCGTGACTTGCGTCATGCACTTCTCTCCTCAGGCCAGCCTACTTACTCGAACCAGTGGGCTCGGGCGGCCATGATCAACTTGCCGGCACGTTCTTCGTCGATGCCGTCGATGTCGAGCAGGTCATCAATCGACTGCTCGGCCAGGTCTTCGCGGGTAACCACGCCGCGCACCGCCAGTTCCGCCGCCAGATCCTTGTCCATACCCTCAAGCGAGAGCAGGTCTTCGGCCGGATGGGCGTCTGCCAGTTTTTCCTCAGTAGCGATGGCTTTGGTCAACAGGCGGTCCTTGGCACGCGCGCGGAGTTCGTTGACGATCTCCTCGTCGAAGCCATCGATGTTGAGCATTTCTTCCAGCGGTACGTAGGCAATTTCTTCCAGGCTGGTGAAACCTTCGTCAACGAGAACCTGCGCCAGCTCTTCGTCGACTTCCAGCTCTTCGATGAAGTTACGCAGAATGTCGCCGGTTTCAGCTTGTTGCTTGGCCTGGATGTCCGACTCGGTCATCACGTTCAGGGTCCAGCCGGTCAACTGGCTGGCCAGACGTACGTTCTGACCACCACGGCCAATGGCTTGCGCCAGGTTGTCCGCGGCTACAGCGATGTCCATCGCGTGGGCATCTTCATCAACGATGATCGCCGCGACTTCTGCCGGCGACATGGCGTTGATGACAAACTGGGCCGGGTTGTCGTCCCACAGGACGATATCCACTCGCTCGCCGCCCAACTCGCCAGACACTGCCTGTACGCGCGAACCGCGCATACCGATGCAGGCGCCTTGCGGGTCGATGCGCTTGTCCTTGGAGCGGACAGCGATCTTGGCGCGAGAACCCGGGTCACGGGAAGCCGCCATGACCTCGATAAGGCCCTCGGCGATTTCCGGCACTTCGATGCGGAACAGTTCGATCAGCATCTGGGGCGCGGTACGCGACAGGATCAGCTGCGGGCCGCGGTTTTCGGTGCGGATTTCCTTGAGCAGTGCACGTACACGAACACCGACACGGAAAGTCTCGCGGGAGATGATGTCTTCACGGGCCAGCAGCGCTTCGGCGTTGTTGCCCAGGTCGACGATCACGTTGTCACGGGTAACCTTCTTGACAGTACCCGAGATGATTTCGCCCAGACGCTCGCGATAAGCATCGACCACCTGTGCGCGCTCGGCTTCGCGGACCTTCTGCACGATGACCTGCTTGGCGGTCTGTGCAGCGATGCGGCCGAACTCGATGGACTCGATCTTCTCTTCGATGACATCGCCAACCTTGGCTTCAGGATGGGTTTCCTGAATCTTGCTTGGCCAGGTTTCGATCGCAGGATCGTCAAGATCCTCTTCCTCGACCACCGTCCAGCGACGGAAAGTCTCGTAGTTACCGGTGTGGCGGTTGATCTCCACACGCAGGTCGACTTCATCTTCGAAACGCTTCTTGGTAGCAGTGGCCAGGGCCACTTCCAATGCTTCGAAAATCACGTCTGCCGGTACACCCTTTTCATTGGATACCGACTCAACAACCAGCAGTACTTCTTTGCTCATCGTACGCCTCGCCTTTCGCAAGCCATTGGGTCCGCACGAACTATCGGACCCGGCATGTCTCAGTCAAAACTGGGAATAATGTTGGCCTTGTCGATCATGTCGATCGGCAGAAGGAATTCGTGGTCATCTACCTGCACCACGACATCCTGCTCTTCCACACCGCGCAGAAGGCCCTGAAAATTACGTCGACCTTCGAAAGGCGAGCGCAGTTTAATCTTCACCTGCTCACCGACATACTTTGCAAACTGTTCAAGTGTGAACAGCGGGCGTTCCATGCCAGGAGAGGAAACTTCAAGGGTGTATTCAACGGAAATGGGATCTTCGACATCCAGAATGCCGCTGATCTGACGGCTGACGATGGCGCAGTCATCCACCAGCACACCGCCTTCTTTGTCGATATAAACGCGCAACATTGAGTGGCGGCCTTGAGCCGAAAACTCGATACCCCAGCATTCATAGCCTAGGGCCACGACCACCGGGGCCAACAAGGCCTGCAACTCTTCTAGCTTGCTCGACACCTGAACCCCCTTGTGCATGCTATGCAAATAAAAAATGGGCGAAGCGCCCATCCCTGATACGCCGGGTGAATACCGGCGCTGAGAACTGATCAGCTAACAAAAAGCCCCTGAAAAGGGGCTCTGCTGAAACTGGTTGCGGGGGCTGGATTTGAACCAACGACCTTCGGGTTATGAGCCCGACGAGCTACCAGACTGCTCCACCCCGCGTCAAAGCTGGGGCGAAAGTATACGACCGAACCCCGCGAGGGGTCAATCTAACCTCCACCTACAAGAAAGCCCGCTGTAGCGGGCTGTCTTGTTTCAATTGGTACCGAGAAGGGGACTCGAACCCCTACACCCTATGGGCACAACCACCTCAAGGTTGCGTGTCTACCAATTCCACCACCTCGGCAATACTACTTTGAAACCCGTTACTTCTGCTCTTGAGCTGGAGGTACATCGCCGGTGTTGCTGGCGGGTGCCTGTTGCTCCTGGAGCACCGGTACATCATCTGTTGCCGGTTTTTGCTGCTTCACTTCAAGTACCGCTGGATCTGGAAGCCCTACCTGAGTCAGCTGATGAGCTTTCTCTTTAGCAAAGTAACCTAACCCTAGGGCGGTTATGAAGAAACTGGCGGCAAGTATAGCAGTAAACTTACTAAGAAAGGTAGCAGAACCTTGGCTTCCGAACACAGTATTTGAAGCCCCTGCGCCGAAAGATGCACCTGCTTCCGCACCTTTACCCTGTTGCAGCAACACCAGCACTACCAAACCCAGTGCGCCCAACAGATGAAAAACTACTACGACTGTTTCCAGCATTTTTCAGTTTCCTGCGGCGCGACAAATTGCACCGAATTCGTCTGCGTTCAGGGAAGCTCCACCAATGAGCCCCCCATCGATATCCGGCATGCCGAACAGCTCAGCCGCATTGGCCGCCTTCACGCTGCCGCCGTATAGAAGCCGCACATTCATCGCGACCTCTGAATTCTTTGCCGCCAGTTGCTCGCGAATGGCCTTGTGCACATCCTGAGCCTGTTGCGGGCTGGCCGTGAGGCCGGTGCCGATGGCCCATACAGGCTCATAGGCAATGATTGCACTGGCGAAGGCCTCAACACCGAATGCGTCGATGATGCTGCTCAACTGACGCCCTACAACCTCAAGCGTCTTGCCAGCTTCGCGCTCCTCCAGGGTTTCCCCTACACAGAGCACAGGCTTCAACCCGCAAGCCTGAGCCGCAGCGAACTTGCGATTCAGCACTTCGTCGCTTTCGCCCAGTATCTGGCGACGCTCCGAGTGCCCGATCAGCACCAGCTCACATCCCGCATCGACCAGCTGACTCGGAGCAACCTCACCGGTCAGCGCGCCTTGCTGGGGCTCTACCGCAGAATCCTGAGCACCCACGGCTATCGACTTGCCCTGCAACCCTTCAATCGCTTGATTGATGTACAGGCAGGGCGGGAACACCGCGACTTCAACACCGCTCGGCAGGGCTAGATTGCTCAAGCCCTTGATCAGCTCAGCGACGCTGGCGCGGGTACCGTGCATCTTCCAGTTACCAGCTACCATAGGGCGACGCATGCTGTACCTCGTCGGTCAAAGTGGGCGCAGATGTTACCCAACCCGATCACCACTGGCAAGCGCTAATCAGGCGCAAACTTCAGTTACCAGCTTTGCCAGTTCCTCGGCGTAGCCGCGCACCTGACTTTCGTCATCACCTTCGACCATCACACGCACCAGTGGCTCTGTGCCGGACTTGCGCAGCAGCACGCGACCACGACCCGCCATGGCCTCGGTGACCCGCTCGCAGGCCTGTTTGACCGCCGGGTGCTCGACAGGGTCTACCTTGCTCTCGCCAAAGCGAACATTGATCAGCACCTGCGGGCATTTGCGCAGCGCCTGACGGGCCTGAGCCAGGGTTTCACCGCGACGCTTGAGCGCCATCAGCACCTGCAGGGCAGCGATGATCGCATCTCCTGTGGTGGTATGACTGAAGCACACCACGTGCCCGGAGTTCTCGCCGCCGATGTTCCAGTCGCGCTCCAGCAGTTCGGCCATCACATAGCGGTCACCCACCTTGGCACGCACAAACGGTATCGAGAGCTCCTGCAAGGCCAGTTCGAGGCCCAGGTTGCTCATCAGCGTACCCACAACGCCACCATTGAGCTTGCCACGCTCCTGGAGGTCACGGGCAATGATGAACAGCAATTCGTCACCATCGACGATCGCGCCGGTATGGTCGACCATCAGCACCCGGTCACCGTCACCGTCGAACGCGATCCCCAGGTCGGCATGCCCTACCAGCACCGCCGCCTGAAGCGACTCGATATGGGTCGAACCGCAGTTCTCGTTGATGTTGAGGCCATCCGGCTGCGCGGCCAGCACCGTGACATCGGCGCCGAGCTCGCGAAACACGCTGGGGGCCACCTTGTACGTGGCGCCGTGGGCGCAGTCGACCACCAGCTTGAGGCCGGCGAAATCGGTACTGGTCGGCACGCTGCTCTTGCAGAACTCGATGTAGCGGCCGGCCGCGTCGTTGATGCGCGACACCTTGCCCAGCTTGCTCGACTCGACCACGGTCATGGGTTTGTCGAGCAACTCCTCGATCATCTGCTCCACATCGTCGGGCAGCTTGGTGCCCTGACCGGAGAAGAACTTGATGCCGTTGTCGTCATGCGGATTGTGCGACGCACTGATGACGATCCCGGCTTCGGCATGGAAGGTGCGGGTCAGGTAGGCGATGGCCGGCGTCGGCATCGGGCCGAGCAGCAGCACATCTGCGCCCGCCGCCGACAGACCGGCCTCAAGGGCCGACTCGAACATGTAGCCGGAGATACGCGTGTCCTTGCCTACGAGCACCCGGCAGGCGCCGAGCTTGCGAAAGGCCATGCCTGCGGCCCAACCGAGCTTGAGCATGAAATCCGGCGTGATCGGGTATTCGCCGACACGGCCACGAATGCCGTCGGTACCAAAATATTTTCTGCTCATAGTGAAATGCTCCGTCACTCTTATTCGGCGGCTTCAACCGCTGCAATCATCCGTACCACGTCGACGGTCTCGGCAACATCGTGAACCCGCAGGATGCTCGCACCCCGGGTCATCGCCAGCGCAGCAAGCGCCAGGCTGCCATAAAGCCGCTCACCGACCGGACGCTCCAGCGCCAGGCCGATCATGCTCTTGCGCGAAACGCCCACCAGGAGGGGGCGGCCCAGGCGATAAAGGTCCTGCATATGCTTGAACAGGCTGAGGTTGTGCGCAAGCGTCTTGGCAAAACCAAAGCCCGGATCGAGCACAATCTTTTCGGCGCCGATACCCACCGAAGCACAGGCTGCCATGCGCTGCTCGAGAAACATCGCCACCTCGACGGTCACATCGTCGTAGTGCGGGTTGTTCTGCATGTCGCCGGGCTCGCCGCGCATGTGCATAAGGCAGACCGGCAAACCGGTGGCTGCAGCGGCATCCAGGGCGCCATCGCGGGTAAGCGAGCGCACATCGTTGATCAGCCCCGCGCCCAGGCGGGCAGTCTCGCGGATCACAGCCGGCGTCGAGGTATCTACCGAGATGATGACATCCAGCTCGCGACTGATCGCTTCGACAATGGGTGCAACCCGCTCGAGCTCTTCGAGAGCAGTGACCACGCGTGCACCTGGCCGGGTGGACTCCCCACCGACATCGACAAGCGTAGCACCGGCCGCCACCATCGCTTCGGCATGGCGCAAGGCCGCATCACGCTGGGTGAAGCGACCGCCGTCCGAGAAGGAATCAGGGGTTATGTTGAGGATACCCATCACATGGGTACGGGAAAGGTCGAGAACCCGGTTGCCGCAAGGCAACCGGGTTGGGTACTGCTGTGAAGTCATGTCAACCCTTAGAGCTGCGCCGCCGGACCACCGATCGGGGACTCGGGGCGATCACCTTGCGTGGCAGAGGTGCCCGAAGTGCCCGAACCACCTTCCCAGTCACGTGGCTCACGCGGCTCGCGACCGGCCATGATGTCGTCGATCTGGTCGGCATCGATGGTCTCGTACTTCATCAGCGCATCGGCCATGGCATCGAGCTTGTCACGGTTTTCGGTGAGGATCTGCTTGGCAGTGGCATAGCACTGGTCGATGATGCTGCGCACCTCGGAGTCGATCAACTTGGCCGTCTCGCCCGAAACGCTGGCGTGCTGGGAACCGGCACTGCGGCCCAAGAACACTTCGCCTTCTTCTTCGGCGTACATCAGCGGGCCGAGTTTTTCCGACAAGCCCCACTTGGTGACCATGTTGCGAGCGATCTGGCTGGCTCGCATGATGTCGTTGGAGGCACCCGTGGTAACGCCATCGAAGCCAAGGGTCATTTCCTCGGCGATACGACCACCGTACAACGAGCAGATCTGACTGATCAGCGCACGCTTGGACAGGCTGTAGCGGTCCTCTTCCGGCAAGAACATGGTGACGCCCAGGGCGCGACCGCGCGGAATGATCGAGACCTTGTACACAGGGTCGTGCTCGGGCACCACGCGACCGACGATGGCGTGACCCGCCTCGTGGTAAGCGGTGTTCTGCTTCTCTTTCTCGGACATGACCATCGACTTGCGCTCGGCGCCCATCATGATCTTGTCCTTGGCCAGCTCGAACTCCTTCATCTCGACCACACGCTTGCCGCCGCGCGCAGCGAACAGCGACGCCTCGTTGACCAGGTTGGCCAGGTCGGCACCGGAGAAGCCGGGCGTACCACGGGCGATCACGGCAGGGTTCACGTTGTCGCCGATCGGCGTCTTGCGCATGTGCACCTTGAGAATCTGCTCGCGACCACGGATGTCGGGCAGGCCCACGACCACTTGGCGGTCAAAACGGCCTGGACGCAGCAACGCAGGGTCAAGAACGTCCGGACGGTTGGTAGCGGCGATCACGATGATGCCGTCGTTCATTTCGAAGCCGTCCATCTCCACCAGCAACTGGTTGAGGGTCTGCTCGCGCTCGTCATGACCACCGCCCATGCCGGCGCCACGGTGGCGACCGACGGCGTCGATTTCGTCGATGAAGATGATGCACGGTGCGTGCTTCTTGGCCTGCTCGAACATGTCACGTACACGGCTGGCACCGACACCCACGAACATTTCAACGAAGTCGGAACCGGAAATGGTGAAGAACGGCACCTTGGCCTCACCCGCGATGGCCTTGGCCAGCAGGGTCTTACCGGTACCGGGCGGGCCGACCATCAGCACGCCGCGCGGAATACGACCGCCGAGGCGCTGGAACTTGCCTGGATCACGCAGGAACTCGACCAGCTCGCCAACCTCTTCCTTGGCTTCGTCGCAACCTGCGACGTCGGCCAGGGTGGTCTTGACCTGGTCTTCGGAGAGCAGGCGCGCCTTGCTCTTGCCGAAACTCATCGGCCCACCCTTGCCACCGGCACCGCCCTGCATCTGGCGCATGAAGAACATGAACACGGCGATGATGACCAGGATCGGGAAGCTGGCGACCAGCAACTGGGTCCAGATGCTTTGTTGTTCAGGCTGCTTGCCTTCGACCACGACGTGGTTGTCGACCAGGTCGCCGATCAGGCCGTTGTCGGCGATCGCGGGACGCACGGTCTTGAAGCTGTCGCCGTCGGTACGCTTACCAATGATGACTGCACCGTCGACCGTCACACGCTCGACCTTGCCATCCTTGACCTGCTGAATGAAGTCGGAATAGTTGAGGGTCTGCGGCTCGTTCGGGCTGGAGAAGTTGTTCATCACGGTCACCAGGACCGCGGCGATGATCAACCACAGGATCAGATTCTTTGCCATGTCGTTCAATTAGCTACCCTCTGAGGCAGGCCTTAGGCGCAGCCGTGCCTCGCATGATAATCACCGGCTTAACTTACTACATTACCTACATGTCTGCAGGCGCCGTCTGTAACCCTTTGTGAAACCTAGACTACACGATGTTCATCCAGGTCAGGCAGGACATCCGATTGGAAATAGCTATCGGATACCCTGGAAGCTGCCGGCCTGAAGCCCTACTCGCCCTTGTAGCCACGCCCCAGCATGTACTGCTCGCGGGAGCGATCGCGTGAAGAATCGGGCTTGAGCATCTGCACCTTGTCGAATTTCTTGCGGGCGTCCTTGAGGTAGACGTCAAACCCCTCGCCCTGAAAGATCTTGATCAGAAAATCGCCACCCGGCTTGAGTACCCGGGTCGCCAGATCAAGGGCCAGCTCGCACAGGAACATGGCCTTGGGCATATCCACAGCGGGCGTACCACTCATATTGGGGGCCATATCGGAAATCACAAGGTCTACGTGCGAATTACCGACCGCCTCGAGAATCTGCGCCAGCACTTCATCCTGGGTAAAGTCGCCCTGGATGAAGGTAACGTCGGGAATACTGTCCATTTCGAGGATGTCCGAGGCAATCAGACGCCCCTGACCGCCAATCAGACGACTGGTCACCTGCGACCAGCCACCGGGCGCCGCGCCCAGATCGATCACGCTCATGCCCGGGCGGATCAAACGGTACTTTTCCTGGATTTCGAGCAATTTGTAGCTCGCGCGCGAGCGATATCCGTCCTTTTGCGCCTTTTTGACGTAAGGATCGTTAAAGTGTTCTTTCAGCCAGCCAAGGCTTGTCTTGGAACGCGCCACTGGGCACCTCGATGATAAGGGTCGTGATTAACTGGGCGGATCCACGGGCCCTCGGGTAAAATGGCCGCCATTTTTACAGAATCTAGACAAAGGGTCAGATTATGCCGCTCAATAACGAGCAGAAGAAACAGTACAAATCCATTGGCCACGATCTGAAACCAGTTCTGATTGTGGCAGGCAACGGCCTGACTGAAGGGGTTATCGCCGAACTCGAGCGCGCCCTGGCCGATCACGAACTGATCAAGGTAGAGATCCGCTCGGAAGACCGCGAAGAACGTGCCGCCGCCATTGCCGCACTGTGCAAGGCCGGCCGCGCCGAACTGGTGCAGACCATCGGCAAGAAGGCACTGATCTATCGCCGCAACCCGCAGCCCAACAAGCAACTGTCGAACATCCACCGCTACAAGTGATGTTCGCGCCGTTCAGTGGCGCGCCTCGCGCGCCCTGCCCGGCGGCGGCTGCAGCACCAGCAGCAAACCGCTGAGGCCCAGCACCAGGTAGCAGAACAGCTGCCAACGCAACTGCCCCGCCCCGCCAACCCGCAAGACGAAATACATCACGCACGCCGCCACTGCCATCAGCAGCAGTTGCCCACGCATGTCTCGCCACAGGCTGGCCATCCCTTCGGCCTGAATCAGCACCAGCACCTGCACGCCGCAGCCCACCGCCGCAAAGACGACCAGCAGCGACGCGGCCAGCACGCCAAAATCCTCGATCAACAGCGGCGCCAGGCCAATCTGGCCCAGCACCGGCAGTACCGCAAAATGCAGCATCCACACGCCGCCGACCCAGAGCACCTGGGCCAGCTGCCAGATCACTGCCGACGCGGCAAAGCCGCGCGGGCGATCAAATGTGACGGACTTCGACAATCTCGTACTCGACTGTGCCGCTCGGCGTCTTGATCACCACAGTGTCACCCTCTTCCTTGCCGATGATGGCGCGGGCGATCGGAGCACCGACCGAGAGCTTGCCGTTCTTGACGTCCGCCTCGTCCTCACCAACGATCTGGTAGGTCACCTGATCGCCGGTTTCGGTGTTTTCAAGGTCCACGGTGGTGCCGAAGATCACCTTGCCCGTGTGGGCAATGGTGGTAACGTCAATCACTACCGCGTTCTGCAGGCGGCCTTCGATATCGCGGATACGCGCCTCGACCATGCCCTGTTCTTCACGGGCAGCGTGGTACTCGGCGTTTTCCTTGAGATCGCCCAGCTCACGGGCTTCGCCAATCGCCTGGCTCAGGCGCGGGCGCTCGGTCTTGCTCAGGAAGAGATGCTCTTCCTCCAGGGCGCGAGCGCCCTGAACGGTCATCGGGTATTTGGTAATACTCATGCTTTGAGTCCTGCATGCAGATCCTGCAAGCGACGTACGGTTTTTTCCGGACCGAACTTCAGCGCTTCGCAGATGGCTTCACCGGCCGCAATGGTCGTGGTGCAGTAGATCTTGTGCTGCAACGCATTGCGACGAATCGAGTAGGAGTCGGCAATCGACTGGCGACCTTCGGTGGTGTTGATGATCAGCGACACTTCGTCGTTCTTGATCATGTCGACCACGTGCGGACGACCTTCGGTCACCTTGTTCACGCGACGCACTTTCAGGCCTGCCGCCTCGATGATCTTGGCGGTACCGGCCGTGGCAACCACTTCGAAGCCCAGGTTGATCAGGTCGCGGGCAACGCCAGCCACCTGCGGCTTGTCGTCGTCACGCACGCTGATGAACGCGGTGCCGCCGGTCGGCAGCACTTCGCTGGCGCCCATCTGGGCCTTGGCGAAGGCTTCGCCGAAGGTGTCGCCGACACCCATGACTTCACCGGTGGACTTCATTTCAGGGCCGAGGATCGGATCGACGCCCGGGAACTTCGCGAACGGGAACACCGCTTCCTTCACGCTGTAGAAGTTCGGAATGATTTCCTGGGTGAAACCGATCTCTTTCAGGGTCTTGCCGGCCATGACGCGAGCCGCAATCATCGCCAGCGAGGTGCCGATGCACTTGGACACGAACGGTACGGTACGCGAAGCACGCGGGTTGACCTCGATCACGTAGATCTTGTCGCCCTGCAGCGCCAGCTGCACGTTCATCAGGCCGACAACGCCCAGCTCCAGTGCCATCTTCTTGACCTGGTCGCGCACTTCGTCCTGCACGTGGGCAGGCAGCGAGTACGGCGGCAGCGAGCATGCCGAGTCACCGGAGTGAACACCGGCCTGCTCGATGTGCTGCATGATCGCGCCGATCACCACGTCGGTGCCGTCGCAGACCGCATCCACGTCCATCTCGATGGCGCAGTTGAGGAAGTGGTCCAGCAGCACAGGGCTGTCGTTGGACACCTGCACCGCTTCACGCAGGTAGCGCTTGAGTTCGTCCAGTTCGTAGACAATCTCCATCGCACGGCCGCCCAGTACGTAGGACGGGCGCACCACCAGCGGGTAACCGATGACGCCGGCAGCACGAATCGCTTCGTCTTCGCTGCGCACGGTGGCGTTTGGCGGCTGCAGCAGGTTCAGGCGCTGAACCATCTGCTGGAAGCGCTCACGGTCTTCGGCACGGTCGATGGAGTCCGGGCTGGTACCGATGATCGGTACGCCGGCTTCTTCCAGGGCACGGGCCAGTTTCAGCGGAGTCTGGCCGCCGTAGTGCACGATGACGCCTTTCGGCTTCTCGACACGCACCACTTCCAGCACGTCTTCCAGGGTCAGCGGCTCGAAGTACAGGCGGTCGGAGGTATCGTAATCGGTGGAGACGGTCTCCGGGTTGCAGTTGACCATGATGGTCTCGTAGCCGTCTTCACGCAGTGCCAGTGCCGCATGGACGCAGCAGTAGTCGAACTCGATGCCCTGGCCGATACGGTTGGGGCCGCCACCCAGGATCATGATCTTGTCGCGGGTCGACGGGTTGGCCTCGCACTCTTCCTCGTAGGTGGAGTACAGATAGGCGGTGTCGGTGGCGAACTCGGCAGCGCAGGTATCGACGCGCTTGTAGACCGGGAAGATCTCGAGCTTGTGGCGGTGACGACGCAGGTTCTTGTCGGTGATGCCCAGCAGCTTGGCCAGGCGCTGGTCAGAGAAGCCCTTGCGCTTGAGGCGCAGCATCAGGGCCTTGTCGATATCGGCCAGGCCCAGGGTCTTGACCTTCTCTTCTTCCTTGATCAGGTCTTCCATCTGCACCAGGAACCAGCGGTCGATCATGGTCAGGGCGAAGATTTCATCCACGCTCATGCCCGAACGCATGGCGTCTGCCACATACCAGATACGCTCGGCGCCCGGCACGGTCAGCTCGCGCTTGAGGATGCTGGCAGCTTCCGGGCTGGCCAGGTCGACTTTCGGGTCCAGCCCGCATACACCGACTTCCAGGCCGCGCAGGGCTTTCTGCAGCGACTCCTGGAAGGTGCGGCCGATAGCCATGACTTCACCCACGGATTTCATCTGGGTGGTCAGGCGGGCATCGGCTTTCGGGAATTTTTCGAAGGCAAAGCGTGGCAGCTTGGTGACGACGTAGTCGATCGACGGCTCGAACGAGGCCGGCGTGCGACCACCGGTGATGTCGTTCTGCAGTTCGTCGAGGGTGTAGCCAACAGCCAGCTTGGCGGCGATCTTGGCGATCGGGAAGCCGGTGGCTTTCGAGGCCAGGGCCGAGGAACGCGAAACCCGCGGGTTCATCTCGATCACGACCATGCGGCCAGTGTCCGGGCAGATACCGAACTGCACGTTGGAGCCGCCGGTTTCGACACCGATTTCACGCAGCACCGCCAGCGAGGCGTTGCGCATGATCTGGTATTCCTTGTCGGTCAGGGTCTGTGCCGGTGCGACGGTGATCGAGTCACCGGTGTGCACGCCCATCGGGTCGAAGTTCTCGATGGAGCAGACAATGATGCAGTTGTCCTTTTTGTCGCGGACCACTTCCATCTCGTACTCTTTCCAGCCGATCAGCGATTCGTCGATCAGCAGTTCCTTGGTTGGCGACAGGTCCAGACCACGGGCGCAGATTTCTTCGAATTCTTCACGGTTGTAGGCGATGCCGCCACCAGTGCCGCCCATGGTGAAGGACGGGCGGATAATGCACGGGAAGCCCAGCTTCTCGAGCACCGCATTGGCCTCTTCCATGCTGTGGGCGATACCCGAGCGCGGGCATTCCAGGCCGATGGCCTTCATGGCCTTGTCGAAACGCGAGCGGTCTTCGGCCTTGTCGATGGTGTCGGCGTTGGCACCGATCATTTCCACGCCGAATTTTTCCAGGACGCCTTCGCGCTCCAGGTCCAGTGCGCAGTTCAGCGCGGTCTGGCCGCCCATGGTCGGCAGCAGCGCGTCAGGGCGCTCCTTCTCGATGATCTTGGCCACCGACTGCCACTTGATCGGCTCGATGTAGGTGGCGTCGGCCATGGCCGGGTCGGTCATGATGGTGGCCGGGTTGGAGTTCACCAGGATGACGCGAAAACCCTCCTCGCGCAGGGCCTTGCAGGCCTGGGCGCCGGAGTAGTCGAATTCGCAGGCCTGGCCGATCACGATCGGGCCGGCGCCGAGAATCAGGATGCTTTTGATGTCTGTACGTTTTGGCATGGGTTGTCACTCAAATCCGCGGGTCAGTGGGCAAGCTGTGTCGAACAATCCACTCGAGGAGCGCCTGAACGCGGCCTGTGCCGGTTCAGGGCTGCCTCCGGGGGGTGCTCAGCGGCGCTTGGCCATGGCATCGATGAAACGATCAAACAGTGGCGCGACGTCGGTCGGGCCCGGGCTCGCCTCAGGGTGACCCTGGAAGCTGAAGGCGCTCTTGTCGGTGCGCTCGATGCCCTGCAGGGTACCGTCGAACAGCGACTTGTGGATGGCGCGCACGTTGCCTGGCAGGGTCGCTTCATCTACCGCGAAACCGTGGTTCTGGCTGGTGATCATCACCACGCCGGTGTCCAGGTCCTGGACCGGGTGGTTGGCACCGTGGTGACCATGACCCATCTTGACGGTCTTGGCACCGGAGGCCAGGGCCAGCAGCTGGTGGCCCAGGCAGATACCGAACACCGGCACTTCGGTTTCGAGGATTTCGCGGATCGCCTGGATCGCGTAGTCGCAAGGCTCGGGGTCGCCCGGGCCGTTGGACAGGAACACGCCATCGGGGTTGAGCGCGAGCACTTCGCTGGCCGGGGTTTGCGCCGGCACCACGGTGACGCGGCAGCCGCGCTCTACCAGCATGCGCAGGATGTTCAGCTTGACGCCATAGTCGTAGGCCACGACGTGGTACGGCAGCTCGGCGGCGTCGATGGTCGGGTGGCTGTCGGTCTTCAGGTTCCACACGCTGGAGCGCCACTCGTAGCGGCTCTTGGTGCTGACGACCTTGGCCAGGTCCATGCCCTTCAGGCCTGGGAAGCCGCGCGCGGCTGCGATGGCCGCCTCTTCAGAAATGTTGTCGCCAGCCAGGATGCAGCCGTTCTGCGCGCCCTTCTCACGCAGGATGCGGGTCAGGCGACGGGTGTCGATACCGGCAATGGCCACCACATTGTTGGCCTTGAGGTAATCGGACAGCGACATCGTGTTGCGCCAGTTGCTGGCGATCAGCGGCAGGTCACGGATGACCAGGCCGGCCGACCAGACCCGATCGGACTCGGCGTCTTCCGGCGTGGTGCCGGTGTTGCCGATGTGCGGGTAGGTCAGGGTAACGATCTGCTGCGAGTAAGAAGGGTCAGTCAGGATTTCCTGATAGCCGGTCATTGCGGTGTTGAACACCACCTCACCAACGGTCTGACCGTCGGCTCCAATGGCCTCACCGCGAAAAATGCTGCCATCGGCAAGGGCGAGTATGGCTGGCTTAGTCAAGAAGACCTCCCAAAAATAAAGCCTGAAGGGGCGATCGCAGGTTGCAAAAAAGCGGAATGACGTATAGACACGTCACCCCGCTTTCTTCGTCGAATTATCTGCGCGCTTTTAGTGGACACACTAAAGCTGTAGCTTACAGAAAAAGGCTTTTTCGGTCTACCACTGATGTGCCTGAAAGGCATGGGAATGCGACAGAAAGTCGCTTGTTTCAAACGCTCGGCCAGGGAGGCCGGCGAAGGGGCCGCATGGCAGCCCCTGATGCAGCGATCAACGCAGGTCGAGCACGTCCTGCATGTCGTACAGGCCCGGCGCACGCCCATCCAGCCACAGCGCGGCACGTACCGCACCCTTGGCGAAGGTCATGCGGCTGGAGGCCTTGTGGGTGATCTCCAGGCGCTCGCCGTCAGCGGCGAACAGCACGGTGTGGTCACCCACCACGTCACCGGCACGCACGGTGGCAAAGCCGATGGTCTTGCGGTCCCGCGCACCGGTCTGGCCTTCCCGGCCATACACGGCCACTTCCTGCAGGTCACGGCCAAGTGCATTGGCCACCACCTCGCCCATGCGCAGCGCGGTACCCGACGGCGCATCCACCTTGTGACGGTGATGGGCCTCGATGATCTCGATGTCCACATCGTCGCCCAGCACACGCGCCGCCATGTCCAGCAGCTTCAGGCTGAGGTTGACGCCAACGCTGAAGTTGGCGGCAAACACGATAGGGATGTCCTTGCCCGCCTCGGCCAGCAGTTGCTTCTCTTCAACACTGAAACCGGTGGTGCCGATGACCATCGCCTTGCCCGCCTTGCGGCAGAACGCCAGGTTCTTCAAAGTCACCGAAGGATGGGTGAAGTCGATCAGCACATCGAACTCGTCGACCACCCGATCCAGATCACCCGACAGCGGCACACCAATACGCCCCAGCGCCGCCAGCTCACCGGCGTCGGCCCCGACCAGCGTACTGTCCGGACGATCCACAGCGGCGGTCAGGCCCGCCCCCGGCGTCTGCTGCACTGCCTCGATCAGGGTCTTGCCCATCCGCCCTGCCGCGCCCATTACCGCTATACGTCGCATGCCCTGTTCCTTCTTACAGATCGCCGAAGAAGCGCTTCACGCCTTCGAACCAGCCATTGGCCTTGGGAGAATGGCAGCTGTCGCCATCCAGCGAAACACGCAACTCTTCGAGCAACTCACGCTGACGACGACTCAGGTTGACCGGCGTTTCTACCGCCACCCGGCACATCAGGTCGCCCGCGCCACCGCCACGCACCGGCGCAACGCCCTTGCCGCGCAGACGGAACTGCTTGCCGGTCTGGGTCCCCTCGGGGATCTTCAGCTTGACCCGGCCATCGAGGGTCGGCACTTCCAGCTCGCCACCCAGCGCCGCATCGGTGTAGCTGATCGGCACTTCGCAGTACAGGTGCTTGCCGTCGCGCTGGAAGATCGGGTGCTCGCGCACATTGATCACCACGTACAGGTCGCCGGTCGGGCCACCCTGAGAACCTGCCTCGCCTTCGCCCGACAGGCGAATGCGGTCACCGGTATCGACGCCGGCCGGCACCTTGACCGAGAGGGTCTTGTACTCTTCGACACGGCCTTCGCCATGGCACGAATCGCACGGGTCGGTGATGATCTTGCCCTGGCCGTGACAGCGCGGGCAGGTCTGCTGCACCGAGAAGAAGCCCTGCTGCATGCGCACCTGGCCAATACCGCCGCAGGTCGGGCAGGTCGAAGGCGACGAGCCCTTCTTGGCACCCGAGCCATCGCACGGCGCACAGTTGACCAGCGTCGGCACACGGATGTTGACCGTGGTGCCGCGCACGGCCTCTTCCAGGTTCAGCTCGAGGGTGTAGCGCAGGTCGCTGCCACGCTGAGCGCCACCGCGACCACCGCCCCGGCCACCGCCGAAGAAGTCGCTGAACACATCACCGAAGATGTCGGAGAAGTTGGCGCCACCGAAACCGGCACCGCCGCCACCCATGCTCGGGTCTACACCGGCATGGCCATACTGATCATACGCAGCACGCTTGCTGGCATCGGAGAGCACTTCGTAAGCCTCGTTGGCTTCCTTGAACAGCTCTTCCGAGGCCTTGTCATCAGGATTACGGTCCGGGTGGTGCTTCATCGCCAGGCGACGATAGGCCTTCTTCAGGTCGGCCTCGCTCGAGCCGCGCTCGACTCCCAGAACCTCGTAATAGTCACGCTTTGCCATAATTCTTTGCACTCTTGAGGACGTTCGGCATACCTCGGCGCATACCGCGCTGTGCCGCCAGCATTCAAGCGCGCTCGAATGCTGTAAAAATTCGGGTATTCCAGACACGCCAACGCGGGAGCAAGCCCCCGCGCGGCGACATCCTACCAGTCACTGCCGAACAGCAGTCAACCGGGCGACAACCTGTAGCTATTACTTGTTGTCTTTTACTTCTTCGAACTCAGCGTCGACCACGTCGTCGTGCTTGGGCTCTTCAGCTTCTGGCTGAGCACCGCCCTGAGGCTGTTCGGCCTGCTCGGCGTACATCTTCTGAGCCACTGGCGCGGAGACCTTCGACAGCTCTTCGACCTTGGCTTCGATGGCAGCCTTGTCGTCGCCTTTTACAGCGGCTTCCAGGGCGACAACGGCAGCTTCGATAGCAGCCTTCTCGTCCGCGGTTACCTTGTCACCAGCGTCGGCGACCATCTTGCGGGTCGAGTGAACCAGCGCGTCACCCTGGTTGCGGGCAGCGGCCAGCTCTTCGAACTTGCGGTCTTCCTCGGCGTTGACTTCAGCGTCACGCACCATCTGCTGAATTTCTTCCTCGGACAGACCCGAGTTGGCCTTGATCACGATCGACTGCTGCTTGCCGGTCGCCTTGTCCTTGGCACCTACGTGCAGGATGCCGTTGGCGTCGATATCGAAGGTCACTTCGATTTGCGGTACGCCACGAGGCGCTGGCGGAATCTCGGCCAGGTCGAACTTACCCAGCGACTTGTTCTGCGCAGCTTGCTTGCGCTCGCCCTGCAGCACGTGAATGGTCACGGCGCCCTGGTTGTCGTCGGCCGTCGAGAACACCTGCGACTTCTTGGTCGGGATGGTGGTGTTCTTCTCGATCAGCGCAGTCATCACGCCACCCATGGTTTCGATACCCAGGGTCAGCGGGCTGACGTCCAGCAGCAGCACGTCTTTCACGTCACCAGCCAGTACGGCGCCCTGAATGGCAGCACCCATGGCGACAGCTTCGTCAGGGTTCACGTCCTTACGTGCTTCCTTGCCGAAGAAGTCGGTCACCAGCTTCTGCACCAGTGGCATGCGGGTCTGACCGCCGACCAGGATCACGTCGTTGATCTTGCTCACGTCGATACCGGCGTCTTTCAGCGCGATGCGGCATGGCTCGATGGTGCGCTGAACCAGGTCTTCGACCAGCGATTCCAGCTTGGCGCGGGAAATCTTCACGTTCAGGTGCTTAGGACCGGTGGCGTCTGCAGTGATGTACGGCAGGTTCACGTCGGTCTGCTGGCTCGAGGACAGCTCGATCTTGGCTTTTTCGGCAGCTTCTTTCAGGCGCTGCATGGCCAGCGGGTCACCCTTGAGGTTCATGCCGCTTTCTTTCTTGAATTCGTCGACGAGGTAGTCGATCAGACGAATGTCGAAGTCTTCACCACCCAGGAAGGTGTCGCCGTTGGTAGCCAGTACTTCGAACTGGTGCTCGCCGTCGACTTCAGCGATCTCGATCACCGACACGTCGAAGGTACCGCCACCCAGGTCGTAGACGATCACGGTGTGATCACCCTTGGCCTTGTCCATACCGTAGGCCAGTGCGGCTGCGGTCGGTTCGTTGATGATGCGCTTGACGTCCAGACCGGCAATGCGACCGGCGTCCTTGGTAGCCTGACGCTGGCTGTCGTTGAAGTAAGCAGGTACGGTGATGACCGCTTCGGTCACTGCCTCGCCGAGATAGTCTTCGGCGGTTTTCTTCATCTTTTTCAGAATTTCAGCCGAGATCTGAGGCGGAGCCATCTTCTGGCCGTTCACTTCCACCCAGGCGTCGTTGTTGTCAGCCTTGACGATCTTGTAAGGGACCATCTGAATGTCTTTCTGAACGACTTCTTCGTCAAAACGACGGCCGATCAGACGCTTTACCGCGTACAGGGTGTTGTGCGGGTTGGTCACCGCCTGACGCTTGGCCGACTGGCCGACCAGGATCTCGCCGTCATTGGCGTAGGCAATGATCGAAGGGGTGGTACGAGCGCCTTCGGCGTTCTCGATGACCTTGACGTTGCCGTTTTCCAGAATGGAGACACAGGAGTTGGTGGTCCCCAGGTCGATACCGATAATTTTGCCCATGTTAACTCTCCCGAAACTTTGGATTTGGTTGCCGCAGCGGTGGTTGCCAACTGCGGTAGCACTTAAACGCTTGACACTTAAATGGGGGCCGCCAGGCTAATTTCAAGCCTTCTCGTCAATCGAGGGCGAAACCGGAGCCGGAGCCTTGCTGACCACGACCATGGCCGGGCGCAGCAGACGCCCATTGAGCTGGTAGCCCTTCTGGAACACCTTGAGCACGCTGTTGGGCTCGACGTCCGCACTCTCCTGCATGGCCATGGCCTGGTGCAGTTCGGCGTTGAACGGTTCGCCGTGCGGGTCGATCGCCTCGAGGTTGTAGCGCTTGAGGGTGTCGTGGAACATCTTCAGGGTCAGCTCGATGCCTTCACGCATCGGGCGGATGCTCTCGTCTTCGGCGCTGGACAGCTCCAGGCCGCGCTCAAGGCTGTCGATCACCGGCAACAGGTCACCAGCGAATTTCTCAAGGGCGAACTTGTGCGCCTTCTCGACATCCTGCTCGGCGCGACGGCGCACGTTCTGAAGGTCTGCGGCGGTGCGCAGGGATTGATCCTGGGCCGCCGCCAGTTGCTCTTCGAGCACCTGCACGCGCGTGCTCAGCTCATCGCCGGCCGCCTCGGCGTTCAGATTCTGTTCATCCAGCGTCTGTTCGTCAGCCATAAAATCTCTCCTTTGCAATTTCGTCAGCGAACTTACTCGCACGTCTGCCGGCTATATGGGGTCTGAAAATGCAGCTTCAAGGGCTGATGAACAGTCAGCAGCATTACCCTCATAACCCCTTGCGATCAAAACCCTCACCGAGCAACCGAATCAAACTAAGCACAAGCATTGTCAGGCGATTTCAAAACACTGTATAAATAACCAGACCTTACGCCTGGGAGCCGCCCCAATGCTGGTGCATCTTTCCGTACACAACTACGCCATCGTCGAACACCTGGACCTCGAACTCGCCCGCGGGATGAGCGTCATCACCGGTGAAACCGGGGCCGGCAAATCGATCATGCTCGATGCCCTCGGCCTCACCCTGGGTGATCGCGCCGACAGCGGCGTGGTGCGCCCCGGGGCAGACAAGGCCGATATCCTGGCCACCTTCGACCTGGGCGACATTCCCGAGGCCCGTACCTGGCTGGCCGAGCGCGACCTGGACACCGACGGCCCGTGCATACTGCGCCGGGTGATCACCGCCGAAGGCCGCAGCCGCGGCTATATAAACGGCACGCCTTGCCCGCTGGGCGACCTCAAGGCCCTGGGCGAGCTGCTGATCGACATCCACAGCCAGCACGAACACCAGTCGCTGCTGAAGACCGACACCCATCGCCGCCTGCTCGACGAATACGCCGGCGCCACCGACCTTGCACGCCAGGTGCAGCTGGCGGCGCAGCGCTGGCGGCAGACCCGCCAGGAGCTCGAGCGGCTGAGCAACTCCGGGGACGAACAGCGCGCGCAGCACCAGTTGCTCAGCTATCAGCTCGAAGAGCTGGAAAACCTCAACCTGGGCGAAAACGAACTTGAGCTGCTGGAACAGGAACACAAGAACCTGACCAATGCAGAGGCCCTGTTCGGTATCTGCCGCCAGGTCATCGACCATTGCAGCGAGAGCGACTCGGGCAATGTGCTCAGTGCGCTGACCGTCAGCCTCAATCGCCTGACCGCCGTACAGAATGCCCCCAAGGCGCTGGCCGAGGCGGCCAACATGATCGCCAGTGCGCAGATTCAGGTAGAAGAGGCAGTGGGCGAGCTCAACCGCTTTCTCGACCATTTCGACGCCGACCCCGCGCGGCTGCAGCAGCTGGAAGAACGTCTCGACGCCCTGTACACCCTGGCGCGCAAACACCGCGTGCACCCCAGCGAGCTGGCCGACCTGCAGCAACGCCTAATGGAGGAGCTCGAAGGCCTCAACGCCAACGACGAGTCCATTGCCCGACTGGGTGACGAACTTGCCGCCTTTGCCCGCCATTACCAGGAAAAGGCCTCGGAGCTGAGCCGCCTGCGCCAGCAGGCCGCGACCCAGCTGGCTGGCGCGGTGGAGCTTGAGATTCAGCGCCTGGGCATGCCTGGCGGACGCTTCAGCATCGAACTTCGCCCCAACAGTGGCGAAGACTTGTTGCCCCAGGGCCTGGAGCAGGTCGAACTGCTGGTCAGCGCCAACCCCGGCCAGCCGCTCAAGGCACTGGCCAAGGTGGCTTCCGGGGGTGAATTGTCACGGATCAGCCTGGCGATCCAGGTCATTACCGCTCAGACCTCGCGCATTCCGACCCTGGTGTTCGACGAAGTCGACGTGGGTATCGGCGGCCCGACTGCGGAAATCGTGGGGCAGCTGTTGCGTCGCCTGGGCGAGCGTGGGCAGGTATTGACGGTCACCCACCTGCCGCAGGTTGCCGCGCAGGGCCACCATCACCTGTTCGTGCACAAGGTGCGCAACAGCGATGCGACCCATACGGCGGTGGCGAGCCTGGGCAAACGCGAGCGGGTCGAAGAGGTGGCGCGCATGCTGGGCGGCATCGACCTGACCAAGGAATCGCTGGCGCATGCCAGAAAGATGGTCGTCACCAGCAAAGCCTGAGTGCCCCCCGCAGGAGCCGGCCTTGCCGGCGTACAACATTACAGCCCCCACAAAGCACGAAGGCGACCCCAGGGTCGCCTTCAATGCCGTGCAATTCAAAGCAAAGTGCTTACTTTTTCTTGCGCACGTACAGCACGAGATTGTGATCTACCAACTCGTAGCCGTGCTCCAGCACGATTTCCTTCTGACGCTTTTCAATTTCAGCATCGAAGAACTCGATGACTTCGCCAGACTCCACGTTGACCATATGGTCGTGGTGGCCGCCGTCGGCCAGTTCAAACACTGCATGACCGCCGTCGAAGTTGTGACGAACGACAAGACCTGCCGCCTCGAACTGGGTCAGAACACGGTAAACCGTGGCCAGACCGACGTCCTCGCCTGCCTCCATCAACGCCTTGTAGACGTCTTCAGCACTCATGTGGCGCTGCTCGGTGGAGTCGAGCATCTGTAGAATCTTGACTCGAGGCAGGGTCACCTTGAGACCGGCTTTGCGTAATTCGCTATTTTCAACCATGGTCAGCTTTCTCGCCGATGCTGCTTCGCAGCTTCTCTGAATACGGGTATGATCGGGGTTTACGTTGTCCAGCCAAGATAGTGGAAGTCGCCCACCGATGCAAAACACCAAGCTCTTGCTAACCAGCCTCACCTTTGTGGGACTGCTCGCACTCGCCGGTTGCTCGTTCCCCGGGGTTTACAAAATCGACATCCAGCAGGGCAATGTCGTCACGCAGGACATGATAGACCAATTGCGGCCGGGAATGACCCGCCGGCAAGTACGGTTTATCATGGGCAACCCTCTGATCCAGGACACCTTCCACACCAACCGTTGGGACTACCTGTACAGTCTGCAACCAGGTGGGGGCGAGCGCCAGCAGGAACGGATGAGCGTGTTCTTCAATGAGAACGACCAGCTCGCCAGCCTGTCGGGTGACTTCATGCCGGGTGTGAGCCGCGATCAGGAAATCCTTGGCGGCGCAGCGGGCACCACTGTCAGCCCTGCCGAAGGCGAGACACCTGCCAAGCAGGAAGCCCCCGCCAAGCCTGGCTCGCTGGAAGACACGATCCAGCGCGACGTTGATACCATCGAAGTCATCCCGGTTCCAGTGCCGGAACCGCTGGACACCTCGCCGCAGTAAGCAAGGCGCAGGCAATAAAAAGCCCGGATCATTCCGGGCTTTTTCATGCGCGGCGTTTCACCGCTTGGCCTTCTTGAACACCCTGGCTACCTTGGCCGCACGCTGTTTGCGCACCTCCTTGGGGTCGATCAGCAGCGGCCGATAGAGCTCGATCCGATCACCCGCCTCGACCGGATGCTGCGACGCAACCACCTTGCCAAAGATGCCCATCGGGCAATCCCCGATCGACACGCCCGGCAACTGCCCGGCGATGCCCGACAAGCGAACCGCCTCGCTCACCGACGTACCCGCTGGCACCTCCAGCGCCAGCAACAGCTGCTGCTCGGCGGTGGCGTAGACCACTTCGATGGGCAGCATCGGCTCAGCCATTGAGTTGCTTGGCCCGCTGGCAGAACGCATCCACCAGGGTGTTGGCCGCCTGGTTGAAGATCGGCCCCAGGGTGGCGCGCACCAGCGGCCCGGCGTAATCGAACGACAGGTCCAGGCTGATCTTGCAGGCCTTGTCGCCGAGTGCCTTGAACGTCCACAGCCCGTGCAGCTGATTGAACGGCCCCTCCTCAAGGTTCATCTCGATGGACTGCCCTGGCACCAACTCATTTCGCGTTACAAAACTCTGACTCATGCCGCCCTTGGCCGCCTCGACTCGCGCTCGCATCAGGGTCTCGCTCTGCTCCAGCACCGTGCTGGAGGAGCACCACGGCAGAAATTCCGAATAGCGGGCGACGTCATTCACCAGGTCATACAGCGCCTGAGCGGGGTACGGCAACAGTGCCGAACGTTGAATATGGGTAGTCATCCAGGCGTCACTTCCAAAGCTGAGCGGTAAACACGATGCGAATGCCGAGGGGCGCCACATAGCGCATCAAGAGGAAAAACAGCGCGTATTGTCCGGGATTCACTCCAACGGCTCAAGCGTACCGCTACCCCGTAGCCGACAGCGCGACGACTGCCTATAATGCCGCCCCTATGGCTAAACAAAAGAAGCATCCGACAGGGACCATCGCGCAGAATAAAAAGGCGCGTCACGATTACTTCATCGAGCACAAGTTCGAGGCCGGATTGGTCCTGTCCGGTTGGGAAGTAAAAAGTCTGCGTGCCGGCAAGGCGCATCTTGTGGACAGCTACGTGCTGCTCAAGGACGGTGAAGCATGGCTGATGGGTTGCCATATCACCCCCCTGACCGCGGCCAGCACCCACGTGATCGCCGACCCGACCCGTACCCGTAAACTGCTGCTCAATCGCCGCGAGCTGGAGCGCCTGTTCGTGGGCGTACAGCAGAAGGGCTATACCTGCGTGGCCTTGTCGATGTACTGGAGCAAGCACTTGATCAAGTGCGAGATTGCCCTGGGCAAGGGCAAGAAGGAATACGACAAGCGCGATACCCAGCGCGAGCGTGATTCCGATCGCGAGTTGCAGCGCGCCGTGCGCAGCAAGGGCCGCGACGAGTAGGCACGCCTGCTCTAGCCACTTTGCCAGCAAGGCCGGCTCCTACAGGCCAAGCGAAACCCTGTAGGAGCCGGCCTTGCCGGCGAAAGCCGCAACGCTTGTCTAGCGCCCGTTGCGCCGCTCTGCCCGCGCGACCCGCTGCACTTCCTGACGCACCTCTTCGAGCACCTCCTGCACATACAGAATGTGCTGGCTCGACACCTCCCGTGCATCCTGCGCACGCCCTTCGACAATCGCCAGGTACAGGTCCCGGTGCTGAGCAATCAGCATGTCGCGGGTCTCGCTGCGCTGCTTGTACATACCGCCGATGTTGGTCACCACGTTGCGCTTGAGCAGGTCGAACAACCCGCGAATGGTATGCAGCAGCACCGCGTTATGGCTGGCCTCGGCAATCGCCAGGTGGAACGACGCATCCGCCGCCCCTTCCTCGGCGCGGCTCACCTCATCGGCCCGCGCATAACAGTCCTGCAGCGCATCGAACGCCACCTTCAACCGCTCGCGATCCACCGCGGTGGCACGCAATGCGGCGTAATAGGCACACGACGCCTCCAGCGTATGACGAAACTCCAGCAGGTCGCGTTCGACCTCCGGATTGTTCTCCAGCAATTGCAACAAGGGGTCGCTGAACGTCGAACCCATCGACTGGGCAACATAATTGCCGCCACCCTGTCGGCTCACCAGCATGCCCTTGGCTACCAGCTTCTGGATCGCCTCGCGCAACGACGGGCGTGACACCCCGAACTGCTCGGCCAGTTGCCGCTCGGCCGGCAACCGCTCACCGGCGGTCAAGGTGCCTTCAAGAATCATCCCCTCAAGCCGCTCGACGATATCGTCGGACAAACGGCGTTGGCGGACCTGGTTGAAAACCATCACATGCTCTCCACAATCCCGAGTTCGTTCGGGGCCGCCTATTTTGGCCTATCGGTGCCCACGCCACACCCACCAGTTGGCGAATTTCGAAGCCGCTCAGCAGACCTTTTTTCAACCGTCCGACGAAAGTTTTAGCGGGGCAAATTGACACACCCACCACAGGGCTCTTAACCTAGCGGCTCGACATTGTAAATTGGTATGACCAATTAGCCAATGCCACTGCATGACCAACAACAATTAGGGGCCACCCCATATGCAAACCTGGCAACAACTCTATAGTCCGCTTGGTAGTCTCGGCCTGTCCGCCCTGGCGGCAGTCATCCCTATCGTGTTCTTCTTCCTGGCGCTGGCCGTGTTCCGCCTCAAGGGTCATGTGGCAGGCAGCATCACGCTGGCGCTGTCGATCCTGGTCGCCATCTTCGCCTTCCAGATGCCCGCCGACATGGCCCTGGCTGCTGCCGGGTACGGTTTTGCCTATGGCCTGTGGCCCATCGCCTGGATCATCGTCGCGGCGGTGTTCCTGTACAAACTGACGGTCAAGAGCGGCCAGTTCGAAGTGATCCGCAGCTCGGTGCTGTCGATCACCGACGACCAGCGTCTGCAGGTTCTGCTGATCGGCTTCTGCTTCGGCGCCTTCCTGGAAGGCGCGGCAGGCTTCGGCGCACCCGTGGCCATTACCGCTGCACTGCTGGTGGGCCTGGGTTTCAACCCGCTGTACGCCGCCGGCCTGTGCCTGATCGCCAACACCGCCCCGGTGGCCTTCGGCGCCCTGGGAATCCCGATCATCGTGGCCGGCCAGGTCACCGGTATCGACGCCTTCAAGATCGGCGCCATGACCGGTCGTCAATTGCCGTTGCTGTCGCTGTTCGTGCCGTTCTGGCTGGTGTTCATGATGGACGGCCTGCGCGGCGTCAAGGAGACCTGGCCTGCAGCCCTGGTGGCCGGCCTGAGCTTCGCCGTCACCCAGTACTTCACCTCCAACTTCATCGGTCCGGAACTGCCGGACATCACCTCGGCACTGGCCAGCCTGATCTCCCTGACCCTGTTCCTCAAGGTCTGGCAGCCCAAGCGCTCGATGACCACCGCCACCGGCAGCGTCGGTGCAGCCGTGGTCAACGGTGGCGGCAGCCAGCCTTCGCCATACAGCTTCGGCGAGATCTTCAAGGCCTGGTCGCCGTTCCTGATCCTCACCGTGCTGGTCACCATCTGGACCCTCAAGCCATTCAAAGCGGCCTTTGCCGCCGGTGGTTCGATGTACAGCTGGGTGTTCAACTTCGCCATCCCGCACCTTGACCAGCTGGTGATCAAGACCGCGCCGATCGTCGCCGCCCCGACCGCCATGCCGGCGGTGTTCAAGCTCGACCCGATCTCGGCCACCGGTACCGCGATCTTCTTCTCCGCGCTGCTGTCGATGCTGGTGCTGAAGATCAACTTCAAGACCGGCCTGACCACGCTGAAGGAAACCTTCTTCGAACTGCGCTGGCCGATCCTGTCGATCGGCATGGTGCTGGCCTTTGCCTTCGTCACCAACTACTCGGGCATGTCGTCGACCATGGCCCTGGTACTGGCCGGCACCGGCGCAGCGTTCCCGTTCTTCTCGCCGTTCCTTGGCTGGCTGGGCGTGTTCCTGACCGGTTCGGACACTTCGTCCAACGCGCTGTTCAGCTCGCTGCAGGCCACCACCGCGCACCAGATCGGGGTCAACGACACCCTGCTGGTGGCCGCCAACACCAGCGGCGGCGTTACCGGCAAGATGATCTCGCCACAGTCCATCGCCGTGGCATGCGCGGCCACCGGACTGGTCGGCAAGGAGTCGGACCTGTTCCGCTTCACCCTCAAGCACAGCTTGTTCTTCGCCACCATCGTCGGCCTGATCACCTTGATCCAGGCGTACTGGCTGACCGGCATGCTGGTTCACTAAAGTGAAAGAGGCCGGGCGCCCCAAGGGCGCCCGGCAGCTGCCCCTTTCAACCGACGCTGCGAGACACCATGATCATTTCAGCCTCTACCGACTACCGCGCCGCAGCCCAACGCAAGCTGCCGCCCTTCCTGTTCCACTACGCCGACGGCGGCGCCTACGCCGAGTACACCCTGCGCCACAACGTCGAAGACCTGGCCAGCATTGCCCTGCGCCAGCGCGTTCTGAAGAACATGTCCGAGCTCAGCCTCGAGACCCGCCTGTTCGATGAAACCCTGAGCATGCCCGTGGCCCTGGCACCGGTCGGCCTGACCGGCATGTACGCCCGGCGCGGCGAGGTGCAGGCGGCACGTGCCGCGGCGGCCAAGGGCATCCCCTTCACCCTGTCGACCGTATCCGTGTGCCCGATCGAGGAAGTGGCCCCGGCCATCGACCGGCCCATGTGGTTCCAGCTCTATGTGCTCAAGGACCGCGGCTTCATGCGCAATGCCCTGGAGCGTGCCAAGGCCGCCGGCGTGACCACCCTGGTGTTCACCGTGGACATGCCCGTACCCGGCGCACGCTACCGTGACGCCCACTCCGGCATGAGCGGCCCGAACGCACCTCTGCGGCGCATGTGGCAGGCCATGACCCACCCCCAGTGGGCGCTGGATGTAGGCCTGCTGGGCAAGCCCCACGACCTTGGCAACATCTCCAAATACCGCGGCAGCCCCACCGGCCTGGCCGACTACATCGGCTGGCTGGGCGCCAACTTCGACCCGTCGATTTCCTGGAAGGACCTGGAATGGATCCGCGAGTTCTGGGATGGCCCGATGGTGATCAAGGGTATTCTCGACCCGGACGACGCGCGCGACGCCGTGAAATTCGGTGCCGACGGCATCGTGGTGTCCAACCACGGCGGTCGCCAGCTCGACGGCGTGCTGTCCAGCGCCCGCGCCCTGCCGGCCATCGCCGATGCGGTCAAGGGCGACCTGAAGATCCTCGCCGATTCCGGTATCCGCAGCGGCCTGGACGTGGTGCGCATGATCGCCCTGGGCGCAGACACCGTACTGATCGGCCGTGCCTTCCTCTATGCCCTCGCCACCGCAGGCGAAGCCGGCGTGAAGAACCTGCTCGACCTGTTCGAAAAGGAAATGCGCGTGGCCATGGTGCTGACCGGCGCCAAGTCCATCAGCGAGATCACTCGCGATTCGCTGGTACGCGAATTCGGCGCCTGACCGCCTGCCCCATCACCGCCTGATTGTCCGGGGCACGCGGCGCGATAGACGCCGTGGCCCCGCGAGGAGTTTGCATGAGCCTGCCCACCGCGTTTCTCGACTCGGTTGAACGCCTGATCCCCCGTGAGCGCCGCTTCGACGACCCCACGTCTACCCTGGCCTTCGGTACCGACGCCAGCTTCTACCGGCTGATCCCCAAGCTGGTGGTGCGCGTGGAAAGCGAAGACGAAGTGGTGGGCCTGCTCCAGCTGGCCCAGCGCGACCGCGTGCCGGTGACCTTCCGCGCCGCCGGCACCAGCCTGTCGGGCCAGGCCATCAGCGACTCGGTGCTGATCGTGCTGGGCGACAACTGGAACGGTCGCGAGATTCGCGAGCAAGGCCGGCAGATCCGCCTGCAACCTGGCGTGATCGGCGCCCAGGCCAACGCCTGGCTGGCGCCGTTCGGACGCAAGATCGGCCCCGACCCGGCGTCCATCAACGCCTGCAAGATCGGCGGCATCGTTGCCAACAACGCCAGTGGCATGTGCTGCGGCACCGCCCAGAACACCTACCACACCCTGGCCGGCCTGCGCCTGGTGCTGGCCGACGGTTCCCGCCTGGACAGCGAAGACCCGGCCAGCGTCGCGGCCTTCCAGAGCAGCCATGCCGACCTGCTCGAATCGCTCGCGCGCCTGGGCCGCGAGACCCGCGCCAACACCGAACTGGCCGCGAAAATCCGCCACAAGTACCGGCTCAAGAACACCACCGGCCTGTCGCTCAACGCGCTGGTCGACTACGACCAGCCACTGGACATCCTCAACCACCTGCTGGTGGGCTCCGAGGGCACCCTGGGCTTCATCAGCGCGGTTACCTACGACACCGTGATCGATCACCCGCACAAGGCGTCGGCGCTGATCGTGTTCCCGGACGTGGAAACCTGTTGCACCGCCGTCACCGTGCTGAAAAGCCAGCCGGTATCGGCCGTGGAACTGCTCGACCGGCGCAGCCTGCGCTCGGTGCAGGACAAGCCCGGCATGCCGGCCTTCGTGCAGCAGCTGTCCGAGGGTGCGTGCGCCCTGCTGATCGAGTCCCGCGCTGCCACCCAGACACTGCTGCACGAGCAGCTGGGCCTGATCATGGCCTCGCTGGCGCAATTTCCGGTAGAGAAACAGGTCGACTTCACCGAAGACGCCAAGGAAAACGCCAAGCTCTGGGCCATCCGCAAGGACACCTTCCCGGCCGTCGGCGCCGTGCGCAAGACCGGCACCACGGTCATCATCGAAGACGTGACCTTCCCGGTCGAGCAACTGGCCATCGGCGTCAACCGCCTGATCGAGCTGTTCGAGCGGCACCACTATGACGAAGCCATCCTGTTCGGCCATGCGCTGGAGGGCAACCTGCACTTCGTGTTCACCCAGGGTTTCAACAGTACCGAAGAGGTCGCCCGCTACCAGGCGTTCATGGACGACGTGGCGCACCTGGTGGCGGTCGAATTCGGCGGTTCACTCAAGGCCGAGCATGGCACCGGGCGCAACATGGCGCCGTTCGTCGAACTGGAATGGGGCCACGATGCCTACCAGCTGATGTGGACGCTCAAGCGCCTGCTCGACCCCAACGGTATCCTCAACCCGGATGTGGTGCTCAGCGACGACCCGCAGATCCACCTTAAAAACCTCAAGCCGTTGCCCGCCGCCGACGAGATCGTCGACAAGTGCATCGAGTGCGGCTTCTGCGAACCGGTATGCCCGTCCAAGGGGCTGACCCTGAGCCCGCGCCAGCGCATCGTGATGTGGCGCGACATCCAGGCCAAGAAGCACGCCGGGGTCGATACCACCGCGCTTGAACGCGACTACCAGTACCAGGGCATCGACACCTGCGCCGCCACCGGCTTGTGCGCCCAGCGCTGCCCGGTAGGCATCAACACCGGCGAACTGGTGAAGAAACTGCGCGCCCAGGCTGCCAGCCACGTGAAGACAGCCGACTGGCTGGCGGAGCATTTCCACACCGCGCTAAGCGGCGCCCGCCTCACCCTGCGCGCAGCCAACGGTGCCAGCCGCCTGTTGGGCGCGCCACGGCTGGCCCGCATCAGCCAGTCGTTGAGCAAAGCCAGCAACGGCCGCCTGCCGCTCTGGACGCCGGCCATGCCGCAGCCCCTGCAGCCCATCCAGTTCAGCCCGGCGAGCAACGATGCGCGGCCCCGCGTGGTGTACCTGGCGGCCTGCGTATCGCGCGTCATGGGCCCGGCCGCTGGCGATCGCGAACAGACCTCGCTGCTGGACAAGACCCGCGGCCTGCTGGAAAAGGCCGGCTACCAGGTGGTGTTCCCCGAGAACCAGGACAGCCTGTGCTGCGGTCAGCCGTTCGCCTCCAAGGGCTATGCCGAACAGGCCGAACACAAGCGCCAGGAACTGATCGGCGCGCTGCTGCATGCCAGCCGCGGCGGGCTCGACCCGATCTACTGCGACACCAGCCCGTGCACCTTGCGCCTGGTGCAGGACCTCAAGGACTCGCGCCTGGACCTGTATGACCCGGTGCGCTTCATCCGCACCCACCTGGTGGACAAGCTGGAGTTCACCCCGCAGGACGCACCCATTGCCGTGCACGTGACCTGCAGCACCCAGCACCTGGGCGAGAGCCAGGCGCTGATCGACCTGGCACGGCGTTGCAGCAAAGAGGTGGTGATACCCGAGGGCATCCACTGCTGCGGGTTCGCCGGCGACAAGGGCTTCACCACCCCCGAACTGAACGCACATTCACTGCGCAGCCTAAAGGACGCCGTGCAGTACTGCAGCGAAGGCATCTCCACCAGCCGCACCTGTGAAATCGGCTTGAGCGAGCATGGCGGCATCGACTATCACGGCCTGGTGTACCTGGTGGACCGGGTGACCAGAGCCAGGGCGCTGTGAGCCAAGGCGGCTCCTGCACACCGGCAGGAGCTGGCCTTGCCGGCGAACAGGCCATCTGCCACAACATCCGTCTGAACCCCTGGCATCGGCCGCAGTCCATGCAAATAGGCCCCTTATCCTGAGGCCTTCCCAGCCAAGGAGATTCACATGAAGCGTACTGCGATTACCGGACTGTTCCTCAGCGCCGCACTGCTAGCCTCGCCTGTGTTCGCGGCGGATAAAGACCTGTGTACCAGCAACCTGCAGAAGATCGACGACCAGATGGCAACCATGGGCGCGACATCCGAAGGGCTGGACGATGCGCTGAAGCAGCACGTGGCTGACGCCAAGGCCGCGCAGGCGGCGGGCAACGACAAGGATTGCATCACCATCAGCGCCAAGGTGCTGTCGCGCCTCGAGAAGACCGACAAGGGCGGCAACGGTCAGTAACCTCGGTGGGCGACCGGACCGGTAGTCGACGTCGCCCGACCGATGGCGTATACTCCGTCACATGCACCCGAAACGGTGCTAGCGCTAGAGCAGTAAAAAATGGGGCCGATTAGGATTCGACGCCGGTGATGAAACTCTAGGTGCATGCCGAGTTGGTAACAGAACTCGTAAATCCACTGTTGCAACTTTCTATAGTTGCCAATGACGAAAACTACGAGGGTTACGCTCTCGCTGCGTAAGCAGCCGAGCCCGCTCTCCTGGTAGCTTCGGCTCCAGCAATCACTAGGGGATGCCTGTAAACCCGAAGTGATTGTCATACAGAACAGGATCGTCGTGTAGCACGTTGGGGGCAAAGCGACTAAAACTTACCCAACTCGTCCAAAGCACCCTGCCCGTCGGGCGGCTGCGGATTAACTCAATAGACACGGCTAAGCATGTAGTACCGACAGCGGAGTACTGGCGGACGGGGGTTCAAATCCCCCCGGCTCCACCACTTAATCATCTAAAGACGTCCACGGACGTCTTTTTTTGTGCCTGAAATTCAGAAAAATCAAGAGTTTAAGCGCTATTGGGCTCCGTAGAGGTTTTCTGAGTTCCAGCCATTTGGGTATTCCAAATGGTATTCCAAGCCATCCGGTGCTATTTTTTGGAATACCAAAACGGTGTCAGAGGTAGCTCTCATGCCTGCTCTAGCCCTTCGCCTCTCCGACCGCCAGCTCAAGGCAGTCAAGGCAAAAGACAAGGATTACGTCCTCAGCGATGGTGACGGCCTCCAGCTCCGAGTCAGGAGCAACGGCTCGATGCTGTGGAACTTCAACTACCGCGAGCCGGTAACCAAGAACCGTATCAATATGGGGCTCGGCACGTACCCAGAGCTCTCACTAGCGAACGCCAGGAAAAAAGTGGCGGAAGCGCGCGAGCTGCTTGCACAAGGCATTGATCCCAAGGTGCAACGCAATGCACAGGACGAAGCCAAACGAGCGGAGACGGAACATACGTTCGAGAACGTGGCCACCGCCTGGTTCGAGCTGAAGAAGGACTCCGTCACGCCGGCGTACGCCGAAGACATTTGGCGATCGCTCACGCTGCATGTATTTCCAGACCTAAAATCAACGCCGCTCTCGAAAATTACCGCACCGATGGTCATCGAACTGCTTCGCCCAATCGAGGCCAAAGGCAGTCTCGAGACAGTGAAGCGACTGAGCCAACGGCTCAACGAGATCATGACCTACGGGGTAAACTCCGGGCTGATTTTCTCTAACCCCCTCAGTGGTATTCGAGCGGTATTCAAGAAGCCCAAGAAAGAGAACATGGCCGCGCTACGACCCGATGAGCTTTCCGAACTGATGATCGAAATCGCGAACGCCAGCATCAAGCGCACGACTCGCTGCCTAATCGAATGGCAGTTGCACACCATGACTCGTCCTGCCGAGGCGGCGACCACCCGATGGGCAGACATCAACTTCGAAAAACGCATCTGGACCATCCCGCCGGAGCGGATGAAGAAGCGCCGCCCGCACAGCATCCCGTTGACCGACCAAGCACTCGCACTACTGGAGACGCTCAAGTCCCACAGCGGCCATCGGGAATACGTGTTTCCGGCAGACAGAGATCCACGCACCCACGCCAATAGCCAGACCGCCAACATGGCGTTGAAACGCATGGGCTTCCAGGACCGCTTGGTCAGCCACGGCATGCGCTCCATGGCCAGCACCATCCTGAACGAGCATGGGTGGGATCCGGAGCTGATCGAAGTCGCGCTGGCGCATGTCGACAAGGACGAAGTCCGA
This sequence comes from Pseudomonas sp. VE 267-6A, assembly GCF_024126555.1. NCBI lineage: Bacteria > Pseudomonadati > Pseudomonadota > Gammaproteobacteria > Pseudomonadales > Pseudomonadaceae > Pseudomonas > Pseudomonas sp. VE 267-6A. The sequence goes on from NZ_JAMYBY010000003.1 coordinate 84,322, forward strand.
AGTGCCTACAACCGAGCGGACTACATCGAACGCCGGCGTCCGATGATGGCTTGGTGGAGTGAGCACATCCAGAAAGCGGCCACTGGGAACCTGTCGGCATCGGCGATCAATCAAACCAGGGACCACAACGTCGTGCCTATACGGTGAGCGCTCACCGGACGCCGCCGGTAATCGAGAATGACTACCCAGATGGAGTGATGGTTGATTTGGCGACAGCGGCGACACCGGCGACAACCCGCGTAATACCTGGCCTGCAGCATGGCGACAGAAGTGGCAACTGTCGCCATGCTGCAGGTCTCGCTCCTGGGTCTTTTTCGGCCAAGCCCACGCGGGCGGGAAGGCTCCGCATTCCCGTCCTCGTGGGCTCACATTAAAAACGGACAAACGACCACCTAGCCAGGTGATGCCATCGACTTCCAAGGACATCCAGCGCTACCGTTTGGCTCAACAGTGGTCCCCAAAATACGGTTGACTGCGAGCAGAGCGAGCATTACACCAGAACCTTACAAGCGCTGTCCTCGACAGCCTCCAGGTAGCCAGATCCTTTGAGGCTACGCCACACCGTGGGGGTTCACCCCAAGTGCGATTCGCGCCCGGCAGCTCGCATAGTTACTCGCCAGATTGGTGGACACTTAGTAACCCGCTGGCTGCATTGACAACTCCCCCTCTCCTCGTATGATGGCCACTGGCCAATTACAGGGAAGTATCCGGGTATGACCGGTAAGTTTTCAGCCGAAATTGAAGCGTTCATCAGAACGTATGTGAAGGACATTGAGAATGGGGGGGCCGCTGTATTTGCCGGCGCAGGCCTCTCCAAAAGCTGCGGTTTCGTCAACTGGAGTGAGCTGCTCAGTGAGATCGCCGAAGAACTGGGTCTTAAGGTTGAGCTGGAGCACGACCTGATTTCGGTTGCGCAATACCATGTTAACCAGAAAAACAGCTCGAATGGCCTGGCCCGAAAAATCCTTGAAGAATTTTCGGAGCAGGCAGAACCCTCCGAAGCTCACGACATCATCTCGCGACTTCCGATCAGAACGTATTGGACAACCAACTACGACACTCTGATAGAAGATAGCCTCAAGCAGAACTACCGCGTCGCGGATATCAAACGCAAGACAGACGACCTAGTTACCACTCGCCCCAAGCGTGACGCCGTCGTTTACAAAATGCACGGTGACGTGTCGTCGCCAGGTGCTGCCATTCTCTATAAGTCTCAATACGAGAAATACCACAAGAGCCACGAAGCCTTTGTAACAACCCTGAGTGGGGATCTGATTTCTAAGACATTCCTGTTCATAGGCTTCAGTTTCACGGACCCCAACCTGGATTACGTGCTCAGTAGACTGCACGTGCCGGACGATTATCGGCGAACCCACTACTGCTTCCTTCGCAAGGAGCCTGCTGAGCTGCAAGGGAAGGAAGACGAAGAGTCCGCGAAGTATCGGCGACGCCGACAAGAGCACCATGTTCGCGACCTGCTGCGGTTTGGCATTCAGGCACTCCTGATCGACGATTACAATGAGATCCCGGTGATTTTGAAGGAGATCGAGAGCCGCTTCCTCAAGAAGACCATCTTCATTTCCGGTAGCGCCGAAGAGTATGGTGCCTGGGACAAGCAGGATGCCCTGAATTTCGTGCACTCGCTTTCTGCATCCTTGGTGAAAGGGGGTTACAGAGTCGTCAATGGATTTGGCTGGGGAATCGGGAGCGCAGTCATCAACGGTGCTCTCGATGCCATTTATTCCAAACCGGAAAAGTACTCAGAGGATCAACTCATCATGCGGCCGTTCCCGCAGGTGGCCTCAAATGGCAAAGACCTGCCCGATCTGTGGCATGAATACAGGCACCGCATGATTGGGCTTTCCGGCATAGCCCTCTTCATTTTCGGCAACAAGGTTAAGGACGGCAGCGTCGTTAACGCCGACGGCGTATATAAGGAGTTCAAAATTGCTCAGGAGAAAGGCGTCGTAGCAGTGCCCATTGGAACTACCGGTTACATGGCGAAGGCTCTGGCAGACGAGATGCTTGCGGATCCAGCTAACCACTTCGCCGATTATCCCTGGCTTGAAGCGGAGGTAGCGCAACTTGCGGACCCTGCAGCTAATCGGGCCAAAATCGAACGGCATGTTCTGTCCATCATTAAGAAACTTGGGGGTTAGGGATGAAACGCAAGGTTTTCTATAGCTTTCACTTCGACAACGATGTGATGCGAGTGCAGCAGATCCGCCGAATGGGTGCGCTGGAAGGCGATGAGCCCGTCAGCCCTAACACGTGGGAACAGATCAAACGCACTGAGCAAGGCGTGAAAAACTGGATCGACCAAAACCTGAACGGCAAATCTTGCTTAGTGGTGCTAATCGGCAGCCAGACCGCCTACCGTCCATGGGTCCAGTACGAAATCAAGCGAGCCTGGGAGCTGGGCAAGGCAGTGGTGGGCGTCCATATCCACCGCCTGAATTGCCCCCGCAATGGCTTCGGGACAATGGGGACCAACCCTTTCAATCAGTTCAGCTTCAAGAACAAAAGCGGCCAGATTGTTAAGCCCCTTGTGTATGAGCCCAACTATAGCGACGCCTATGGCGATATCAGGGACAACTTGGCGACCTGGATCGAAAACGCCATTAATCAGTAACCCAAACCAGAAGTACTTAATATGGCTTTTTTTACCAAAAGCGAGGCGCGTGCCGCTGCGGCAGGCGCTCGTGGATATCGCACTGCAAAAGCTGTTCTGACTGCGACAATGGAGAACTACAAATCGTACGAGGAGTTCGACATCTTCCTGTCACACTCCACCGACGATTCAGACCTTGTTCTGGGGGTGATGGTCCTGCTGCAAAAGCAGGGAATGCGCGTCTATGTGGACTGGGTTGTCGACCGGCAACTGGACCGCAGCTCGGTGGACAAGGAGACAGCTGCCATCCTCCGAGAGCGCATGAAGCACTCAAGATCCATGATGTATATCGCCACTGACAACTCTTCCAATTCGAAATGGATGCCCTGGGAGCTAGGGTTCTTCGACGGCCACAAGCCTGGCCGGGTAGCCATCCTTCCGCTGTTGGACTCTGAAAACCAGAGTTTCCAGGGACAAGAATATCTGGGTCTGTATCCGGTGGTTACCAAGTACGTAAAGGACCAAGTCATGAACCACTACGTCGAAGACCGCGGCAATAAGTGGAGTCATCTCGGCAGCTTTGCCCGCGGCGTGCCCACGTGGAACAGCTATTGATAACCCTCTCCCCCTTGTCTCGACATACCTGGTCCCCCGCATTGTTGCATGACACTCACGCGTCTTCGGACCATTATCAGCCTCGCTTTAGGTTTCCGCCCCCCCTGAGCATGGGAAGACTTCAAGTTCCCACGCTCAGGGGTTCACATTTAGAAAGACGACAAACGGCTAAGTGTCCAACCAGCATCACTAACGACCAATGCCTTCCAGCACCGCTGATTGGCGCAATGGACTGCGCACAACTCGGTTGACCCAGCCATACGCGGACGATAAAAAGAAGCCTCAAAGCGCTGCCATTGGCAGCACCCAGGTAGCCAGAACCTTTGAGGCTACGCCACATCGTGGTGGTTCACCCCAAGTGCGATTAGCGTCCGGCGGCTCGCACGGTCACAGCGATATGTGATGGATGCCTATTCTTTCAGAGCGCCCTCTGCGGCAACTCATACCCCTTCCTTTCTGCTCTGCAGCAACTTTCCGCTTGGCCAGTTCTTGCGCCAACCTTTTGCCCGTCTCTTTCCATCGAAAGAGACGGGCGCATCTCACACTGCTGCAGTCCTGCTCGCATGGGGCTTTGCCGCTTTCCCCCTAGTGACAATCGGCGTGACAAACACCGAATGCTCACCAGCAACAGCGATGCCGATCATGGTGCCGCAGCCCAAAAAATGGACTGCCCCTGACTGACAGTCAGGCATGCCCCAGTGACCGTCTCGCTGCCTTCACCCGACTCAGGATCTCGCGGCACCGGTCTCGTCATCCAGTGCAGCCTCCACCCGCCCACTTCTGCGGAAGTGTTCAGGAGGCCAGATCATGAAATGCCCAAGCTCCCGGCCGTAAGGAGCCGTCAGTCCCGCGTCAGTGGACAAACCTCACAGGTCGCAGGGGCCTTGATCCCTGATAACACTCAACAACCGTGGCGGGATGAGTGAGGAGGAAGTCGATAACCTCAGGAGAAGTGCGATGCAACTGTGCGAAGCGTTTGAGCCCCCACAACCCTTGCTGGAATACCAGCAGACGCCACTGCCCTACCCGGTCGAAGCACTCGGGGAACTGTTGGGCCCTGCGGTCGAACGACTGGCCGAGGTGATCGGCGTGCCCTGCGCCATGGCCGCTCAATCGGTGCTGGCCAGCGCTGCCCTAGTGAGCCAGGGCCATGCCAATGCCCAACTCGACGGTCGAACCTATCCGCTGTCCCTCTACCTACTGACGGTGGCGTCTTCGGGTGATCGCAAAAGCGCGGTGGATCACCTAGCACTGAAGGCGGCGCGCGAGTGGGAACGACAGCAGTGGACCCTGTATGCGGAAAAGCTCAAAGCCTATCGCGCCGCTACCAGCATCATGGCCAAACCCAAAACCTCAAAGACAACCTCCGGGGCGGAAGGCGACGAGCTGTCCGAGCCGGTAGCACCGAGACTGATCATTGCCGAGCCCACCATTGAGGCTCTGGTCAAAAGCCTGTGCCATGGCTTGCCCAGCATGGGCTTGTTCAATGATGAAGGTGGCCAGTTCTTGGGCAGCAGCACCATGAGCAAAGAGAATCTGCTCAAGGCAATCACCACCTTGTCGATGCTGTGGGATGGCAGCCCGATCGACCGGGCCCGCTCCATGGCCGGAGAAAGCCTGCGCGCCTATGACCGCCGCCTCAGCCTGCATCTGATGCTGCAGCCCTACCTGGCCAACCAGATTTTCAAAGACCCGGTGATCAATGGCCAAGGCATCCTCGGCCGTTGCCTGATCAGTTGGCCTGAGCGCCTGGCCGGCCAGCGACTCTACAATGCGATCGACCTGACCCGAGATGCCAAAGTCCAACACTACCAACAGCGGATCACCGCCCTGCTGCAACAGCCCTGGTCGCTTCACCAGGATGGCTCACTCAATCCCGCCACACTGGAGCTGACTCCCCGCGCCCGTCGGGCCTGGATCGATATTCACGACACCATCGAATGCCAGTCCGGCGAGTTCGGCGAGCTGGCCGGCGTCCAGCCTGTCGCGAGCAAGGCGGCGGCGAATGTACTGCGTATCGCGGGCGTGCTGGCCATGGTTGAAGAGGCCAGTGCGTTGGACGAAGCACACATCCAGCGCGCCTCCACGCTGATGGATTACTACCTGGCCGAGATTCAGCGCCTGACTGAACTGGAGCCGATCAATAGCCGATGCGAAGAGGCGGATCGGCTGCTGCGCTGGCTGGTGCAGAAAGGCTGGACCCACTTCACCGTCCGCGACGTCAATCGCAACGGCCCTCGTTTTGCCCGCAAGAGCGCTGACCATACTGCCTCTTTATTGGTCGTGCTGATCACTCATCGCTGGCTGACTAGCCGCGACGGAAAAACTTTCGAGGTGCGCCATGTTTCGCCTCAATGACGCCGTGCGCCACTACCAGGCGCAACATCAATCGCCGCCAGAATCGCGACGTGTCGCCGCTGCTGTCGCCACCCTGTCGCCACGCGCCAGGCCAGAAACGACGCGGGTTGTCGCCACTGTCGCCGCTGTCGCCACACCACCTCTGGAGCCTACCCACCTCGCCCTGCTGATCGAGCAACTGCGTGAGGAAGGGGCAGTGCTGCAACACCACGAGAACACCCTCCTGATCCGCCCGACCCACTGGCGGCAGGTGGACAGGCTCAGCCCTCACTGGAAAGCCTTGCTGCTTTGTCTGCAAACCAACGAAAACGGTGATGACGATGACCTTGATTAGTCGGCGTGAGGGTCGCAACTTTGGCTATGGCCGCCAGCTGAGCTATGCCGGCCGACAAGCGCTCAAGGATTTGTTTGCCGACGGCCACTTCGCCACGGTCAAAGCGCATAGCGATCGCTGGCAGGCGTTCGCGCGTTGGTGTCGATCAGAGGACGGCCCCGGTTACAACGATGCGCGCCAGATCGATCGACAGACGCTGCACGACTACGCCGCGTACCTGCGCCAGCAGATCCAGCAAGGTGAACTCTGCATCGCTACCGCGCAGAACCGCCTAAGCAGCGTCAACCGCACCCTCGCCGCGCTGCGCGGTGATCAGGACGTGAGGATCGCCAGCCCGAGTCAGGCGTTGGGACAGAAGCGCTCGACCGTACGCACCCGCGCGCCGGATGGCCAAGACCACCAACAGGTGCGGCGAGTACTAGAGGCGCTGGGCGAACAGCAACACGAGCGGGTGGCCGCGATTGTCCTGTTAGCCCGAACAACCGGTATGCGCCTTCGCGAAGCAATCCTGGCGGACCTGCCACGATTGCACCGAGAAGCCGAACACTTAGGCCGCATCAACATTCAGGACGGCACCAAAGGCGGCCGCTCAGGGGCATCATCGCCGCGATGGGTTGAGGCCAATGAAGCGGTGAAGGCGGCGCTGCAGCTCGCTCGTCATGCGTCGCCGCCCCGCAGCCGCAACTTGCTGGCCCGAGACGAAACCTACGCCGCGTTTCTGCATCGGGCTGTACTCCCCGCCCGTGAAACGCTGCATGAACACGGGCTGAAGGGTTTCCATGAACTGCGAGCGGCCTACGCCTGCGAACGTTACGAGCAGCTCACGGGCCATGCCGACCCGGTCAATGGGGGTCACTGCTATCGCATTGACCGCGACCTGGATCAACAGGCGCGGCAACAAATCAGCCTTGAGCTCGGCCATAACCGGATTGATGTGGTTTCGGCCTACATTGGTGGTCGAGCGTGACCAAGCCCTTCGATATGACGCTGTTCCTGAGCGGCGTACTGACCGGATCGAAGGTCACGCAGCAACGCCACCTACGGCAAGCCCGAGCCATGCAAGCGGCCATTCAACAACGATGGCAACGCGATAATCCCTGGACCTGGCAGCTCAAGCATGTGCGCTGGTTTCTCACTCAGCACCTGAAAGAACATTCCGACGCCAGCCGGTATTACTATCGGCTCACTGCTCTATTGGTTTGGAAGCGATTAGGGAGTGACCGGCAATTGCTGATGGATAGCTCGAATCGTGAGTAGGCAGCCTTCCAGGCTCACTTGCCCGCCTTCATCTATCTCAGATATCTCAGCGCGGACAACCTCTTGCTGACGAACCTGCTCGAAGCACACGCGGCAACGGCAAAAAACGGCCACAAGCGGACGCCAGGAGATGACCACAAAACCAGAAGCGATGCGCGCCCGAATACTTCGCCCCCCTTTCATGCCTTAGCTCACCATTGAATATTGCAATAGTGCGTTTTGGCTGGCACACGCTCGCGGAACTTGGAATACTCCTGTTCATAGCGCATAGCCCACTTTGAATCCCTTAAGCAGAACCCATGACCAAAGAGCAGTTACAGAAACTCGAAGCCGACCTCTGGCGCGCCGCTGATAACCTGCGCGCCAATTCCGACCTCAAGGCCAGCGAATACTCCACCCCGGTACTGGGACTGATCTTCCTAAAGTTCGCCGACAACAAGTTCAAGCAGCACGAGAAGGCCATTCACCGCGACTTCCTCGCCTACAAGGACACCCGCCTGGAGAAATCCCTGGCCGATATCGCCATCGAGAAGTGCGGCTTCTACCTGCCCGACCACGCCCGTTACGACTACCTGCTCAACCTAGAAGACAGCAAGGACATCGCCAAGGCCATCAATGAGGCGATGAAGGCCATCGAGGAGTACAAGCCCGAGCTACAGGGCGTGCTGCCCCAGGATGAATACTTCCGCCTCACCCGCTCGGCGCAGAACAAGGGCATCCCCAAGGAACTGCTACGTACCTTCAACGACATTCCACAGAATGCTACTGGCGACATCTTCGGCCAGATCTACGAATACTTTCTCGCCGAGTTCGCCCTCTCCGAAGGCCAGGGCGGCGGTGAGTTCTTCACCCCGCGCTCGGTGGTCAAGCTGATGGTGGAAATCATCGAGCCCCACGGCGGCAAGGTTTATGACCCGGCCTGCGGTTCGGCGGGTATGTTTGTGCAGTCCGCGCAGTTTATCGAGCAGCACCGTGCCGATGCCCATCACGGTAACGACGGCGATATCTACGTCTACGGCCAGGAAAAGACCCTGGAAACCGTCAAGCTGGCCAAGATGAATCTGGCGGTCAACGGCCTGCGCGGCACCATCAAGCAGGCCAACAGTTACTACGAAGATCCGCACAACAGCTTCGGCCAGTTCGACTACGTAATGGCCAATCCGCCGTTCAACGTCGACGACGTATCCCTGGCCACGGTGGAAAACGACCGCCGCTTCAACACCTACGGCATCCCGCGCAATAAATCCAAAGCCAAGAAGGGCGAAGAAGGTAAAGAGACCGTCCCCAATGGCAACTACCTGTGGATCAACCTGTTCGCCACATCACTCACACCCAAGGGCCGCGCCGCGCTGGTGATGGCAAATTCGGCCTCCGACGCCCGCCATTCTGAAGCTGAGATTCGCAAGACGCTAATCGAAAATAACCTGATCTACGCCATGCTCAGCTTGCCGTCGAACCTTTTCTACACCGTCACCCTGCCGGCCACTCTGTGGTTCTTCGACAAGGCCAAACAGGACAAGCGCATTCTGTTTATCGACGCACGCAACATATTCACCCAGCTCACCCGCTCCCTGCGCGAACTCAACGACGAGCAATTGCAGAACATCGCTATCATCAGCAAGTTGCATCGCGGCCAGCGTAATGAGTTCGTGCGCTTGGTCGACAGTTACTTTGCCGCTGGTGTGGCGCGCCTGGTGGAAAACCAGCCGCATATCCAGCCATTGTCCGAGCAATTGCTGGATATGCTGCAAGAAGCCGAAGGCCGGGCAGCGGTGCAAGACCTACGCGAACAGTGGGTCGAGCTGAAACCGCTGCAGGATGCCTATACCGCTTACCAGGCCATGCACCTGGACGATGCCGACGTGGATGCTAAGAACCAGGCCCAGCATGCCCTGCGCGAAACCTTCGATCCCTTCTTCGCCGGCCTGCATGCCAACCTGAAACGTCTGGACAAGGCCGTGCGCCAGCACGAAAAGCGCCTGGCCGAAGCCGCCAAGGCCGAAGGAAAGCGCGGCAGCACCGACCGCGAAACAAAAGCGCTAAAAACTGCTCTGGAAAAACTGCATGGAGAAGTAAAAGGTGCGGAAAACTACTTCCAGCATATCCACTGGCTGCAAGAGCGTTTTCCCGCCGCCCAGTACGAAGACGTCACCGGCCTGTGCAAACTGGCCACTCCGGAAGATGTGAAAGAGCAGGACTACTCGCTCAACCCCGGCCGCTATGTCGGCGTGGTCATCGAGGAAGACGGAAAGACCGAAGAGGAATTTATCGAAGGTCTGCTGGCCATGAACGACGAGCTGACCCGCCTCAATGGCGAAGCCCGTGAGCTGGAAGCTGTGATAGCCCACAATATCCGCCAACTGACTGGCGAGGCCTGAGTGCAGCTGCCAGTCTTGGGTCGTAGCCACAAGGAGCGTTACCGATGAACATGTCAAAAACAACGCCAATGTCCACGCGCTGCTGAGTGATCGCGGCAAAATGCCTGAACAACTACCGCCCGCCGAAGGCCTGAAAAAAATCGAGCGCCGGCGCACAGCTGAAACGAAGAAGCTGCCAAAGACAGTGGAGCGGATGGAGGATGAGTCGAAACATGATTAAGACTGAGCGTGTCCCACGAGACTTTGGAGTGATTGCCTGGAATGATGTACCGTTTGAAGAGCTTTTGATTGAAAGCCGAGACGGTGAGTGGGGCCTCGGCGAACCAACAGTTGGTCATCAGCTGTGCGAGGTCATTCGAGGTACTGATTTCGCTGGCTTGCATTCAGCAGGAATTGAACTTCCCAAACGCTGGATTCCTGATCATATAGTCGACCGAAAAAAATTACAGGCTGGCGATATTATTCTAGAAACAGCAGGTGGTACTGCAAAACAATCCACTGGCAGAAGTGCATTATTAACAAAAAATTTCTTTGAAAAACACAACGAATTTCCGGTGCTGTGCGCAAGCTTTAGCCGCCATCTTCGTTTAGATATAAGAAAATTTGACCCTGGCTTTGTCTATTATCTTTTACAGGCCCTGTACTCTGCTGGCTACATGGCTGTTTATAATCTTCAGCACACAGGTGTTGCCAGGTTTCAATATACATCTTTCAAGAAAAAGACGGTATTGAATATCCCGGACGAACCCACGCAAAGAAAAATTTCTGCCACACTTTCCGCCTACGACGATCTTATCGCGAGCAATCGACGTCGTATTGAACTGCTGGAAAAAATGGCCGAAGAACTTTACCGCGAATGGTTTGTGCGCTTCCGCTTTCCTGGGCATCAACAGGCAGCCTTTAATAAAGGGATACCTGTCGACTGGAAAATAGGAAAGTTGTCAGAACTAGTTAGGGTCAATCCGCCAGAAAAGGTTGATAAATCTGAAACTAAGCCATTCGTTGCGATGGATGATCTATCAACAGACTCTATGCTCTTCTCTTTCAAGGAAATGCGAACTGGCAGCGCAGGCTCAAAATTTCGTAACAGAGACGTTCTGCTACCGCGAATAACTCCATCGCTAGAGAATGGTAAACGCGGGTTCGTCATGGTGCTTGATGAAGATCAAGTAGGTATTGGCTCCACAGAGTTCATTGTCCTTAGAGAGCAAGCACTAACTGCCGAGTACATATACTTCCTAACAATATCAAAAATTTTGCGAGAACACGCTGAACTCAGTATGACAGGTGCTTCTGGACGCCAAAGAGTCCAGGAGAGTTGCCTGGACTTCTTCTTAGTCCCTGAGCCTCCGGCTTCAATCATGAAAAAATTCTCTGAGATTGTTGCTCCTCACTTCAACGAGCTTCATCTGCTTTCGCAAAAAGAGCGTTCCTTGGCAGCTACGCGAGATGCCCTTTTGGCACGCCTAATCTCCGGCAAACTGCCAGTCGACCAACTCGATATTCAGCTTACCCCTAGCATGCGTGAGGCTGACGAGGCCCTGCAGGAAGTAGCCCATGCATAATCTGTTTTCCGAGGACGATATCGAACGCACCCTGTTGGGTCGGCTGCATGAGCTGTACGGCTATCAGTTGCTAAATTGCATGACCGCGCAGCCCAGCGATTTACAGGACGGCTCCGGCCGTCGCGACAAGCGCGACGTGATCCTCGGCGACAGATTGCAGGCCGCCGCCCGGCGGCTTAATCCTCAGATACCCGATGGGGCGCTGGAGCAGGCCTTGACGCAGTTCGCCGAGCGCCGACAGGCCATGACCCTAGTGGCCGCCAACCTTGAACTGGATGGCTTAATACGCGACGGTATCGCGGTGCGATACCAGCAGAACGGCCAATGGGAGCAGGAGCAGCTACGGCTGATCGACTTCTCTGAGGCGAGCAATAACGATTTTCTCGCTGTAACCCAGCTCTGGATCAAGGGCATCAACGACAAATACCTGCGACCGGATATGCTGCTGTACGTGAACGGCATCCCCCTGGTATTTATCGAGCTGAAAAACGCCAAGGTTCCTCTGCGCAATGCTTACGACGACAACCTGGTGCGTTACCGCCAGACTATCCCGCAAGTCTTCCTCACAAACGCCGTTTGCGTGCTCAGCAATGCCCTGGAAACCCGAGTCGGCAGTCTGACCGCCGAGTGGGAGCATTTCTTCAGCTGGCTGCGGGTAGAAGATGAGAAGGAAAAGCTCGACCGTGCACAGATCAAGGAGCAGGGCACCAGTATAGAGCGGGTGATCGATGGCCTGTTCGCCCCCGAGCGGCTGTTGGACTATGTGGAGAGCTACGTATTGTTCCACAAGCAGACGCAGAAGATCATCGCCCAGAACCACCAGTTTATCGGCGTCAACCGCGCCTTCGCGCGCTTCCAGCAACGCAAGGCGCTGCGCGGCAAGCTCGGCGTGTTCTGGCACACCCAGGGCTCGGGCAAAAGCTTTTCGATGATCTTTTATGCACGCAAGATCCTGCGCAAACTGCCGGGGCACTTCACCTTTCTGGTGGTCACTGACCGTGACGATCTCGACGGGCAGATCTTCCGCAACTTCCTCAATACTGGCACGGTGCAGAACCACGAGGCCGTCCGGCCAAAAAACAGCGAAGAACTGCGTGCCTTCCTCGGCCAGAGCAAGCGCCTGGTGTTCACCCTGATCCAGAAGTTCCGCTACGACAAAGGCAAGGCCTACCCGCTGTTGTCGAATCGCGACGATATCGTGGTGATAGTCGACGAGGCGCACCGCACCCAGTACAAGAGTCTGGGGGAAAACATGCGCGCCGGTCTGCCCCGAGCAAACTTCGTCGCCTTTACTGGTACGCCACTGCTGGGCCGCGAGCGAAAGACCAACCAGTGGTTCGGCGATTACGTATCCGAATACAACTTCCAGCAGTCAATGGACGACGGCGCCACCGTGCCGCTTTTCTACCAGAAGCGCGTGCCCGAGGTGTTGATCCAGAACGACGACCTCAGCGAAGAGTTCTATCAGATTCTCGAAGAGGAAAACCTCGACGAGGCGCAGCAGGAAAAGCTCGAACGCCAGTTCGCCCAGGAAGTACAGGTGATCAAGCGTGACGACCGCATGGAGACAATCGCCCGCGACATCGTCTACCACTTCCCCCGCCGGGGTTACTTGGGCAAGGGCATCGTCATCGCAGTGGACAAGTTCACGGCGGTAAAGCTGTACGACAAGGTGCAGCGGCTGTGGAAGGAAGAACTGAAAGCCCTGCGCAAGAGGATCAAGGAAACGCCCAACGAGGTGGAAAAGGCTCGGCTGAAAAAAGTCGTCACCTATATGCATGCCGTGCAGATGGCGGTGATAATCAGCGAGGAAGCAGGCGAGGAGGAGAAGTTCAAGCTGCAGGGCCTGGAAGTCGTCCGCCATCGCCAGCGCATCAATGCGCTGGACGAGCACGGCCATGATATCGAGCACAACTTCAAAGACCCCGAGCATCCGCTGCAGCTAGTATTCGTCTGTGCCATGTGGCTGACCGGCTTCGATGCGCCGACCGTTTCGACCCTGTACCTCGACAAGCCGATGAAGGGGCACACCCTGATGCAGACCATCGCCCGAGCCAATCGGGTGACCTCGCACCAGATCAATGGCATCCCCAAGAGCAACGGTGAAATCGTTGATTATTACAACGTCTTCCGCAATATGAAGCAGGCGTTAAAGGACTATGCTCAGGGCGAAGAAGGTACCAACGAACCGCCTGTACAAGATAAAAGTGTATTGCGTGGTCTGCTGGACGAAGCTATTGCCGAAGGCCTAGGTTATTGCCGCGAGCGTGGGATCACCTTGGAAGAAGTGTTGGGTCGTGAGGAGATCTTCAAGAACCTCGGTCGTTTCAACGAGTTCGCCGACATCCTGCTAGGCAACGAGGAGTGGCGGAAGACCTTCAACGTCTACCAGAACACCATCGTCGCCCTGTACGAGGCGTGCAAACCGGAAATCCTCGGTAACCAATTAGTGCGGGTGGTGGCGGCTTTCGATTACCTGCGCGGAGTGATCGACAGCCTGGTCGAACAGGTAGATATCGACCAAGTAACACGGCGCATCGACGAACTGCTGGATGAAAGCGTGGTGGTGGATAATGCCGAAGCCTTTCATCAACAAGAACCACAGGGCGCTTACCAGATCGTGCGCAAGGGCCGCACCTGGGACCTAAGCAAGATCGACTTCGACAAGCTGCGGGAAGAGTTCAAACAGACTGTCTACAAGAACATCGAGATCGCCGATCTGCGTGGCTTTCTGGAGCAGAAGATCGCGCAGATGCTGGCTGTGAATAAAACTCGCAGCGACTTCGCTCAGCGCCTGCAGGAAATCATCGATCGCTACAACGCTGGCGGTTCGGCCACCGAGGATTACCACGAAGAGCTGCTGCGTTATATGGAAGCTCTGAGCGCCGAAGACGACCGACATATTCGAGAAGGGCTGAGTGAGGATGAACTGGAACTGTTCGACCTATTGAAGAAGGACAGCATGACCCAAGATGAAACCCAAAAGGTTAAGCTGGCTGCCAAGTCGCTCCTGCAACGCTTGCTGGACGGCCAGCCCAAGGTCTTGGTGCAAGATTGGTTCAAGGATGGCCAGACCCAGCGCATCGTCCGCACAGTCGTTGAGCAAGTACTCGATAACAACCTGCCAGACAGCTATAACCGGGCGATCTTCAAGGAAAAGTGCAATAACGTATTCGAGCTGATACTCGATTATGCGAGTCAAGGCAGGAAGTGGGCGGCATAAAATCTTGCATCTCAGACAGGCAGCTATACACCTTGCCTAGGTATGAAGGGGTGGCTAGTTCTCTACGCTCCCCAACTCGTCAGCGTTGTTCGCTATGGTGTGTAAAACTCCCTCTTTGGGCGCTGGAGCCTAGGCGGCTCTGCATGCATCGAGCACTGCTGCATGCTCCTAGCGAGTCACCTGGCTCTGTGGGCCCGGTGTGCAGTGCTCTTTAACGAACAACCTTGGCAGCGCGAACTCCCGTATATATTGCCTCTGATGTCGTAGACATTCGAGGGCTGCTTTGAGTCCAGGCTGTGTGAAAACGTTTGTGAGCTTGCTCGGATAAAACAGGACTGAAAACCGAGTCCCTACGTCAAATCCAGCTCTGCTAATCAGCTGATCAATTTCAGATTGCGCGTAGGTGCGCGCACTTCAATTTCTGGTTAGGTTTTCACACAGCCTGGGTCGTTCACTGCCAATCATGGTTACGAGACGTGCTGGTCAGATCGAATGCAAACGGGTGGTCAAGCGGAGTGCAGTATTCCAATTGGTATTCCAACTAAAAATTAAAATAGTTATTAATGCTATAAATCAATAACTTACCGAACGAATTCAAATTACCCCGGCCCACCAAACAAAGAAAAGACGTCCTCGGACGTCTTTTTTTTTGCCTGAAATTCCGCAATACGGAACCTCAGGGCCGCTGGGGCTTTCTGAGTTTTGAGCTCCCACGCAGGCTGGGAAGATGGGAAGACCAAAGTCAATCCGCACCACCCACTCTGATGGAACTGTGTCAAATCCGCCAATGATGGCACAAAAACATCACACCCCCTGTAGAATCCGCCACGGCTCGGTCCGGAGGGGGCCGAGCGCGATTGGTACCAAAGGAATCCAGGATGTTCGCTCTTCGCAATTTGACGGCAGCCATGCTCATAGTATTGAGCACAGGCTGCGCAACCGGCCTCAATTCGGTCCAACAATCGGAACTCGCAAGTTACAAGGCAAGTAACCTCGCGGTTCAGGAGAAGAGCCCTGGCATGGGAGCCGCACTTGGCCTCCTGCCTGGCGGGGGTTCCTTTTATGGACGCTCCTACGGGTTTGGCGTGGTCAACCTTTTGCTCTGGCCTATCTCGATCTTATGGGACCCTGTCAGCGGGTATGAAGCTGCAGAGTCGATCAACTATCAAGCCACTAAAGCGCACGTGTCCAACTTGAAAAGAAGCGAGATGGACAATCTCGACTCAAGGTTGGCCACGGATGAAATCGACCTGAAGCAGTACACGCTTGAAAGACGCAAGGTTGATGAGAAGTACGCACACAGCCTCTGACACGATCCCAGAAAGCCCGCCAAGCGCGGGCTTTTTCATGCCTGTATGACATCGCATGGCAAAAATCGTCAGCACATCCGGGAGTGACAATTGAACCCCCTCATCCATTCATAGTTTAGTAAACCCCAATCCAAGAATCGAAAAAGTCAGCTTTTACCCTCCTTACCCCCATGAAACCTTAGGGCACCACAAAACCACCTTAGGAGAACACTGCGCTGCGTGGCGAGCCTTGCTGTTAGCTGTGCGGTTTGCCCTGCAGCGCATGGAACGAGAACCGGATGTCTCTCGTCTGGGAGGACCGATTGATCCCGGTGTCTCGAGTGATGTGCAATCACCCTTGAACAGTAGGAGATAACAATAATGATCAAAGCTCTGAAATTCGCAGCACTCGCAACGGGGATAGTCACTGCCAGTCACGGCCTCGCGGCCGACCTCACCATCGTCTCCTTCGGTGGCGCCAACAAGGAGGCTCAGGTAAAGGCCTTCTACAAGCCCTGGCAACAAGCCCGGGGCAGCAAGATCATTTCCGGCGAGTACAACGGCGAAATGGCCAAGGTCAAGGCCATGGTCGATACCCGCAGCGTGTCCTGGGATGCCGTGGAGGTGGAGTCCGCCGAGCTCGCCCGGGGCTGTGAAGAGGGCATGTTCGAGACGCTGGACCCAGCTCAGATCGGCCTCGATACCAAGCATTTCGTTCCCGGCGCCATCCAGCCCTGCGGCATAGGGTTTCTGGTGTACTCGACGGTGCTGGCCTACAACACCAGCAAGCTGAAGCAAGCCCCCACCGGCTGGAAGGATTTCTGGGATGTGGAGAAATTCCCGGGCAAGCGCGGCCTGCGCAAGCTGGCCAAGTCGACTCTGGAGTTCGCCCTGATCGCCGACGGGGTAGCGCACGCTGACGTCTACACGCTGCTGGCCACCAAGGCAGGCCAGGACCGCGCCTTCGCCAAGCTGGATGAGATCAAGCCGCATATCCAGTGGTGGGAAGCCGGCGCCCAGCCACCTCAGTATCTCGCCGCGGGGGATGTGGTGATGAGCTCGGTGTACAACGGCCGCCTCTCGGCCAAGCAGAAGAAAAAGTATGACCTGGACATCGTCTGGTCCGGCGGCCTCTACGAGTTCGATTCCTGGGCTATCCCGCGGGGCGCTTCGCGCCAGGAGAAAACCCGCGAGTTCATTGCCTTCACGCTCGACCCCGCGCAACAGAAAAGCTTCGCCGAACATATCGACTACGGCGCCGCCAACCTGCAGGCCATGCAACTGCTCGACAAGGACCGCATCGCCGAACTGCCCACCGCGCCAGCCAACCTTTCCCAGCAGGTGCCGGTAGACCCCCTGTTCTGGGCCGACCATGGCGAACAACTGGAGCAACGCTTCAACGCCTGGGCGTCGCGCTGACCCCCTGAACGGCCAGCCATGGGGCACTCACCCCATGGCTTTCGGAATCTGCCGAGCACAAGGTCAGACCTCCGTCATTACCACCATCACCTCGGCGTCACTCCCCGCCTCGCCCTCAGCCAGGTAGATGTGCCCGATCGCGCTGTTGAAATACACCGTCTCCCGGCAACCAACGCTGACGGATTCACCCGTTTCGAACTGAATGCGCACACGGCCCGAAAGCACCACGGCAAACTCCTGCCCGGGGTGGCGAATGTAGTCTTCGAACTGGCTCATCTCACGCGCGCAGATGCGGGCATACATCGGCGTCATGTTGCGCCCGGGAAAATCCCCCGCCATCGGGTGGTACTCGTAGTTGCCCGTGCTGTAACCCGCCGCCGTATCGATGGCCGTGCTCACCACCGTGGGCTGTACCGCCCCCACGCTCACCTTGGCCGGGCTGAACAGCTGGGCGATGTCCACACCCAATGCCCGCGCTGCCGCCGCCAGCTTCTCGTAACTCACCGATACCTGCGCCAGCTCCATCTTCGACAGGGTCGACAGCGCCACGCCTGAACGCTCGGACAATTGCTTGAGCGTGAGCTTCTGGTTCTTGCGTATGACACGAAGACGGGCACCCACCTGGGCGCGATCTATCAAGGGGTGGGCCGGGGAACGCGAGACTGGATCGGAGCTCATGCAAACTTCTCTGCCATACGGAAACGATGCCTTGGGCCAAGCCGGGCAAGGGCCAAAAATAATACCTCAAGGTAATAGGTTGACTGGAAAATTCTCATATCTTACATTTCTCGTATCTGAGAATTACAAGAACAGCGGCGAAGACATTGCTTCTCCCACTCGGAACAGGAGGCACCTCGGTATGCACGACAGCGAATGTTTCGATTTCGCCATCATTGGCGGCGGTATAGCGGGGGCCTCCCTGGCCTATCGCCTGGCTGGGCAAGCCAGGGTCGTGGTGCTCGAGCGCGAGAGCCAGCCGGGCTATCACGCCACCGGCCGTTCCGCAGCCATGTTCATGGAAAGTTACGGCACACCGCAGATCCAGGCCTTGACCCGCGCCAGCCGCACTTTCTATGAGCAACCGCCCGCTGATTTCACCGAGCATGCGCTGCTGGAGCCTCGCGGTTGCCTGTATGTCGCAGGCCAAGGGCAACAGGCTTTGCTGGAACAGACCTTCGCTGCCGGTGCAGCACAGGCTGGCAATGTGTCGTTGATCGGTACCGAGCATGCGCTCGCGTTGGTGCCGTGCCTGAACCCGGAAGCAATGGTTGGCGCGATGCTCGAAACCGACGCCCGCGATCTGGACGTGCATGCGCTGCACCAGGGCTTCTTGCGCGCCGCGCGCCGTGCCGGTGGTGTGCTGCAATGCGATGCGCAACTGAGCGTCGCCACGCGCGAAGGCGGTCACTGGCACCTGACCCTGGCCGACGGTCGCCAGTTGCGCGCGCGCACGCTGGTGAATGCCGCAGGCGCCTGGGCTGATGAGGTTGCGCAGCAGTGCGGCGTGAAGCCCATCGGCTTGCAGCCCTGCCGACGCACAGCCTTTACCTTCGACGGCCCCCAGGGCATGGATTTCTCGCGCTGGCCCACGGTGATCGGCATCGACGAAAGCTTCTACTTCAAGCCCGATGCCGGCCAGTTGCTGGGCTCCCCGGCCAACGCCGACCCCGTGCCGCCTCATGACGTGATGCCTGAAGAGCTGGACATCGCCACCGGCATCTACCACATCGAGGCCGCCACCTCCCTGACCATCCGCCGCCCGCGTCACAGTTGGGCCGGCCTGCGCTCGTTCGTCGCCGATGGCGACCTGGTGGTCGGCTGGGACAATCACCGCGAAGGCTTCTTCTGGCTCGCGGCACAGGGCGGCTATGGCATCCAGTCTGCGGCCGGCGTGTCGCAACTGGCCTGCGCCCAGTTGCTCGATCAGCCGCTGCCCCAAGCACTGCTTCATCAAGGTGTCGAGCCACAGCGCCTGGCACCTGCCCGCTTGCGTTAATCATTCATCACCCACGAGGTTCAATGCCATGTCCGAACAACTGCAGCGTTACCCCAGCCATCTGCCCTACCCGTTCTCCAAGGCCATCCGTGTCGGCGATTTCCTGTTTCTCTCGGGGCAGGTACCAATGGACCCACAGGGCAACGTGGTGCTCGGGGATATCCGCGAGCAAACCGAGGCGGTCATGAGCCGTATCGGCGAAACCCTGACCGAGTGCGGTGTGGGGTTCGATCAGGTGGTCAAGGCCACGGTCTGGCTGACCGACATGCAACATTTCGCCGGTTTCAACGAGGTGTACAAGCGCTACTTCGACAATGGCTTTCCGGTGCGCTCCACGGTCGGCGGCAGCCAGCTGGCACTGGGGGTCGACGTAGAGATCGAAGTCCAGGCCTGGGTCGGCGCCCGCTAGCACACCCTTGCCGCCTGCCACTGCGATGCCCCGGCATGGCCACGGAAAGTGGCCCGCCCCATAAGCCCTAACAACAATAATTCGAGGGAAATCGTCATGAAAGAGAGCCTGAAAATAGCCGGCGCGTTCGTCGGTGTGATTGTTGGCGCCGGGTTCGCTTCCGGTCGGGAACTGCTGCTGATGTTCGTCGATTTCGGCGTATGGGGATTGCTCGGGGCAGTGGTCAGCGCCTCACTGTTCATCTTTCTCGGCATGGCATTGGCAGGCATGGGCAGCCGCCTGCGGGCCAGCTCCCATAAAGACGTGGTGAACGCCCTGTGCGGACGCTACCTGGGCGCCTTCGTCGACCTGATGATCACCTTTTTCATGTTTGCGGTGACCGTGGTCATGCTGGCCGGTGGCGGTGCCCTGCTGGAGCAGCAGTTCGGCATCCCGGCCCTGTTCGGCAGCCTGGCGGTAACCGTGATCGTGGTCGCCATCGTGTGCCTGGATGTGCAGAAGGTGATTGGCATGATCGGCGCCGCCACCCCGCTGTTGATTCTCACGGCAGTAGCGGTGGCCCTGTATGGTGTGGCCACCCGAGGCCTGAGTTTCGGCGAGCTCGATCAACTGGCCAGCCAGCAGGACGCCGGCGCCAGCCATTGGCTGCTGGGGGCACTGTTGTACGTGTCCTACAACATCGTGGCCGGGGTGCCCTTTCTGTCGATCATGGGCGGCACCGCAAAGACCGAGAAGCACGCCATCTGGGGTGGCATCTTCGGCGGCGCGTTGCTGGGGGTGCTGATGCTGGTGATGAGCCTGGGGCTGTTGTCGCGCCTGGACAGCGTGGCCGACCTGCCCATGCCCATGTTGTCCATCGCCACCGAGATTTCACCGGTGCTTGGCCTGGTGATGGCCGTGGTCATTTTCCTGATGATCCTCAACACCGCCGTCGGCACCCTGTACTCCTTTTCGGCGCGATTGCTGCCAGCGGGCACCCGCACGTTCCGCATCGGCTCGGCGGCCGCCGGCGCCCTGGCGTTCGTTGGCAGCCTGGTCGGGTTCGTCAGCCTGGTGGGTCAGGTCTACCCGCTGTTCGGCTACCTCGGCTTCCTGCTGATTGGCGCGGTCGTGCTTGGCTGGCTACGCGTCGGCCGCCTGGCCCAGGCTTGAGCAATGCACAGTGACGCGCTGATCGGGCGCGTCACAAATTGCATCGAACCGGCCCTCTCGAAATCGATTGCCAGGCCGATATGCTTGGCAACCGAACTAGCAGCAGAGCAGGTCACCGATGAAAGTCTGCACAACCTACCGTGAAACCTTCTATCACGTACTCAACGCGGTGTTTACCGCCTATGGCAAGCAGCCGGTGGTAGCGGAACTGGGAGTGCTGCGCGGCGAAAACGCGATGAAGCTCTACCAGGCCCTGACCCCGGAAAAGATGGTGCTGATCGACAGCTGGAGCCCTGCCTCCAATGACGACTACAGCCCATTCGACCAGTTGCCGCCATGGGTCGAGCCACCAGAGAAATACGCCTACTACTACGGCGGCCCGATGCATGAGCAGGCCACCTTCGACAACCTCTACCAGCAATGCCTGGACCGCTTCGCCGACAAGGACAACGTCACCGTCATCCGCGCCGACACCATCAGCGCCATCGACGCGATCCAGCCGCGTACCGGCATCGAGACCTTCGACGTGGTGTACATCGATGCCAGCCACCAGTACGAATTCATCCTGCGCGACCTGATGTACTACCAGGAACTGGTCGGCCCGGATGGCTTCATCCTGCTCAACGACTGCTGCCACAGCCCCAACGGCACCAAGCAGAACCTGGGCGTGCTGGAAGCCTTGAGCAGCTTCATGAAGCGCTCCGACTTCATCCCGCTGGCCATGACCAACACCGACTGGTCGGACGTGATCCTGGTGCGCAAGAACTCGATCATGGTGCAACTGGTGGACATCGCCCTGACCAACTCCGACATTCCGTTCGTGGAGATCCCGCACCAGCTGATCTCTGCCGCCAAAGTCGTTTACGGCCAGCAGCGCATCAACATCAGCTTCGCCTGATTGCGGTTGCAAGACGTCCTGGCCTTCGCCAGGACGACACCGGTCGACCCCACACGACCCATTAAATTCCCGCCAATCTGCCTGTTTTCCCTACAGATGCAGGCTGATTCACATTTTTTCCGTGAAAAGCAGCCTACCCGGCTTTTGCTGCTGAATTGTCCTACAACCATCCTGTACAGTACCCAGCGCTTGATTCAGCACTCACTGACAAGCCGGCAGGGATGGCCGAAACAGACGCAGCATGCGCTGGTTGTCCCGCGTCGGTTTCCGACCCTGGAAGGGACACCCTCTTGAATACTGCATCGCTGCGCCGCTCACTGCTGGCGCTTTCCATTGCCGCTGCTACAGCCACGGCCAATGCCTCTCCCGCTATCGACTTGAATCACGACCTCAGCTCCGGTGCCTACAGCAATACCGGCGATACCTTCAGCAGCGCCACCTTCAGCGGCAAATCGCAGAACGCCGGCGTCGAGCTGATCGATGTCACTGTGCTGGGCAACCTGACCAACAGCGGCGCGATCAACCTCAGCGCGGCGAGTGCCACCGATATTCCCTCGGCCATTTCCCTCACCCTCGACTCTAGCATCGGCGGCAACCTGGTCAACCAGGGCAGCATCAACGTGACCGGCGAAGGCGCCATGGGCCTGGACCTGTACCTGGCCAATATTGCCGGTGATGTGATCAACAGCGGCAGCATTGCCGTGACGGGCCAGAACGCCAACGGCATGATGATCACCTCCACCCAGTCGAGCATCATCAACAGCGGCACCATCACCGCGCGTGGCGCCGACTCGGCCGGTATCGAAGTCGAGAATGCCGTCTTCAGCGGGTCCATCACCCCGCCCTACAAAAGCAACATCAACAACAGCGGCACCATTTCGGCAGATGGCATCGGCATCCATCTGGTCAACCTGAGCGGCAGCAACCTGTTTTCGATCACCCAGACCGCCGGCCTGCTCGAAGGCGGCACTGCGGCGATTCTGGCCGAAGACAGCAACGCGCAGTCGTACTTCTACTGGTCCGGCGGCCAGGTAAAAGGCGATCTGCTGGGGCTGAGTGGCGTGCTGGTCAAAGGCGACGTGGCTTTCGGCGGTTCGACCATCCGTGCCGGCTACGTGGACATCGACGGTGGCACCCTGACCCTGCTGGCGCCGCACACCACGCTGGACGGCGATCTCGACCTCGACAGCGACACCGCCCGCCTGCGTCTGCTGCTGGATAACACGACGCTGCCCGATTCACCGATCCTCAAGGTGACCGGCAACACCTACTTCTCCGCAGGTAGCCAGATCGAGCTGCAAGCCCGCTCCGACGACTTCCGCACCCCGGCCCAGGGCACCCGCTACACCCTGCTGAACTCCGGCACCTGGGAAGAAGCGCAGAACCTGTCGGTGGTCTCGTCCTCGGCGCTGCTCGAAGTGAAAAACTTCGGCATCGAGGGCCAGGACGTGAAGGCGCTGGTCGCAACCCGCAGCGATGAAGCGATCGAGCAGAACCTGCTCGGCGCCCGTGCTTCGCGCAATGCGGTCAATGCCATACAACCGTTCAAGAACACCGTGATGGGCCGGCTCAGCGAAAGCGATCCGGTATTCCAGGCCTTCGCCAACGCCAGCAGCGATGCGCAACTGGCCAGTCTCGCCGAAACCCTGACCCCGGATGTCAGCCGCGGCGTGATCAATGCCGCCACCAGCAGTCAGACCCTGGTGGGCAACGCCGTCACCCGCCGCTCCAGCAATGCCCGCAACGGCCTGTCGTCCGGTGAAGGCCTGTCGGGCACTGGCGTATGGGTACAGGCACTGTCCAGCGATGCCGATCAGGATCGTCGCCACGGTATCGACGGTTACGATGCCAACACCAACGGCATCGCCGTGGGCGCCGACGGCAAGCTCGACCCCGATACCACCGTGGGCCTGGCGTACAGCTACCTGACCAGCGACGTCAAATCCGACCGGGGCAACAAGACCGATGTCAGCGGCCATGCCCTGACCCTGTACGGCAACTGGACCCACGACAACTACTTCGTCGACGCTTCGGTGATGTACGGCTGGAACGACAACGAGTCCAAACGCTACATCGCCGGCAGCCGCGCCAAGGCCGACTACGACAGCGAGATCTTCGGCGTCAACGCGCTGGCCGGCTACACCTTCCAGCTCGACCGCCAGGTAGTGCTCGAGCCGCAGATCGGCGCGCGCTACGCCAATGTCTCGATCGACTCGTACCGTGAAAAAGGCAGCTCGGCGGCGCTCCACGTCGGCAGCCAGCGTTACGAAATCGGCGAGATGGGCCTGGGCGCACGCCTGGCAGCCGCCTTCGACCTGGGCGTGGGCAGCCTGGAGCCCGAAGCCAAGCTGATGGCCTGGCATGACTTCATCGGCGACAAGGCCGGCACCACCTCCACCTTCGTGCTGGGTGGCACGCCATTCACCACCCGCGGCGCCACCCCGGCCCGCGACAGCTACGAGCTGGGCCTGGGCGCAACCTACCGCGTCGGTGCCTGGAGCGTGGGGGGGTCGTACAACTACCTGACCAGCAGCGGCTTCGATGCCGACACCTTCACCGCCAACGTGCGCTACGACTTCTGACCTCAACCGCCAGACACGACAAAGCCCGCCAGAAGCGGGCTTTGTCGTGGCGCGTATTCAGGCGCGCTGCAAGCGTATCGTACTACTCATGGTGACTCAGGTAGGCGGTCAATGCCCGGCGCGTCAGGTCGTTGAGCGAAATACTCTGCCGGTTGGCAACCACGCTGGCGGCCAAATGCAGGTCATGGCCAACCCTCACATTGAATGAGCCTTTACATGGGGTTTCGGGAGCCTGATGCAAGGTTGCACATGTGTGTAGATAGTCATCCACGGCCTCGCGAAATGCCGCGTCCAACTGTGCCACAGTCTCTCCTTCATAGCTCACCAGAGCCCGGATGAACTGCACCTTGCCGTATAGACAGTTGTCTTCTGGGCTGGCTTCAATGGAGCCGTGATACCCCCTGTAATGCAACAGTGTGCCCATCAAATCAACCCTCCGGCTTTCAAGTGTTCAATAACCTGGCATCTGATGTAAGCCTTCAGCTCGTTGCCGGGATGTGGCTTATGCAAGTTGATCATCGCCAGCGGATTCCCGTTATCGAACTTCACTCGGCTTCCGTTACCGTTGATCTGTCGATATCCAAAGCCGCTCAAAAGCGCGGTCAGCTCACCCCAGGTGAATACGGAATGCTTGTTGCTCAATTTGGCCAGAAGCTTTTCGTGGCGGGACATTGAACCTCCGACTGCGACTGATTTTAGTCGCAAGATTCCGCCAAGACAATTCATGCCTTTTCGTTCACCTGCAGACTCAGGCGCGCCAGGAAACCCCAGATGAACCGCTGTGAACAGCAGCCCCACAGTGGTCAAGACACCTCTCATCCCAATTGAGGAAACTGCCTACCCGCCTTACCTGATTTCCTCGTATCAGACACGACAAAGCCCGCCAGAAGCGGGCTTTGTCGTGTCGGGGCGTGCCTCAGATATCCAGCACAATCTTGCCGAAATGCTGGTTGGTTTCCTGATAGCGGAACGCATCGGCGATCTGCTCCAGGCCAAAGTGCTTGTCGATCACCGGGCGAAGGCCGTTGGCGTCGATGGCGCGCACCATGGCCTGCTGCTGGGCACGGCTACCTACCAGTACCCCCTGCAGGCGCAACTGGCGCACCAGCGCCTGCACCAGCGGCAACTGCCCCGCCACGCCGGTGAGGATACCGATCAACGAGATGTGCCCGCCAATGCGCGCGGCAATCATCGATTGCTCCAGCGTGGCCGGGCCGCCCACTTCGATCACATGGTCCACACCACGATTGTGGGTCAGGCTGCGCACCTGCTCGCCCCAGGCCGGGGTGGTGCGGTAGTTGATCAGGTGGTCGGCGCCCAGGGCCTTGAGGCGTTCGAGCTTGGCGTCGCTGGAGGAGGTGGCGATCACCGTGGCACCCGCCAGCTTGGCGAACTGCAAGGCGAAGATCGATACCCCACCGGTGCCCTGCACCAGCACCGTGTCGCCTGGCTTGAGTGCGTCGTCGGCCATCAGTGCACGCCAGGCGGTCAAGCCCGCAGTGGTCAGCGTGGCCGCTTCGGCGTGGCTCCAACCTTTGGGCGCATGGGTAAACGAAGTGGCACGGCCCGTCACCTGCTCGCGGGCATAGCCGTCGATGCCATCGCCCGGCACCGTGGCAAAGCCTTCGATCAGCGGCGCGCCATCCAGCCAGTCGGGGAAGAAGGTGCTGACCACCGCATCACCGACAGCGAACTCGCTGACCCCGGCGCCCACGGCCACCACTTCACCGGCACCATCGGCCATCGGAATGCGCGGCTCGGCAGGCCCCCACATGCCGCTGACCACGGCAAAGTCGTGGTAGTTGAGCGAGTTGGCACGCAGGCGCACGGTGATCTCGCCCGCCTGCGGCGCCGGCGCTTCGCACGTGCCCACCTGCACCTTGTCATATCCGCCGCCGGGTTGAACGTAAATGGCCTTGTGGCTCATGGGAAGCGCCTCGCTCGTGTCTGTAAAGGGTCAACCAGTCTTCGCCCGTGCCTGACGCAGGTCAAGCACCAGCACTTGCACAATCCGCCGGCAAACCACAATAATGCGACTAATTATCAATTACTCAGTATCCTCCGCGCCATGCCCGCACCCGATCACGCTGCCCTGCACGCGCTCTACAGCGAACACAACGGTTGGTTGAAAAGCTGGCTGCGCGCGCGCCTGGGCAACGCCAGCGATGCCGCAGACCTTGCCCAGGACACCTTCATCCGGGTGCTGACCGCACGCAATGCCCAGACCATTCGTGAACCGCGCAGCTACCTGGGCGCCATCGCCCATGCGCTGATGGTCGACAAGTTTCGCCGCAAGGCCCTGGAACAGGCCTACCTCGCCGAGCTGGCCACCCGCCCGGAGCGCGTCGTCGAGTCGCCAGAGACGCGCCTGCTGATTCTCGAAACCCTGGTGGCCGTCGATACCCTGCTCGACGGCATGGGCGAACGCACCCGGCAGATATTCCTGGCGGTGCAGCTCGAGGGCCTGAGCTACGTGGCCACCGCCGAGCGCATGGGCGTGTCGGTGACCACGGTGAAAAAACACATGATTCGCGCCATGACCCACTGCCTGCTGCTGACGGACGACTGACATGGCCCAGCCCCTGGACTACTCAACCCTGGAGGCGGCGGCCAGCTGGTACGTCAAGCTCAACGCCGCTCCGCCCAGCGAGGCCCAGGTGCAGGCCTGGCGGGACTGGCTGGGCAAGAGCCAGGCCCATGCCCAGGCCTGGGCGCGGGTGGAAAAACTGCAGCGCCAGCTTGGCCGCCTGCCCGCCGACGTGGCCCTGCCGACCCTGGCCGGCGTACGCGCGCGACGCCGCGCCGTGCTCAAGACCCTGGCCCTGCTGATGGGCGTGGGCATCACCGGCTGGGCCGTGCGCGAAAGCGACACGGGCCGCGAGCTGATGGCCGGGCTGCGTACCGGCAAGGGCCAGCGCCGCCACGTGACACTGGCCGATGGCAGTCAACTGGAACTCAACACCGACACCGCGCTGGATATCGAATTCGACGGCCAGCAGCGCCTGCTGCGCCTGTACAGCGGCGAAATCATGGTGCAAACCGCCGCCGACGCCGCAGGCCGGCCCTTCCTGGTGCAAACCCCGGAAGGCCGCATCCGCGCCCTGGGCACCCGATTCAGCGTGCACAGCGAGGGCGGCCTGAGCCGGGTCAGCGTACTGGAGCACGCCGTGGAGGTCCGCCCCGCCGATCAGCCCGGGCAAGTGCTGCGCCTGGACAGCGGGCAAAGCGTGAGCTTCGACGCGCATCAGCTCGGAGCGGTCGGTAGCGCGGTCCCCGGCACAGGTGCCTGGACCGACGGCATGCTGACCGTGATCGAGTGGCGCCTGGCCGACTTCATCAGCGAGTTGCGCCGCTACCGTCCCGGCCTGCTGCGCTGCGATGAGCGTATTGCCGACCTGCGCCTGTCCGGCGCCTTTCGCATCGACGATACCGACACCGTCCTGCAGAACCTGGGCACCTCGCTGCCGGTCAAGGTACGCTACCTCACGCGGTACTGGGTGAGCGTCGAGCCGGTCTGAAAAAACATCGAAAAACGGGTTGCCGATTTTCATTCTCATTCGGCTACGCAGTTAAAGCGGAAAAAAAGCCGCGACCCTGCCCAGCCAATCGAAGGAAAACCTGCATGTCCGCCCCTTGCCCGCGAGCGCCTCGCCCTCTGCTACGCGCCGTCCACCTGGCCCTGCTCAGCCTGCCGCTGGCATCGTTGCCGTTGCTGGCGGTGCTGCCGTCAAACGCCCTGGCACAAAGCGCAAGCACCCACTTCCAGATCGCCGCAGGCCCGCTGGGCACCGCGCTGAGCCTGTTCGCCACCCGCGCCAGCATCACCCTGTCGTTCGATGCGCGGCAAACCCAGGGCCTGCAATCGGCGGGCCTGCAGGGCAGCTACAGCATCGATGAAGGCCTGGCGCGACTGCTGGCGGGCAGCGGCCTGCAGGCCCAGCGCCAGTCCAATGGCGGCTACGTGCTGGTGCCAGCCGGCAACGGCGGCGCCGTCGAGCTGGGGG
The DNA here is from genome assembly GCF_024126555.1 of Pseudomonas sp. VE 267-6A. Taxonomy (NCBI): domain Bacteria; kingdom Pseudomonadati; phylum Pseudomonadota; class Gammaproteobacteria; order Pseudomonadales; family Pseudomonadaceae; genus Pseudomonas; species Pseudomonas sp. VE 267-6A. Next base: position 112,412 of record NZ_JAMYBY010000003.1, read on the forward strand.
CCACCAGCATCGAAAGCAATACCCTTGGCGAGACCACCGAAAACACCGGCGCCTACACCACCGCCGCTACCCGCACCGCCACCAAGCTGCCGCTGTCGATCCGCGAAACCCCGCAATCGGTCACCGTGGTCACCCGCCAGCAGATGGATGACCAGGGCGCGCAGAGCATCACCGACGTGCTGCGCAACACCCCCGGCGTCTCCGCCCAGGCCTACGACAGCGACCGTACCGAATTCTCCAGCCGTGGCCTGGCCATCACCAACTTCCAGTACGACGGCGTCAACACCATCTACGACGGCGTATACGATGAAGGCACCGCGCATGTCGACATGGCGATCTACGATCACGTCGAAGTGCTCAAGGGGGCCACCGGCCTGATGACCGGTTCCGGCGACCCTTCGGCCACCGTCAACCTGATCCGCAAGAAACCCACCGCGCAGTTCCAGGCCTCGCTGTCGGGTAGCGCCGGCAGCTGGGACGACTACCGTGGCGAAGGCGATGTTTCCGGCCCGTTGAACGACAGCGGCAGCGTGCGCGGGCGCTTCGTCGGCGCGCAGCAGGACAGGAAGGGCTACCAGGACCACTACCAGCAGAAGAAAGAGGTGTACTACGGCATCCTCGAAGTCGACGTCACCCCCGACACCCTGCTGAGCGTGGGTATCGACCAGCAGACCACCACCCCGCGCGGCACCTCCTGGACCGGCAACCCGGTGTACTTCGCCGATGGCGGACGCACCGACTTTTCGCGCCGGTTCAACCCGGGGGCCGACTGGAGCCGTCGCGACTTCCAGAACCGCACCTACTTCGCCTCGCTGGAGCAGGCGCTGGCCAACGACTGGAGCCTGAAGCTCAGCGTCAACCAGCTGCAGAGCGACCACGACACGCGCCTTGCCTCCGCCAGCGGCGGCAATCCCGACCGTGCCACGGGCGAAGGCATGTTCATGTTCTGGGGCCGCTGGGAAGGTCACCGGGTGCAGAACACCGCCGACATCAACCTGTCCGGCCCCTTCACCCTGCTAGGCCGCCAGCACGACCTGGTGATGGGTTTCAACGCGGCCAACTCGCGCCAGACCGGCGCCACCTGGGACACCAGCCTGGGCGGCACACCGGGCAACATCTACGAATGGAACGGCAAGATCGGCGTGCCGGACTTCCCGAAAAACGGCAAGTACGAGCAGACCAAGCGCCAGAACGGCGCGTACATCGCCACCCGCCTGCGCCCCACCGACGACCTGTCGCTGATCCTCGGCACCCGCGTCAGCACCTTCAAGTACAACGACAACTACGATTACGACGGCCTCAACCCGGTGTACTTCAGCGACAACCAGGCCGGCTACAAGCAGCATGGCGTGGTGACCCCGTATGCCGGCGTGGTGTATGACCTCAACGACACCTACTCGGTGTATGCCAGCTACACCTCGATCTACCAGCCACAGACCTACAAGGACGCAAACCGCACCCCGCTGGATCCGGTGGAGGGCGACAGCTACGAGACAGGGCTGAAGGCGGCCTACTTCGAGGGGCGGCTCAATGCCAGCCTGGCGCTGTTCCGTATCGAGCAGGACAACGTGGCGGTGAAGACCGGCACCACCAACACCAACGAGGGGATCTACAAGGCTACCCGCGGCGCAACCACCGAGGGCGTGGAGCTGGAGATTGCCGGCGAACTGCAGGAGGGCTGGAACCTGTCGGCCGGCTATACCTATGCGCGTTCTCGCGACAAGGACCACCAGCGCATCTTCGGCTCGCCGATGAGCACCACCAAGCCTGAGCAACTGCTGCGGCTGTTCACCACCTACCGCCTGCCGGGGGCGCTGGACAAGGTCACGGTGGGTGGCGGGGTGAACTGGCAGAGCGCGTTCTACGGCCAGATCTACAGCCCTACGGTGAAGGATTACACCTTCATCAAGCAGGGTGGCTACACCCTGGTCGACCTGATGGGCCGCTACCAGTACAACGACCACCTGAGCTTCACGCTCAACGCCAACAACGTGTTCGACAAACGCTACCTGGCCGGGCTGGGCAACTTCGACACCACCTACTATGGCGAAGCGCGCAACCTGATGCTGACTACGCGCTGGGCGTTCTGATCGAGGGCCTGGGTTGATGATCCGGGCTTCTTCGCCGGCAAGGCCGGCGAAGAGGCCAGCACGGACCTACTGCAGCATCCCGTGCAACACCCCACAATCAGCCGCATGCCAATCCACCAGCTGCGGCCACGGGTTCTGCGGCACGTTCACCAGCACCGTGCGCGCACCCGCCGCACGCCCGCAGTCCAGATCGAAGCGATAGTCACCGACCATCACCATCTGCGCCGGTGCCACGTCCCACGCCTGGGCCAGTTGCAGCAGCCCGCCCGGGTGCGGCTTGGGCGGAGCCTCGTCGCGGCCGATGATGTCCTGCACCGGGAAGCAGTCGGCCAGGCCGATCGCCTCCAGCGTCACATGCGCCAGCTCGCGCGCATTACGCGTCAGGATCCCCAGCCGGCAGCCCCGCGCCGCCAGCTCGCGCACCAGCGCCACCGCCCCCGGCGCCGCCTGCGAGGCCACTGCCAGTTCGCGCTCGTGCTCCAGCAGCCAGGCATGCTTGGCCGCCGCCTCTGCCGCAGGCAGGGCCGCCAGATGGGTAAGAATGTCGTCCTGCGCCGGGATGTCCAGCGCCACGCGAATGGCCGCAAAGTCATGTACGGCAACGGTCAGGGTGCCGTCCATGTCGAACACCCAGTGGCGAATCGAGCGCAGGCTCATGCCCAGTCCTTGCGATGGCGAATCAGGCCTTCCTGGCACGACGAGGCCACCAGTTGCCCGGCGCGATTGAAGATGCTGCCACGGGCAAAGCCGCGCGCATTGCCCGCCCACGGGCTGTCCATGGCGTACAGCAGCCAGTCATCGGCGCGCAGGTTGCCGTGAAACCACAGCGCATGGTCGAGGCTGGCCAGCTGCATGTCGCGGTGCCACACCGACTTGCCATGGGGCATCAGCGAAGTGGTCAGCAGGCCGAAGTCCGAGGCGTATGCCAGCATGTACTTGTGCAGCGCCTGGGAGTCGGGCAGGTTGCCGTCGGCACGAAACCACGCGTACTTCACCGGGTCGCCAGGCTTGGGGTTGAAGGGGTCCTTCTCGGTCACCGGGCGCACTTCGATGGGCTTGGCGCACAGCAGCTTGTCGCGAATATGCTCGGGCAACTGATCGGCCATGCGCTCGGCCAGTTCCACTTCCGACGGCAGGTTCTCGGGGCCGACCACCTGGGGCATCTGGCCCTGGTGCTCGAAGCCTTCCTCGTCGTACTGGAACGAGGCGCTGCAGGTGAAGATCGGCTGGCCCTTCTGGATCGCCGTCACCCGGCGGGTGCTGAAGCTGCCGCCGTCACGCACGCGGTCCACCGAATACACCACCGGCATCGACGCATCGCCCGGACGCAGAAAATAGCCGTGCAACGAATGCACGTGGCGCGCCTCTTCGACCGTCTGACTGGCCGCCGACAGCGACTGGCCGAGTACCTGGCCCCCGTACAGCTGACGAAAGCCCAGGTCCTGGCTGCGTCCGCGGAACAGGTTTTCCTCGATCGCCTCCAGACTCAACAGGTCGACCAGATCGTCCAACACGTGGCTCATTCGAGATTCTCCAAAGCAAGGCCCAGGGCGCAAATAATACAGGGTTTGTCATTGGCGGCCTGTATGTTCTGCGATTCAGCCATGCAAGGTGGCCTGCCACTGGGCGCGGTTGATCCGGTACAGCACATGGGGGCGCAAGGGGTGGCCTGGCTCGAGGCGCGGGTGCTCGAAGTCGCCCAGCGGATCGGGCTGCATGCCGATGGCCTGCATCACCTTCTGCGACGGCAGATTGCCCTGGGTAGTGAACGACACCACTTCGTCCAGGCCCAGCTGGGCGAACGCACAGCGCAGGCAGGTCCAGGCCGCCTCGCTGGCGAAGCCCTGGCCCCAGTGGCGCCGCGCCAGGCGCCAGCCGATCTCCACCGCCGGGGTGAACGGCGCATCGAAGCTCACATTGAGCAAGCCGGTCATGCCGATGAACGCCCCGCTGTCCTGGCGCTCCAGGGCCCACAGGCCGAACCCGTACTCGGCAAAATGGCCGCGGATGCGGCCAATCAGTGCGGCGCTTTCGACCCGGCTCAGCGGCGCCGGGAAGTACTGCATCACCAGTGGGTCGGCACACAGGGCGGCGAACTCGGCGAGGTCGTCGTCCTGCCACTGGCGCAGCCGCAGCCGCGCGCTCTCCAGTTCAAGTATCGGGGTCATTGCCTGCTCCGTGATCACTGCCTTGCAGTGTACAGCGTAGGCAGGCAATGCCCGAGCGCCCAGCCTCAGAAACGGAAGTTGGCAGTCAACTCGGCTGAACGCCCCGGGGCCACCGTGGCGAACAGGCCCACGTGCGAGGCGTCGTAGATGGTTTCGTCGGTCAGGTTGAGCAGGTTGAGCTGCAGGTCGAGGTTCTTGTTGACCTTGTAGCCGACCATCGCGTCGTAGCGCCAGTAGTCGTCGACGGTGATGGTATTGGCGTCATTCATGTAGCGCTCGTCCATGTAGTTGGCGCCAGCGCCGACTGTCCAGCGTGCATCGATGTCATACGAGGTCCACAGGCTGAAGCTGTTGGGCGCGATGAACTTGGACTGGTTGCCGTCGTTGGCGCCGTTGCCACCGGCCTTCACCACTTCGGCATCCAGGTAGGTGTAGCCGGCCCACACCGCCCAGGCATCGGTGATGCGTCCGGTGGCGCCCAGCTCCAGGCCGGTGACACGCTGGTCGCCATCCAGTGCCACCAGGCCCGAGACTGGATCGGTCACGCGTGCATTGGTCTTCTCGGTACGGAACACCGCTGCGGTCAGCGACAGCTGCTCGTTGAACACGTCCCACTTGGTGCCCAGCTCCAGGCTGCGCGAGCGTTCGGGGTCGAGGTTGGCCTTGTTGCCGTTGAGGTTGCCGGCACCGGCACCATCGGCACCACCGGACTGGGTGTTTTCGCCCGACGGGTTGGACGAGGTGCCGTAGGACAGGTAGATGCTGCCGTTGGGCAATGGCTTGAAGACGATACCCACCTGGTAGTTCCACAGCTCGCTGGACGACTCGGCGCCACCGGCGACGCGGTTCTTCACGTCGTAGTCGTCGTAGCGCAGGCCCAGGTTCAGGTCCCACTGCTCATGCAGGCCGAGCGTGTCGAACACATACAGCGAGCGGGTGTCGGTCTGGTACTTGCTGGTGACCTGGCCGGTGCCCGGCAACAGGGTCCAGCCCCCGTCGTGCGGGTTGGGGTCGTAAAGGTCGCCCGGGCGTCCGTTGTTGCCCTGGTACTTGTCCTTGTCGGTGATGGTTTCGCGGCTGACTTCGATACCGGCTGCGTAAGTGTGCTTGATGGTGCCGGTGTCGAAGGTACCGAACAGGTCGGTCTGGTTGATCAGCGACGTGTTGACCACATTGCGCGGGCGAAAGCCCCGGGACACCAGCCCGCTCTCTTCCTGGCCCACATTGGCGAACACCGGACGGCTCATGACATAGTTCTGCATGGTGCGGCCACCGCGCAGGGTATTGCGCAGGCTCAGGTGTTCATTGAAGTCATGTTCAATGCTGAAGGTGGCAAGGTCGGCGGAAGTTTTCCGGAAGTCTCGATCCACCAGCCCGTAGAAGTTGTCGCGGTCGACCTTCACCGGCTTGTTGGTAATCAACGAAACCGGGTGGCCCTGATCGGGAATGTCGTCGGTTTGCAGGTGGTAGTAACTGGCGGTGACCCGGGTCGGGCCCTGCAGGCCCCAGGTGATCGTCGGCGCAATGCCCCAGCGGCTAACCTCGACATGGTCGCGCCCGGGGGTGTCGGCCTCGTGCTTCATCGCGTTGAGACGAAACGCCAGGTCCTGCTCGCCCAGGTACTGGTTGACATCGAGGGTGGTGCGACGCAGCTGGTCGGTACCCAGGGTAAAGCTGCCGCCAATGAAGTCCTCGGCCTTGGCCGCCTTGCTCACCAGGTTGATCGAGCCACCGGTGGAACCCCGGCCGCTGTAGGCCGAGCCCGGCCCCTTGACGATTTCCACGGTCTCGATGTTGAACGCCTCGTGGGAGGCGCGGCCCAGGTCGCGCAGGCCGTCGATCTGGATATCGGTACTGGCTTCGAAGCCGCGAATGAACGGGCGGTCGCCCAGTGGCGTGCCACCCTCGCCCGCGCCCAGGGTGATGCCGGGAGTGGTGCGCAGTACATCGGTCAGGGACGTGGCGCCACGCTCCTTGATCAGCGCTTCATTGATGATGGTCACGGACTTTGGCGTGTCGCGCAGCGGGGCGGTGAACTTGGGCGAGGAGGCGTTATCGACCTTGAACGTTTCATGGTGCACGCCCTTCACATCGGTGGCATCGAGTTCCACCGACGATGCGGTGGACGATGCAGCCGGTGTGGAAGTTTGCGCAATACTGGCTGTCGACCAGGAGGCTACCGCCAACCCCAGTGCAGTACACAGATGACCGGATTCAGAACGACGGCTTTTTATTGAAAGTTGTGCCATTGGTAATGCCCACCATCAGAAAATGATGCGCAATACTATTTACGAGCAATTATCACTCAAAGCCGATTTACATTATTTACGCCGCGTTTCAGTTTATGTCCGAGAGTAACAACTTATTACTTCATTGAATTGAAACTGCAACGTGCTGTTGCCCCTTGCCCCACAAGGCTTTCACATCGCCTTCACCGATTCACCACAGGCCGTTGCTTACCGTGCAGACATTCTCGCGGTAGCCGGAGCGGCCCAATGTTGCAAGATGCAGTACTCGACCAGACCTTGACCCCAGCCCGTCCAGGGCGACGACGACGCCTGCCTTCGGCGACGTTCCTGCTGGGCCTGTGCACCTTGCTTGCACTGGCCGTTTCAAGCCTGTGGCTGGTCAGAGGGTTGGCGATCGTGGACCTGGGTAGCGAAAGACAGATGCGCAACAGCGGTGTGTATGCCGACTGGGCCAAAGGTGAAGTCATCGTGCTGGTGCGGCATGCCGAGCGTTGCGACCGCTCGCGCAACCCGTGCCTGGATGATCCACAAGGTATCACCCAGGCGGGCAGCCAGGCTGCGGCGCAGGTGGGCGAAGGGCTGCAGCGCCTGGGCCTGGAGCATGCCGACATACTGGCCAGCCCCCTGACCCGCACCCAGCAAACCGCACACTTCATGTTCGGCAAGCTGGCGGCCAGTGAGGACTGGCTGCAGCAATGCAACAAGGGGTTCGCCGACAACGCCCTGGCGCGCAAGGCCGCCGAGCGCAACCTGGTGCTGGTGACCCACAGCGGCTGCATCGACCAGCTCGAACGCCAGTTGAACGTGCCCGGTGGCGAACGCTCCAGCGCCTACGCCGAAGCCGTATTCGTCTCGGTGGGCGCCAGCGGCAAACCGAGAATCCTCGGCCGCATGAACGCCCCCGAATGGCGCAAGCTGCTGGCCAGGGCGGAGCAATGAGCATGTCGCCACGCCAGTCGTTCTACCTCACCCACCTGGGCCTGCCCCTGCTGCTGGCACTGGTCGTGTTCGTGGCCTTCGACCTCACCGGCCTCGACCGCTGGTTCAGCCAGTTGTTCATCGACCCGGCCAGCGGCCAGTTCACCCTGCTGCACGACGCCTGGTTCGAGAAAGTGACCCACAAGTGGCCCCGCGTCCTGCCCAACTGGACAGGCGAAGCCGCACTGATCGGCGCCCTGTTGTCCTTCGTGTGGCCGCTTTTCGCCCGCCATCCGCAGGCCGCCGCCACCCGGCTGCTGCAACGCAGCCGCATTGCCGGCGTGCTGCGCTTCACCACCCGGCACCGGCGCGACCTGCTGTTCGTGGTGGTGGCATTCGCACTGTGCACCGCCATCATTCACTACCTCAAGAGCCACACAGGGGTGTACTGCCCGGTAGAGACCACATTCTACGGCGGTACCCATCCGCGCCTGGAGTGGTACCAACAGTTCGACCTGCTGCACAAGGCCGGTGACGGGCGCTGCTGGCCCGGCGGGCATGCCTCCAGCGGCTTCACCCTGATGGCGCTGTACTTCGTGGCCCGCCGCTGGCGCTGGGCGCACGCACGCAAGCTGCTGGGGTTCATCGTGCTGCTGGGCATGGTGTACGGCACCACCCGCGTGATGCAGGGCTGGCACTACATGTCGCACACCTTCTGGGCGGGGATTTTCGTCTGGCTGACCTGCCTGCCGACCGCGCTGTGCTTCTATGGCCGCACCGCGCTGCAGGCACCGCTGAAGGCACCGCTGGAGTTACCGGCAACACCTCTGCGCGCTAACGCCATGCCAGCATCACTACGCCCAGAGTGATCAGGCTGATGCCGCCCCACTGGCGCAGGTCGAGTCGCTCGCCCAGCAGGGTAACGCCGAGCACCGCCACCAGCACCACGCTGAGTTTGTCCACAGGCGCTACCTGCGAGGCTTGCCCCAGCTGCAGGGCGCGGAAGTAGCAGATCCACGAGGCGCCGGTGGCCAGCCCCGACAGCAGCAGGAACAGGTAGCTGCGCGGCGAGATCGACCCCAGTGACTGGTACTGGCCGGTGGCGAACAGAATCAGCGCCAGGCTCACCAGCACCACCACCGTGCGCAGCAGGGTGGCGAAGTCCGAATTGATGCCGGTCACGCCAACCTTGGCAAATATGGCGGTCAAGGCGGCGAATATCGCCGACAGAATCGCCCAGAACGTCCAGGAAGCCAGCATGGGTGCACCCCTGTCGAGAACCTGCGCGCAGTGTAGATCGCTGGCGCTGGCTGTACAGCAACTGGCAAGATCGAGGCCTGCCCCGGTTAGAAGCTGCCATGCCCCTGCCCCTGATCTACCACGACGACTACAGCCCGGAGTTTCCTGCCGGGCACCGCTTCCCGATGGACAAGTTCCGCCTGTTGCGCGACCACCTGGTCGACAGCGGCCTGACCACCGATGCGGCCTTGCTGCGCCCCGAGCTCTGCCCCAGCGACATCCTCGCCCTGGCCCACGAGCGGGGCTACATCGAGCGCTACATGAATGGCGACCTGAGCCGCGAAGATCAGCGTCGCCTGGGCCTGCCCTGGAGCGAAGCGCTGGCACGGCGCACCGTGCGCGCGGTCGGCGGCTCGCTGCTGGCCGCCGAACAGGCCCTGCAGCATGGCATCGCCTGCCACCTGGCCGGCGGCACGCACCACGCCCACTACGATCACCCGGCCGGCTTCTGCATCTTCAACGACCTGGCGGTGATCAGCCGCTACCTGCTCGAAGCCGGGCGCGTGCACCGGGTGCTGATCTTCGACTGCGACGTGCACCAGGGCGATGGCACCGCGCGCATCCTGCACGACACCCCGGACGCGATCACCGTGTCGCTGCACTGCGAACAGAACTTTCCGGCACGCAAGGCCCAGAGCGACTGGGACATCCCGTTGCCGCGCGGCATGGGCGACGCCGACTACCTGAAGGTGGTGCACGACGCGCTGAACTACCTGTTGCCGCTGTACCAGCCCGACCTGGTGCTGTACGACGCCGGCGTGGACGTGCACAAGGACGATGCGCTGGGCTACCTGCAACTGACCGACGCAGGCGTCGCTGCCCGCGACGAAGCCGTGCTGCGCCACTGCCTGGGGCGCGATATCCCGGTGGTCGGCCTGATCGGCGGCGGCTACAGCAAGGACCGCCACGCCCTGGCCCGACGCCACGGCATACTGCACCACAGCGCACAACGGGTACTCGATTACCCACAATGACTGTGGAGCTGCCTGTGGATAACCTGAGCGCAAGCCCATCCGGCCCTTGTGGCACGGGGCCTGCACCGTACTGATCGTTTTTTGTACAGTGCCTGGGCGGGGCCGTGTCGGGTAGAATGCCCGCTCTTTTATCCCCAGCCTGCAGCCGCCCATGACCGATACTCCCCCAACCACCGCCCCCCACGTTGCCATTATCGGAGGCGGGCCGGCCGGGCTGATGGCCGCCGAGGTCCTCAGCCAGGCTGGTGTGCGGGTAGACCTGTACGACGCCATGCCCTCGGTGGGGCGCAAGTTCCTGCTGGCGGGCGTGGGCGGCATGAACATCACCCATTCCGAAGCCTACCCCGCGTTCATCTCGCGCTATGCAGAACGCGAACACGACATCGCGCGCCTGCTCGACGGCTTCGATGCCGACGCACTGCGGGCATGGATACACGGCCTGGGCATCGACACTTTCGTCGGGACATCCGGCCGGGTGTTTCCGCGCGACATGAAGGCCGCCCCGCTGCTGCGCGCCTGGCTCAAGCGCCTGCGCGATGCCGGGGTAGTTATCCACACCCGGCATCGCTGGCACGGCTGGGATGCCGACGGCGCCCTGCGGATCACTTGTCCACAGGGCGAGGTGAGCGTGCAGGCCGATGCCGTGGTGCTGGCGCTGGGCGGCGGCAGCTGGGCGCGGCTGGGCTCGGACGCTGCCTGGCTGCCCTGGCTGCAGGCGCGGGGTGTGGATATCTCGCCGTTGCAGGCAGCCAACAGCGGCTTCGAGGTAACGGGTTGGAGCGACGTGCTCAAGGGCAGGTTCGCCGGTGCACCGCTGAAGAACATCGCCCTGAGCCTGGCCGGCCAGGCGCCGCGCCTGGGCGAGTTCGTGCTGACCGAGGGCGGCGTCGAGGGCAGCCTGGTGTATGCCTGGTCGGCGCAGATTCGTGAAGCGATCAACCGCGAAGGTAGCGCGACGGTGCTGCTCGACCTGCTGCCGAACCGGCCTGTGGACAAGATCGAGGCGGCGCTGCGCAAACCCCGTGGTTCGCGCTCGATGGCCAGGCACCTGCACGGTCAGCTGGGCCTGGACGGGGTGAAGGCGGCGCTGCTGCGCGAGCTGACCGGGCCCGAGGTGTTTGCCGACCCGGCGCGCCTGGCGGCAGCGCTCAAGGCGTTGCCGATCACGCTGGTACGACCGCGCCCGCTGGACGAGGCGATCAGCAGCGCCGGCGGCGTGAAGTTCGAGGCGATGGATCGGCACCTGATGCTGCCCCGGTTGCCGGGGGTGTTCTGTGCGGGCGAGATGCTCGACTGGGAGGCACCGACCGGCGGCTACCTGCTGACGGCGTGCTTTGCCAGTGGGCGAAGGGCGGGGTTGGGGGTGCTGGAGTGGCTGCGCCGGTGAGGCCGGCGCCTATAGGGTAAGCACAGCCCTTGTAGGAGCCGGCCTTGCCGGCGAAAGGGCTGCAGCGCAGCCCGTGCCCAATCAAGGCTTGCGCTTGCGCGGCCCGGTATTGAACGTCGGCACCTTGCGCACCGGCTTGACCTGCGGCGCGGCTGCGGGGGTATCCCCGCTGTCGGTCCAGCGCCCCAGGCTGCCCTTGCCGCTGCCCTGCTTGGGCTTCTTCGGTTTCTTCGGCTTCTTCACCACCTGCCCGCTGGCGTCGGTTTCCGGCACCCGATGCTCCGGCACGAAATCCGGCTCTTCATGGCGCGGCAAGGTCTTGCGCGTGAGCATCTCGATGGCCGACAGCATGTTCACCTCGTCGGCACACACCAGCGAAATGGCTTCGCCGGTATTGCCCGCACGCCCGGTACGCCCGATACGGTGAATGTAGTCCTCGGCCACGATCGGCAAATCGAAGTTGACCACGAGCGGCAAGTCGTCGATATCCAGCCCGCGCGCCGCCACATCGGTGGCCACCAGGATCTGGATCTCGCGCGCCTTGAAGCTGTCCAGCGCACGCTGGCGCGTGGCCTGCGGGCGATCGCCATGGATGCCGTCGGCGTTCACGCCCTGCGCCTGCAGGCGCTCCACCAGCGCATCCACACCGTTGCGGGTCTTGGCGAACACCAGCACCTGCTTCCAGCGCTGCTTGCGCAGCAGGTGCATGAACAGCTCGGGCTTGCGCTTCTTGTCCACAGGCACGACCCACTGCTTGACGCTGCTGGCCGCCACGTTGCGCGGGCTGACCTCGACGCTGAGCGGGTCATCGAGCATCTGCCCGGCCATCAGGCGGATCTCGTCGGAGAAGGTTGCGGAAAACAGCAGCGTCTGGCGCTTGACCGGCAACGCCGCGTAGATCGAGCGCAGCTCTTCGGCAAAGCCCAGGTCGAGCATGCGGTCGGCCTCGTCGAGCACCAGCGCCTGCAACTGGTTGAACTTGACCGCGTTCTGGCGGAACAGGTCGAGCAGGCGCCCGGGCGTGGCCACCAGCAGGTCGATGCCCTTGCGCAGTTTCATCATCTGCGGGTTGATGCTCACCCCGCCGTACACCGCGTAGGTGCGCAGCGGCAGGTGTTCGGCGTACTCGACGATATTGGCGTGCACCTGTTCGGCCAGCTCGCGGGTCGGCACCAGCACCAGCGCACGTACCGAGTTGCTGGCGACCTTCTCGCCTTCCATCACCAGGCGCTGCAGCAGTGGCAGGGCGAAGCCGGCAGTCTTGCCGGTGCCGGTCTGCGCCGCCGCCATCAGGTCGCGGCCGGCCAGCACGGCCGGGATGGCCGCCGCCTGCACCGGTGTCGGGGTGGTGTACTTGAGGTGCTCGAGCGCGCGCAGCAAGGGTTCAATCAGGCCAAGTTTGGCGAATGTCATGGCAATACCGTCTGGGGAATTCAGCAATGGCGCAAGTTTACCCTGTTCGCGCGGGTTCACCGAGCTTCAATCCACAGGCGGCAGGTACACGTACGTCAGGCGATCCAGGCCATTGCCGACAAACAGCGACAGCGGCCTGCCCAGCTGGCTGGCGCGCGAACGGCACAGGCCGTAGATCTCGTTCAGACTCGAATCGCGCGCCGACATCGGCGTCCAGCTGTGCATGCCCAGCGACCCCAGTTCGAAAATCATGTGGTCGCGGTCCTTCTCGCGGCTGAAGCTGACGGCTACCTGGCCGCGCGCTACCTGACTACGCAACCCGCCATCAGCGAACTCCAGGCGCACCGGCGTGCGCCTGAGCTTCTGGTCCGGGGTGCGCAGCGTCATCACGCCCTGACTGTAGTCGAGCACCTCGAAGGGCAGGTTGGCCCTGAGCCTCACCGGGACCCGGCAATCGACCTCGCCACGCGCCGTGTTCTCGATCAGCGAGCGCATCGCTTCGCTGAGCGTAGGATGGGTCTTGATCGCGACATCGTTGGGGAAGGCCAACCGCAACGCGATCGGCTGGTCAGGTTGATCCGCGAGGGTCAGGGTGACGTTGCCGGTGACTGCCTGGCGCGCAGCCAGCACGGCGTCGACCGTTGCCTGCAGAGCCTCACGCCGCGCCGGGGTCAATACGTCGCCTGGCATGCGCAGGTTCACCACCCAAGGGGTCTCGTCGTCGGCCCACATTTCCACTCGGGCCAGGTCGATCTGCTGTTCGGCCAGCAGGTTACGGACCGCTTCGGCGTAATACCGGTCTGCATGGCCGTGGGCGTAATTGTCGATAACCGATACCTGAAACTCCAGGCCGACTTCCTGTTCATCACAACCGGACAGCATCCCAACCAACAAGCCTGCCATGGCAATACGACGCTTCACTTGGACAACTCACCCCTCAAGGCGTCAGCCGGGGTGGCCACGCTGGCCGGCACCTTGCGCCATTGCGGAACGCCGATCAACACCACCGCGCCGATGATCACCGCCATCGCCACGCACTCCTCCACGCCGATCTGCTCGCCAGCGAACAGGATGCCTAGCAGCACCGCCACCGCCGGGTTGACGTAGGCATAGCTGGTGGCCGCCGCCGGGCGCACATGCTTGAGCAGGTACATGTAGGCACTGAAGGCCAGGATCGAACCGAAGAACACCAGGTAGAGCAACGCCCCCCAGCCGGCAGCGGTCGGCATCTGGGTCATGCGTTCACCGCTGAGCGCGCTGCCCAGCAGCAGCGCCGCGCCGCCCACCAGCATTTCGGCGGCACTGGCCATCGGCCCGGCCGGCAGCGGCAGGCTCTTGCTCCACACCGAACCGAAGGCCCAGGACGCTGCAGCAAACAGGATCAGCGCCGCGCCCAGCGGGCTGGCCTGCAGGTTGGAGCCCAGGTTGAGTAGGCCGATGCCGGCCAGGCCAAGGCCGATACCGGCCCATTCCAGACGCGTGTTGCGGTGCCCGAAAAATCGCCCGAACACCAGGGTGAACAGCGGCACGGTCGCCACCGCCAGGGCTGCGACCCCGGACGCCACGCCCGCATGTTCGGCCAGGGTCACGCCACCGTTGCCGCAGCTGAGCAGCAATATGCCGATGGCCCCGGCGGCCTTCCATTGCGCCCAGCTGGGCGCCGGCACCCCGCGCCAGCGCAGAAAGCCATACAGCAGGCTGCCGGCAATCAGAAAGCGCACCCCGGCCATCAGCAGCGGTGGCCACGACTCGATACCGATGCGGATCACCAGATAGGTCGACCCCCACACCAGGTACAAGGCCAGGAAGGCACCGATCAGCACCAGCGGAAAGCGACGGGAGGCAGGCATGGGAGGCTCGAAATCAGGGTTTTGGAGCTGTAGTTTAGAAAGCCAAACGGGTAATTTTAAGTTACAAACCCTGTTTATACGGCCACCAGACTTTCGAAAAAACGGATGTTTGCCCGATTCGCCATCGTTTCAACACCTGGTACCCACGCCCCATGGACAAGTACGATCGCATGCTCCTCGCCGCCTTGCTCGACAACGGCCGCGCCTCCTTCGCCGAACTGGCGCGCAAGGTCAACCTGTCGGCCCCGGCGGTGGCCGAGCGGGTGGCCAAGCTCGAGGCCAGCGGGGTCATCACCGGCTACCAGGCCAAGGTCGACATGAGCCGGATCGGCTTGCCGATCCAGTGCGTGATCGAGCTGCGCCTGGCCAGCCACGGCAACCAGCAGACCTATGAGGACCTGGCGCGTATCCCGCAGATCACCGAGTGCCACCGAGTCACCGGCGATCCGTGCGTGATCATGCAGGCGGCGGTCGGCTCGATGCCGGAACTCGAAGAGCTGATCAACCACGTGGCGCAGTTCGGGTTCAGCAAGACCTCGATCATCCTGTCCAGCGCGGTAGAGCGACGGGTGCCGCTCAGCCAGCTCGACAGCAACGGCAAGAAAGCCTAGCGGTAGCGCTTGAGGGTTTCGGCAACCTTGGCTGCCGGAACCTTCTGCAGGCTGCAGAACAGCGGGTGCGACACCTCGCTGATACCGTGGCGCTGGCGCAGTTCGCCGGCCAGGTGCTGGGCCAGGTTGGCGGCCATCTCGGCATCGGCCATGGCCCGGTGAGCGGTGCCGGTGTCGGGCAGCCCGGCCCAGCGCGTCAGGGTGCCGAGCTTGTGGTTCGGCGCAGCCGGCAGCAGGCGCCGCGAGAGCAGCATCGAACAGGCGAACGACTGCACCCGCGAGCGTCCGATCAGGCTCAGTTCGTAGTCCCAGAACTTCTGGTCGAACGAGGCGTTGTGCGCCAGCAAGGGCGTGCTGCCGACGAACTCGGCCACCTCGTTCATCACCTGCGCATTGGCCGGCGCACCGCGCAGCATGGCAGTAGTGATACCGGTCAGCCCGGCGACAAAGGCCGGTACCGGCACGCCGGCATTCATCAGGCTCTGGTAGCGATCGACGATGCGCCCGCGTTCGAGCATCACCACCGCCACTTCCGTGGCGCGGCAGTAGGCACCCGGCGAGATGCCGGTGGTTTCAAAGTCGATGACCGCAATACGTTCCACAAAAACCTCGGGTAGCTCTCAGTGCTTGAGCAGGAGTGCGCCTTCGATGGGCACATAGCGGGTGGCGGCGCGAATCAGCGAGTTGGCGGTGAGCCCCGGTACGCCATAGGCCACCGCTTCGGCGCCATGACGGTTGATCACCCGTTCCAGCAGCAGGTCGAAATCGCCATCGCCGGAGGCCAGCACCACTTCGTCGACCCGCGAGGCGGCGTCGATCACGTCCAGGGTGATGCCCACGTCCCAGTCGCCCTTGGCCGAGCCGTCGCTGCGCTGGATATAGGGTTTGAGTTTGACCGTGAAACCGAGGTTGCGCAGGATCTGCTGAAACTGCTGCTGCTTGCTGTCGCCGCGGTCGATGGCATAGGCCACCGCCTCGACGATCTCGCCGTCCTGGCTGACGTGCGCCCAGAAGGCGGCGTAGTTGAAATGACAACCATAGGCCTGGCGCACGGTGTAGTAGAGGTTCTGGACATCGGCGAACACCGCAATCTTCTTCACCGCACTTCCTCGTCACGCCAGGGGCCGGCCCCGCATACCGGGGCCGTTTCGGCGCCCAGTATGCCAGCCTGACGGCAGTACGGGTATGTGCGCGGCTCAGACGAAGGAATCGTCGTCCGAAAAGAAGCCGCCGCCATCGTCACCGTAGTCGGCGTCCATGAAGCCGCCCTGATCATTGCCGTAGCCACCGTTGTCGGCGGTCAGGCGCTGCTCGTCGTTACCGCCCCAGCCGCTGTCGCTGGCCGGTGCCGGCGCTTCGTTGATGATCTCGGTGACTTCCTGGGGCTGCGACCCGTGGTGCCCGAACAGGCTGCTGATACCCTGCGCCAGCATCACCCCGCCTGCCACGCCGGCGGCGGTCTGCAGTGCACCGCCCAGAAAGCTGCTGGCGCCGCCGCGGGCCGGTGCGGCCTGGGGCGCGGCGTTGAAACCCTGCTGCTGAGGGGCCACGCCGGGCCCGCCAAAGCCGCTGGCCGGTTCACGCCAGCCACCACCACTGGTGGCAGGTGCCGGGGCCGGCTGGGCCGCGCGCTGCGGCTGCGGCTCGGGTTGCCGTGCCCCCCCGCCGAAGATGCTCGACAGGAAGCCGCCGCTGCTCGGCGCAGTGGCCGCCACCTGTGCGCGGGCCTGGTTCAGATCGGCCTGCAATTGCCTGTTCTGTTCATCGAGGCGCTTGAGCGCGGCCTCCTGCACCAGAATCGCCTGGGCCATGTAGTAAGGGGCCGACGGCTGTTGCTGCAGGTGCTCGGCAATGCGCGCCTGGGCCTGGGCATCACGCGGTGCGCCTTCGCTCTCGGCTTGCTTGAGGCGGCCGAACAGGCCGTCGATCAAGGTTTGTTCTTCGTGGTTCATGGGGCGACCTCACTGGATAGCCGGGGGATTACAGGTGAGCACTAGATGGGGTTCCAGCATGGGCGATTCAATCGGCCCGCGGCATGAAACTTTGTTCAGGTTCGACCGCTGGGCTAAAGTAGCGGCCTGCTCTGTCACTGCGATATCGACTGATGAATCCGCTTAGCGTTCTGCAAGACTCCTTGTATTTCTTCCGCCGCCACCTGCTGAGCATCGCCAAGCTGTGCCTGCCGCTGATCGTCATCGAAACGCTGCTGGCCCAGGCGATCTATGCACAGTTCGGCAGCCAGACCCGTACCCTGGCCTACGGCATGCTGCTGGGCCTGGTGTTCTACCCGCTCTACAGCGGCGCACTGATCCTCTACCTGGACGCCCGCAGCCAGGGTGAAGAGCCGCGCAAGCGCGACCTGCTGGCCATGTCGCTGCGCCTGTGGCCCTCGTTCGCGCTGCTGATGATCGTCTGCCTGCTGCTGATCGTGGCCGGCTGCGCGCTGTTCATCCTTCCGGGCATCTGGGTGATGGTCAACCTGGTGTTCGCCGAGTACCTACTGGTGCTGCGCGGCCTGCAACCGCTGCCGGCCATGCGTCAGAGCTTCGAGCTGTGCAAGGGCCACTTCTGGCAGATCCTGGTGTGCATGATCGTGGCCATGATCCCGTTGTGGCTGATCGATGCGCTGACCCGCAGCCTGATCGGCGAAGAGCCCGAGCTGTGGCTGGAACTGCTGGTGGGCAGCTTCAACGGCTTCCTCACCCTGTTCAGCACTCTGGTGAGCTTTCGCATGTTCATGCTGGTCACCGAGCCGCCGCTGGCCCGCGACCCGAGCTGAACCAAGCAGGCGACGAACGGCTCGGGTATGCTGCGGGTTCACCTGCGACGCCAAGCCGAGCCGATGATCCGACTACTGCGCAATGCCCTGCTGACCCTGCTGCTGATACTTGCCCTGCTGTGGCTGCTGGCCAGTCACCTGAGCTGGCAACCCGAGCCGCGCGAGGCCCTGCCGGTGGCCTGCCGTGGCACGGCCACGCCGCTGGTGCCGGGCCAGATGCTCAAGGTCATGAGCTGGAACATCCAGTACCTGGCCGGCAAGGGCTACGTGTTCTGGTATGACGAAGGTCGGGGCAGTGACACCCGCCCTACCGAACAGGACCTGGCGTTCAACCTCGACGAGGTGGCGCGGGTGATCCGCGCCGACAACCCCGACATCGTGCTGTTGCAGGAACTGGACACCAACGCCAAGGCCAGCGCCTACCAGGACCAGCTGGCCCTGCTGCGCGAGCGCCTGGCCGACCTCTACCCCTGTGCGGTGCAGGCCTACGACTGGAAGGCGGACTTCGTGCCCGACCGGCATGTGTTCGGCAGCGTCGGCCGCGGCCTGGCGACCCTGAGCCGCTACCCCATCCAGCAGGCCGAACGCCTGGCCCTGCCCTCGGCCCCCGACAACGCCCTGAGCCGCCTGCTGCAGCCGCAACAGGCGGTGCTGGCCAGCTACCTGCCGCTGCGTGATGGCGGCTCGCTGGCGGTGCTCAACACCCACCTGACGCCTTTCGTTCCCGGCAGCGATATCCAGCGCCAGCAGGTGCGCCAGCTCGGCACGCTGCTCGACAAGCTGGAAAGCCAGGGCACGCCGTGGCTGATCGGTGGCGACTTCAACCTGCTGCCGCTGGGCCAGTACCGCCGGCTCACCCCCGAGCAGCGCCAGCACTATGGCGCCGACAGCGACCTGCACTTGCTGTGGGACAAGTATCCGATGATCCCCAGCAACGCCGAAGCCGGTGGCGCCGAGCGCAGCGCCTGGCTGACCCACTACCCCAACGACCCGCGCCTGAACGGCCCGGACCGCACCCTGGACTACCTGTTCCACAGCCCCAAGCTGCAGCGCCTGAGCGCCCGGGTGCTGCAGCAGGACACCCTGCAGATTTCCGATCACCTGCCGCTGAGCGCGCGCCTGCTGTTGCCGACGCCGCCCTAGCGGCTACTTGCGCGGCTTGGCCCGCGCGGTGGCTTCGGCCACCAGCGGGTCGTCCGGCCAGTAGTGCTTGGGGTAGCGGCCCTTGAGGTCCTTCTTCACTTCGGCGTAGGTGCTGCGCCAGAAATTGGCCAGGTCCTGGGTCACCTGCACCGGGCGCCGTGCCGGTGACAGCAGGTGCAGCAACACCTGCTGGCGGCCCTGGGCGATGCGCGGGGTTTCGGCCAGGCCGAACAGTTCCTGCAAGCGCACCGCCAGAATCGGCGGCGTCTCGCTGTAGTCCAGGCGGATGTTGGAACCCGAGGGCACGCCGATGTGCACCGGAGCCCATTCGTCCAGGCGCTGCGGCAGCGGCCAGGGCAGCAGGTTGCGCAGGATGGACGACAGGTCGAGCTGGGCAAAATGACTGAGCCGGGTGACCTTGCCCAGGTAGGGTTGCAGCCAGTGCTCAAGGCTGGCCAGCAAGGCCGCGTCGCTCAGGTCCGGCCATTCGCTCTGGCCTGCCGCCGCAACATCCAGCCCGCGCAACAGCGCCACCCGCGCCTGCCACTGGCGCAGTTCCGGGGTCCAGGGCAGCAGCTCCAGGCCCTTGCGTCGCACCAGGTCAAGCAGCGCCCGCGCACGCGCATCCTCGCCCAGCCCGGTCAGCGGCTCGCGGCTGAGCACCAGTTCGCCGACCCTGCGCTGGCGCTCGGCACGCAGCACGTTCTCACGCTCGTCCCAGTCCAGTTGATCCACGTGGCGCACCTGCTCGGCGAGCACGTCGTCGAACAGCGCCGGGTCGAATTCGGCCGCCAGGTAGATGCGCTCTTCGCGCTGCCCCTGGCGGCTGCCGAGGTCGGCGATCACCAGCCAGGGTTGCTTCATCAGCGCGTCGGCCTCACCGAACAGCGCCGCACGCCCGTTGGCCAACCGGTACTCGGCGCCGCCGGCACGGCGCTGCTGGGCGACCCGGTCGGGGTAGGCCAGCGCCAGCAGGGCACCGAGCCAGCGGGAATGTTCGGGGTCGGCCACGGCCGCGCCGGCCTTGCCGCGCAGGTAGCTGCGGTACTGGCGGGACAGTTGTCGCGCCCGCTGCACCCCGCCTTGCCCACCTCGGGCTGCACGGGTTTCGCCACTGAGCAGGGCCAGCCGGCTGTGCAGGTCGGCGCCCGCCCCGCGCAAAATGTCACGCTCGCCCAGCAGTGCCGCCACATCGCAGGCCATCTGGGCCAGGCCAAGGTCCTGGCCGCGCAAAAGCAGGTGTGCGATGCGCGGATGTGCCGGCAACTCGGCCATGGCCTGACCATGCTCGGTCAGCGCCAGCAACTGCCCCGGCCTGAGCGCCCCCAGGCGCACCAGCAGGTCCTGGGCCTGGGCATAGGCCGCCGCCGGTGGCAGGTCGAGCCAGCACAGCTGCGCCGGGGCCACGCCCCAGCGGGTCAATTGCAGGGCCAGCCCGGCAAGGTCGGCCTGCAGGATCTCGGCGCTGCCGTAGGCAGCCAGTTGGTCATGCTGGGCCTCGGACCACAGCCGATAGCACACGCCCGGTTCCAGGCGTCCGGCGCGCCCGGCCCGCTGGGTGGCGCTGGCGCGCGAGATGCGCTGGGTATCGAGGCGGGTCATGCCGCTGCCGGGGTCAAAACGCGGCACCCGCGCCAGCCCGGCGTCGATCACCACCCGCACGCCGTCGATGGTCAGGCTGGTTTCGGCGATGTTGGTCGCCAGCACTACCTTGCGCAGGCCCGCGGCCGGCGCCTCGATGGCGGCGCGCTGGGCCGCGAGATCGAGTTCACCGTGCAGCGGGCACAGCAGGATCTCGCGTCGCTCACCCAGGGCCTCCTGCAAGGCCTGGTGCACACGGCGGATCTCGGCCTGGCCAGGCAGGAACACCAGCAGGCTGCCCGGCTCGTCGGCCAGCGCCTGCAACACCGTGTCGACCACCCGCGGCTCGACGAACTCGCCGGGCTGGAACGGCCGCCCCCAGCGCATCTGCACCGGGTACATGCGCCCTTCGCTGCTGATTACCGGGGCGTCGTCGAGCAACGCAGACAGGCGCTGCCCTTCCAGCGTGGCGGACATCAGCAGGATCTTCAGCGGCGGCTCGTCACGCAGCAGCTCGCGGCCGTTGAGGCTCAGGGCCAGGGCCAGATCGGCATCCAGGCTGCGCTCGTGAAATTCGTCGAAGATCAACAGGCCCACCCCGTCCAGCGCCGGGTCGTCCTGCAGGCGCCGGGTGAGGATGCCTTCGGTGACCACTTCGATGCGGGTGCGCGGGCCGACCTTGCTGTCCAGGCGAATGCGGTAACCGACGGTTTCGCCCACCGCCTCGCCCAGTTCGCTGGCCAGCCGCTCGGCTGCCGCGCGGGCAGCCAGCCGGCGCGGTTCGAGCATCAGGATGCGCTGGCCGGCCAGCCACGGCTCATCGAGCAGGGCCAGTGGCACGCGGGTGGTCTTGCCGGCGCCCGGCGGTGCCTCGAGCACGGCTTCGTGGCGCTGCTGCAAGGC
Organism: Pseudomonas sp. VE 267-6A; assembly: GCF_024126555.1. Classification (NCBI taxonomy): domain Bacteria; kingdom Pseudomonadati; phylum Pseudomonadota; class Gammaproteobacteria; order Pseudomonadales; family Pseudomonadaceae; genus Pseudomonas; species Pseudomonas sp. VE 267-6A. The sequence goes on from NZ_JAMYBY010000003.1 coordinate 133,777, forward strand.
GGTGCGCAAGGCCGGCAGCACGGCATCGATTGGCAATGAACTCATGAATTCCCCCGAACAAGCCCGGCAGTATAAAGGAATGCAGGGCATGCCCTCACCAACGCGCCGGTTACCAACGACGCCTGCTGGCCTAGCCATCGCATAACCGGCAAAATCGTCCCGTTAAAGCGAGGCGGAACGGCACGATGCCCCTGCCCGGAGACATTTTGAGACTGCGCCCATGCTCGACAAAGAAGCGCTTGACCACCTGACCACTCTGCTCAATCGACAAGGCAGCGGCCTGTACGATGCCTCCGACAAACTGCTGGGGATCATGGGTGGCGAGTTATCCCACGAAAAAAAGCAACAGGCTTCCAAAGTGCATGAGGCTGCCACTAGCTTGCGCGCGCTGATCCCCCCTGGGCGAACCCCAGCCTGGCTTGACGAACTGATCAAGTGCATCACCGGCTACGCCCAGAGCAAGCGGCCCACCCCGGACTTCATGCGCGATCTGGTGACGCTGTTGCCACAGATCAAATGCCATCAGTGGATGCTGGATCAGACACGCCCTGAAGGTATCGATTTCGAAGCGATTTTCGAACACTACAAGGCCAGCAACCGGCTGCCCGAGCTGTTTGACCGCATTATCGAACTGTTGAACAGCATCAGCGCCAGCGACGCTATCGACAGCAAAGCCATGAGCGACGCGCTGTCGAACATCATCGCCACGCTGCAGCGGAGCAAAATGGGGACTTACTTCTGCCTCAACAGCGCATGGGAGTTTCTCTGCGCCTTCCTTCAGAACTACGCATGGATCGAAGTCTCCAAGCTTCCCGTAGTGGGCCCACTTTTCCAGGCCTTGGAAAAAACCATCAAGGAAACCGCCACGGCGATGACCACCCTGCATGCGGATGTGCATGGCGAAATGACCCGCCGAGCGGAGCAGGACGTGAAGTTCGTGAAAGACACCAAGCGGCTGTTCAGCACCTACGGCGACAAAGCCAACCTGCTGATCAGCAGCGAAGGGGGAAATGGGCTGATTGCACAGGCCTGACATGAATACGTCGGTTCTCGCCGAGCCGTATTGATCAGTAAAGAACTGCCCATAGCCCTCGAACAATCGGCCGAGTATAACGGCGAACCGAGCCTGCCTTATCATGGTCTTAGCTGCACCCTCCGGCATTTCGCCGGTAGCGGTGCGGCCTACTTTGCGGAGATTCACATGCGTATTCCTTCACGCCTTATCGGCGGTGCCGTGGTTGCTGCCCTGCTGACCCAGCTGACGGCTTGCGGCACCCTGTTCTTTCCCGACCGTCGCGGCCAGATCGAAGGCAAGGTCGATCCGGTGATCGTGGCACTGGATGCCATCGGTATCCTGTTCTACGTGATCCCCGGGCTGATCGCCTTCGGCGTCGACTTTGCCACCGGCGCCATCTACCTGCCCGGCGGCAAGACCGCCCAGGTCGACCCGCACACGCTGAACAAGGCCATCGCTGCCGATGGCAAGGTCGACAAGGTGCGCCTGCAGGCCATCCTGGAGAGCGAGCTGGGCCAGCGCCTGCCGCTGAACGACCCGCGCCTGATCCAGCACAAGGGCAGCGTTGAACAACTGGCGATGTACGGCCTCAAGCCCGCCGCCTGACCGCCCGCACAAGGACGACCGATGAACACCAGCGCCGAACACGCCCGCCTGCTGCGCCTGGCGACCAATGCCTCCCTCGGGGTCGCCAGCATCCTGATCGTGAGCAAGGCGGTGGCCTGGTGGCTCAGCGGCTCGGTCAGCCTGCTGGCCGGCCTGACCGACTCGATGCTCGACGGCGTGGCCTCGTTCCTCAACCTGCTCGCGGTGCGCTATGCCCTGCGCCCGGCCGATGACGATCATCGCTACGGGCACGGCAAGGCCGAGGCACTGGCCGGCATGGCCCAGGCGCTGTTCATCGGGGTGAGTGCGGTACTGATCGGCGTACAGGCGGTCGAACGCCTGAAAAATCCCACGCCGCTGGGTGATGCCACGGTGGGCATTGTCGTGATGCTGCTGTCGCTGGGGCTGACCGTCGCCTTGCTGATGGTGCAGGCCAGGGTGGTGCGCCTCACCGGCTCGACCGCCGTGCGCGCCGACTCGCTGCACTACCGCTCCGACCTGCTGCTCAATGCCAGCATCCTGGTCGCGCTGGTGCTGGCGCGGTTCGGCTGGCCACAGGTGGATGCGTACTTTGGGCTGGGCATCGCGCTGTACATTCTATGGAGTGCCTTGCAGATCGCCCGTGAAAGCTCGGCCATCCTGATGGACAAGGAGCTGCCCGGCGAGGTGAGCGAGCAGATGATGACACTGGTGTGCGCGGTGCCTGGCGTGCAGGGCGCGCATGACCTGCGCACCCGGGTGTCGGGCAACCACTGGTTCGTTCAGGTGGACCTGGAGCTGCCGGGCACCTTGACGCTGACCGAGGCCCACGTGCTGTGCGATGCGGCAGCGGCGGCGATCCGCCGGGAGTACCCCAAGGCCGAAGTGCTGGTGCATGCCGACCCGGTGGAGTGACAAGCAGCCCCTTCGCCGGCAAGGCCGGCGCCTACGGGATTCACGCTGTGCGTGTAGGAGCCGGCCTTGCCGGCGAAGCTGTTGCGCTTCAGTTGACGCTGTAACCGCGCCCGCTCAAACACGCCCCCAGCGCCCGTCGATAGGTGTCCGTCACCTGCGCCGCAGGCGCGTAGGTCGCCGATGCCGGGTCGAACCCGGTCTGCTGCACCGCCCAGCGGTGACACTGGTAGCGGTCCTGATCGACCTGCTGTGGCGACTGCCCGTTGGCCGGGTAGGCAATCACGTCATAACCATTGCCCGGTTGCGCCGGCGCCGCAGCCATCGGCGGGCTTACCACCACATAGTCGCGGCTGTCGTCCAGGTACTGGTAATAGGTGCCTGCAGCCAGAAAGAACAGCGCACTGCCCACCCACACCTGCCGCGCATAGTCGGGCAGGTAGTTCACCCGTACCCCGTAAGGCGGCGCCACCACCACGTAATGCGGCCCCTGCGGGCGATACCAGTAACCACCGGAATAGTAATAGTCACTGCCACGATACGGCACGCGCCGGTACGGTTCCGGGAAGCGGTCTATGGTGTGCCCCGGCCGATACTGAGGCCCGGGGCCCCAGCCATTGCCGTGCCCTTCGCCAGGGCGCTGCCCCGGCCCGCCGGCCTGCCAGTGCTGATTGGCGTCATTGCGCCGCGGCACGTCCTGATAGTACCCCTGGCGTGGCGGCTGGGTCTGGCGGACCTCGTCCGGGCGCGCGTTGAGCGGCGAGGACGCAGGCGGGCGCTCGCCGCCATTGGGGTCCTGCTGTGGTCCGCGACGCTCGTCCTGGGCCTGTGCGCCCAGGCTCAGGCAAAGCAGACCAACACCTGCCAACTGCCAGATGCGCGACTTCATGCTGTTTCTCTCCCGCTGGCATTCATGGCCTACTCTATCAGGCCGCCTGCCACGCGCCAGCAGGCGCCAGATGAAATTGCGGACATTAAAAAAGGGTGACCCTGAGGCCACCCTTCGAGATTTTCGTCCGTGCTCGGCGCTTGTGACGCCGGCTCACCTCACGCTGTCTTGTGAACAGTGTGCAGCCCGGGGGCCGAGCACAACCCGGTGGGGTTGCTGGCCGCAGCGCCCCTGATTGGGGCCGCCGCTGTGGACATGTGTCCGGGCAGTGATTCTGTTGACCATCATAGGCAAGCGCCGCGACAGAGGATTGCGAAAATTGCTCAACAAAACATTACTTGCGCAATTTTTAACTAAGGATTGATAATCCGCAGCAACCGAAACAGAAAAGGCTTCATTCATGAGCAAGCTCGACCGATACGACCTGAGCATTCTTGCCGAATTGCAGCGCGATGCGCGCATCTCCAACCAGGAACTGGCCGAACGGATCGGCCTGTCGCCCTCGCCCTGCTCGCGGCGGGTAAAGCAACTGGAGGACGATGGCTACATCTCGCGCCAGGTCGCCCTGCTCGACCGCAAGAAGCTGGGCCTGAGCCTCACCGCCTACGTGCTGATCGGCATGGACCGACACACCCCCGAGCGCTTCGAAACCTTCGAGGCCGCCATCCGCAGCCTGCCCCAGGTGCTCGAGTGCAGCCTGGTCACCGGCATGGATGCCGACTACCAGCTCAAGGTGGTGGTGCCGGACATGGACCACTACCAGAAGCTGCTGCTCGGCCACCTGACCCGCATCGAAGGCGTCACCAGCGTGCGTTCGAGCTTCGTGCTCAACCAGGTGCTGGCCAGCACCGAGCTGCCCCTTACGCACCTGCGTTAGTCAGCGCTGCGGGCCGGGCGTATAATCGCGCGCTTCAACCTGGCGGAGAAGATCGATGGATCCTGCGTTGTTCGAAGAATGGATGATGACCATCCTGGTCACCATCCTGATTGGTTTCATGGGCTTCATCGTCTGGGACCTGGCGAAAAAATCCAAGGCTGGCAAGTTCGGCACCTTCATCCTGTTTTTCGTGCTGGGCCTGGGCATTCTCGCCTTCGTCATCAAGAGCGTGGTCATCGGCTTCATCGAAGGCGTCTAGCGCCACGCCGGCACCTCGCGCCAGCAGCCCTGGTCCAGCCCATCCAGGCTCCAGTCGCCGATCCGCACGCGCACCAGGCGCAGGGTCGGCAAGCCTACCGCTGCGGTCATGCGTCGCACCTGGCGGTTGCGCCCTTCCTTGATCACCAACTCCAGCCAGGCGGTCGGCACGCTCTTGCGAAAGCGTACCGGCGGGTTGCGCGGCCACAGTTGCGGCTCTTCCAGATGACGCGCCTGGGCCGCCAAGGTCATGCCGTCATTCAGTTGCACACCCTCGCGCAAGCGCTGCAGCTGCTCCTCGGTCGGCTCGCCCTCCACCTGTACCCAGTACGTCTTGGGCAACTTGTGCCTGGGGTCGGCAATGCGCGCCTGCAACTGGCCGTCATTGGTCAGCAGCAACAACCCTTCGCTGTCGCGATCCAGACGCCCGGCCGGGTATACGCCCGGTACATCGATGAAGTCCTTGAGGGTGGCGCGGCCCTCGCCGTCGCTGAACTGGGTCAGCACGTCGAAGGGCTTGTTGAACAGGAGCAGGCGCGGCGCGGCCGGCGGCGCCTTGGCCTGGCGACGCGGGCCGGCGGGTTTGGCCGCGGCGGGCCGCGGCTTGGAACGGGGGGGTAACGGCATGGGGCCTCAGCGGAACGGCGGCTCGTCGAAACTGCGCAGTTTACGCGAGTGCAGCGAGTTCAGTTCGGTGCGCAGCAGGTCGAGCGCCGCAATACCTATCTTCAGGTGCTGGCTGACCGCCCGGTTGTAGAAGGCGTTGGCCGCCCCCGGCAGCTTGATCTCGCTGTGCAGCGGCTTGTCGGACACGCACAGCAAGGTGCCGTAGGGCACGCGCAGGCGGTAGCCCTGGGCGGCGATGGTGCCGCTTTCCATGTCCACTGCCACAGCCCGCGACAGGTTGATCAACGGGCGCTCCTGGGCCCAGCGCAGCTCCCAGTTGCGGTCGTCGTAGGTCAGCACGGTGCCGGTGCGCAGGCGCTTTTTCAGCTCGTCGCCACGTTCGCCGGTCACCTGCGCCGCCGCTTCCTGCAACGCCAGCTGCACCTCGGCCAGGGCCGGGATCGGAATATTGGGCGGCAGCACACGGTCAAGGATGCCGTCGCGGCGCATGTAGGCGTGGGCCAGCACGTAGTCGCCGATGGTCTGGGATTGGCGCAGGCCGCCGCAGTGGCCGATCATCAGCCAGCAGTGCGGGCGCAGCACCGCCAGATGGTCGGTGATGTTCTTGGCGTTGGACGGGCCCACGCCGATATTGACCAGGGTGATGCCATGGCCGTCGGCAGCAATCAGGTGATACGCCGGCATCTGGTAGCGGTGCCACACCACCCCGGCCACCAGCGCCTGGGCTTCGCCATTGTCCATGGCCTTTTCGATCACCACGTTGCCCGGCAGCACCATGCGCACGAAGCGCGGGTCTTGGCGCAGTTGCTCCAGGCCGTGGGTGATGAACTGGTCGACATAGCGGTGGTAGTTGGTGAGCAGGATCCATGGCTGCACATGCCGCCAGTCGCTGCCGGTGTAATGCACCAGTCGGCGCAGCGAGAAATCGACCCGCGCCGCGTCGAACAGCGCCAGCGGCAGCGGGTCGACGTTGGCCCAGTCGTACAGCCCGTCGGCGATGCCGTCGGTGGCCGCCGACAGGTCGGTGCTGGGGAACACCCGCGCCAGCGCCGCAGCGGTGATGCCGGTGCCGGCCAGTTCATCGCCCTGCTCGACCACATAGGGGTAGGGAATGTTCTGCTCGCTCAGGCCCACTTCGACCGTCACGGTAAAGTCGCGCATCAAGGGCCCGAGCTGCTCCAGCAGGTAGCCGCGAAACGCGGCCGGCTGAGTCACGGTGATGCTGTAGGTGCCCGGCAACTGAACCTTGGCGTAGGCCCGGGTGATCACCGGTACGTCACCCTGATACTGGTAGGTCAGGCGCAGTTCGGGGTAACGAAACTGTGCGCGCTCGGCCGCATTGGGCTCGGTGCGGTCCTTGAGGTAGCGCTTGAGCGCCTGGCTCAGTGCGGCGGTGGCGGATTCGTGCAAGGCGGCCAACTGGTCGACGGCTTGCTCGGCGGTTTCCACGACAACGAAGGTTTCATCGGTACGGCTCACAATGTACTTCCTGTCTGTCTGACATGCATGGGCCCATCTTGCCTATATCCGCCGGCAAAGGCACGCACGTTAGAGCGGCCAGTTCGGTGTGGCCCGCTGCACCAGCGCCGCCACGTCCGCCCCGCGCGGCAACGTGCCGTAGACCCGGCCGCTGCCGGACAGCCGGCTGCCGATGAAGGCGTCACTGACCGCCGCGTTGCCGGCCTCCAGCAACAGCTTGGCCTGCACCGCCAGGGCGATGTCCTCGGTGAGCTGGCGGGCGCGGTACTGGATGTCGCCGGTATCGGCGAAGGCCGACTTGAGGTTGCCGATGTGTGCGGCCAGACGCGGGTCGCCATGGCCATCGCCCAGCTCCGCAAACAGCGTGTCCAGTACACCGGGCTCCTTGGACAGGGCACGCAACACGTCCAGGCACTGAACGTTGCCCGAGCCTTCCCAGGTCGAGTTGACCGGGGCCTCGCGGTACAGCCGGGGCAGGATGCTCTCTTCCACGTAACCGGCGCCGCCCATGCATTCGGCGGCCTCGTTGATCATGGCCGGCGCGCGCTTGCAGATCCAGTACTTGCCCACCGCCGTCATCAGCCGCGCAAAGCGCGCCTGGTGCGGGTCGTCGGGCTGGTCCAGCGCATGCCCCATGCGCAGGCTCAGGGCCAGCGCCGCCTCGCTTTCCAGGGCCAGGTCGGCGAGCACGTTCTGCATCAATGGCTGCTCGGCCAGCACCCGGCCCCCGACCGTGCGGTGGGCGCAGTGGTGCGCGGCCTGGGTCAGGGCCTGGCGCATCAGCGCGCTGGAGCCGACCATGCAGTCGAAACGGGTCATGGCCACCATCTCGATGATGGTCGGCACGCCACGGCCTTCCTCGCCGATCATCCAGGCCAGTGCGCCGCGAAACTCCACCTCGCTGGACGCGTTCGAACAGTTGCCCAGCTTGTTCTTCAGGCGCTGGATATAGAACTGGTTGCGCGTGTCATCCGGGCGATGGCGCGGCAGCAAAAAGCAGCTCAGGCCCTTGTCGGTCTGCGCCAGGGTCAGGAACGCGTCGCACATCGGTGCCGAACAGAACCACTTGTGGCCCACCAGCTCGTAGGCCTGGCCCGGCCCCGGCGCGCCCACCGGGTAGGCCCGGGTGGTATTGGCACGCACGTCGGTACCGCCCTGCTTCTCGGTCATGGCCATGCCCAGCGTAACCCCCACCTTGTGCCGGTCGCCGACATTGCGCGGGTCGTAGGCGGTGGCCAGCACCTTGGGTACCCAGTACTCGGCCAGCTCCGGTTGCAGCCTGAGCGCCGGCACTGCGGCAAAGGTCATGGTCAGCGGGCAGCCGCTACCGGCTTCGGCCTGGCTGTGCAGGTAGGTCATCGAGGCACGGGCGACATGCGCGCCGGCACGCGGCTCGGCCCAAGGCAGCGAGGGCAGGCCATGCTCGATGGCAGTCCGCATCAGCTCATGGTAGGCCGGGTGAAACTCCACCAGATCGATCCGATGCCCATAACGGTCATGGCTGCTGAACTGCGGCTTGTTCTGGTTGGCCAGAAAGCCTGCGGCCATCAGCGGCCCACCGGCCAGCGCGCCGTAGGCATCGATACGTGCCTCGGCCCAGCCTGCGCCGTAATGGCGCGACCATTGCTGCAGCGGCAGGTCGAGGCGATACAGATTGGCGCCGTCGAGGCTGGGCGGCTGGTTGGTGACTTCGTGGGTTTCAGCGTACTGGTGCAGGTTCATCGGGGGCTCCTGGCAGATCCGGACGTGACCCCAGTGAATCACGCCCCGCCCCCGGCTCAAAGTGACAAAAACGCCTAATCAGCCGCGATTTGCCCCGATCTGGGCGCCCCGGAAAACCCGCTGGGCACCCGGGCCGTCAGGGTCAGTTCGAAGCAACTGCCCTCGCCCGGGCTCGACTGATGGCTCAGCTGTGCGTCGATCAACAGCGCCAACTTGCGACAGATCGACAGGCCAATGCCCAGGCCGCCGTACTCGCGCGTCATCGACCCATCGACCTGGAAGAAACGCTGGTAGGGCGCTGCCTCGTCCAGGCAGTGAAAGCCGATACCGCTGTCGCGCACACTGAAGGTCAGGCTCGCCTGATCGACGCCCATGGGCGTGGCCCGCACCTTGAGCAGCACGCCGCCGCGATGGGTGAACTTGAGCCCGTTGTCGAGCAGGTAGCTCAGACACATGGCCAGCTTGCGCCGGTCGCCGTGGATCACGTCCGGCAGATCCATGCCCGGGTCCAGGTTGAAGAACAGGCCCTTTTCCTGGGCCTTGGGCAGAAAGCGCACGCGCAGTTCGTGAAGCAATCCATGCACGCTGAACAGCTCGGTCTGCACCTGCAGGCGACCGGCCTTGAGCTCGGTGAGAATCAGGATGTCGTCGACCATGCGCATCATGTTCTGCGCGGCAGCGTTGGCGGTGTGCTGGTAGGGGGTACGCTCCTGCTCGCTGGTGGCCATCTGCATCAGTTCCAGCGAGCCGATCACACCGTTCATGGGGGTGCGCAGCTCATGGGTAACGGTGGCCAGGAACTCGTCCTTGAGGCGATTGCTGCGCGCCAGCTGCAGGTTGGCCTGCTCCAGGGTCAGCCCGGCCTCACGCAGCGTGCGCGCCTGTTCTTCGCGCATGCTGTTGATGCGGTCGGCCAGGGCCAGCGACAGCAGCCCCACCTCCAGCGCCGAACCGATCTGGCTGGCATACATGGTCAGGAACACATTGGGCAGGTAGCCCAGCACCATCAGGGTGTTGACCAGCCCGCCGAGCAAAAAGGCCGACCAGGCGATGATGAAGTAGCGTGCCACGCGCATGCCGCGCCACCAGGCGAACAGCCCGGCGGCGAAGATGCTCACCGTGAACAGCAGCGCCAGCGCGGTAGCCAGGCGCAGGGCGATCCCGTAGTCCTGCGCCAGCGACATCACCATCACCAGCACCGAACAGGCCATCAGCCCCTGCAGGAAGCGGTCGAAGGCGCGGCTGTGGCTGGCCATCTGCAGGAAACTGCGCGCGAACTGGCAACCGAACAGGCCCGCGGCGCCGATGAACAACGGGGTGGCGGCGTTGGCCCACCACGGGTGGTCCGGCCAGAAGTACGCCACCCCGGCGCCATTGACCGAGACCTGGTACAGGCCGAACGAGGCGATGTAGAGGATGTAGTAGAGGTAGCTCCTGTCGCGCACACTGATGAAGATGAACAGGTTGTACACCAGCATCCCCAGCAGCACGCCGTAGATCAGCCCCAGCACATACAGCCGCGTGGGCTGCGCCTCCAGGTACGCATCGCTCGACCACAACGTCAGCGGCGCCTGTACCGAACCCTCGCTGTGCAGGCGCAGGTACAAAGTGGTCGCCTGGCCGGGGGCGAACGGCAGATTGAACAGGTAGTTGTTCTGGCGGATCTGGCGGCTGGCGTAGGGCAAGGCATCCCCGGTGCGCTGCGCCAGGTAGTAGTGCCCGGCGGCATCGGGCAGGTAGAGCTCCAGGTAATCGAGTGGCGGGTAGGCCAGTTCCAGCAACCAGTGACGTGGCGCGGCCTGGGCCGTGGCGGTGTAGCGCAGGTCGAGCCTGATCCAGAAGACCGAGGTCGAATAGCCGGCGTTGAGCACGTCGGCCTGGTGCGGCTCGAACCGGCTGGCGAAGTCCGGCGAGCTCACCTGGGCGATGCTGGCGCTGCCATCGGGGTCTTCATACACCTGCATCAGGCGGCCCAGCGGCAACTGCCGGGTGGTGTCGTCGAAATCGGCAGCGCTGGCCAACAGTGGCAAACAGCACAGCAAGAAAGTCAGCAAATTACGCATACAGCCCCGGCGTGGCATGTGCAGTCGCGTCGCGTTGGCCTCCTGTCCGTTTGAGGCGACGAAATCCGACAGTACCTGTTATCGATTGGCGAGCACTCTAGCATAGGTTCCCGGCGCTTCCAGCGGTGTTGTTTCAATTCAATTCAGAGGCTCTATCTCGCGGCTTTCAGCCTATATCAGAGATGCAATCTGACCTGTCGATCAAAAACACCACCTGCCTGGAAGACCCGCCAAAAGCGTTTGGTGGTAAGCTCGCACACCATGAATACCTACAGCTCCCGCCCCGTTGTCCTCTGTCTCTCCGGCCACGACCCCAGTGGCGGCGCCGGCTTGCAGGCAGATATCGAAGCCCTGATCGCTCAAGGTTGTCACGCCGCCCCGGCCGTCACCGCCCTGACCGTGCAGAATACCGTCAATGTCAGTGACTTCCGCGTGCTCGACCGCGAGTGGGTGCTGGCCCAGGCCAATGCCGTGCTGACCGACTCGACCGTCGCGGCGGTGAAGCTTGGCATGCTTGGCTCGCTGGCCATGGTCGACACCATCGTCGAACTGCTCAGCGCCCACCCGCACCTGCCGCTGGTGTGCGACCCGGTGCTGCGCGCCGGTGGCGGTGGTCGCCTGGGCAAGGACGAGGTCGGCTACGCCATGCGCGAACGGCTGCTGCCGCTGGCCACGATTGCCACGCCCAACCTGCCCGAGGCCCGCATCCTGGCCGAGCTGCCCGAAGGCAGTGCCGATGAATGCGCCGAAAAACTGCTGCCATTCGTCAAGCACCTGCTGATCACCGGCGGCCACGGCGACGAACACGAAATTCACAACCGCCTGTACAGCCGCGACGGCGAGCACCACACCTGGACCTGCCAGCGCCTGCCGGGCGACTACCATGGCTCGGGCTGCACCCTGGCCAGCGCCCTGGCCGGACGCCTGGCCCTGGGCGAACAGTTGCACAGCGCGGTACGCTCGGCGCTGGACTACACCTGGCGCACCCTGCGTGACGCCGAAAAACTCGGCCAGGGCCAGTACGTGCCACGCCGCCTGCCCCTGGATTTCTGTTCCTGACCGACCGCCCCGAGGCCTGCACGATGAAGTTACGTGGTTTGTATGCCATCACCGACAGCCAACTGTTGGCTGGCCGCTTTCTTGCCTACGTCGAAGCGGCCCTCGAAGGTGGCGTGACCCTGCTGCAATACCGCGACAAGAGCCAGGACCACGCACGTCGCCTGGGCGAGGCCGAAGCGCTCAAGGCCCTGTGCGAGCGCTACAACACCCGCCTGATCATCAATGACGATGCCGAGCTGGCCGCGCGCCTGGACGTCGGCGTGCACCTGGGCCAGACCGACGGCCCGCTGACCCCGGCGCGCACCCTGCTGGGGCGCAGCGCGATCATCGGCTCCACCTGTCACGCCCAGCTGGACCTGGCCGAGCAGGCGGCCCGCGAAGGCGCCGACTATGTCGCCTTCGGCCGCTTCTTCAACTCGGTCACCAAACCCGGCGCCCCGGCCTGCAACGTGCAGCTGCTGGAGGACGCCCGTGGCCGCATCAAATTGCCGATTGCCGTGATCGGCGGCATCACCCTGGACAACGCCGCACCGCTGGTCGCCCATGGCGCCGACCTGCTGGCGGTGATTCACGGCCTGTTCGGCGCCGACAGCACGGCCGAGGTCACTCGCCGCGCCCGCGCCTTCAACGCCCTGTTCGCATCTGCCTGAGAGAGCCCGACATGTCTCGTTCCGAAACCCTGTTTGCCAATGCCCAGAAGCACATCCCCGGTGGCGTGAACTCGCCCGTGCGTGCGTTCAAGAGCGTGGGCGGCACGCCGCTGTTCTTCAAGCACGCCGAAGGCGCCTATGTCACTGACGAAGACGACAAGCGTTATGTCGACTACGTCGGCTCGTGGGGCCCGATGATTCTCGGCCACAGCCACCCGGACGTGCTGGAGTCGGTGCGCAAGCAACTGGCCCACGGCCTGTCCTATGGTGCCCCGACCGCGATGGAAACCGAGATGGCCGACCTGGTCTGCTCGATCGTGCCGTCGATGGAAATGGTGCGCATGGTCAGCTCCGGCACCGAAGCGACCATGAGCGCGATCCGCCTGGCCCGTGGCTTCACCGGTCGCGACAGCATCATCAAGTTCGAAGGCTGCTACCACGGCCACTCCGACAGCCTGCTGGTCAAGGCCGGCTCCGGGCTGCTGACCCAGGGCGTACCAAGCTCGGCCGGCGTGCCGGCGGCGTTCGCCAAGCACACCCTGACCCTGCCGTTCAACGATATCGACGCGGTAGCGAAGATGCTCGGTGAAGTCGGCCAGGACGTGGCGTGCATCATCGTCGAGCCGGTGGCCGGCAACATGAACTGCGTGCCACCGGCGCCGGGCTTCCTCGAAGGCCTGCGCAGCCTGTGCGACCAGCACGGCGTGGTGCTGATCTTCGACGAAGTGATGACCGGTTTCCGCGTGGCCCTGGGCGGCGCCCAGGCGCACTACGGGGTGACCCCGGACCTGTCGACCTTCGGCAAGATCGTCGGTGGCGGCATGCCGGTGGGCTGCTTCGGCGGCAAGCGCCACATCATGGAACAGATCGCGCCGCTGGGCCCGGTGTACCAGGCCGGCACCCTGTCGGGCAACCCGCTGGCCATGGCCGCGGGCCTGACCACCCTCAAGCTGATCAGCCGTCCGGGCTTCCATGACGAGCTGAGCGCCTTCACCAGCCGCCTGCTCGATGGCCTGCAGCAGCGCGCCGATGCGGCCAGCGTGCCGTTCGTCACCACCCAGGCCGGTGGCATGTTCGGCCTGTACTTCAGCGGCGCCGACGACATCGTCACCTTCGACGACGTGATGGCCAGCGATGCCGAGCGCTTCAAGCGCTTCTTCCACCTGATGCTCGAAGGCGGCGTGTACCTGGCGCCGAGCGCATTCGAAGCCGGCTTCACCTCCATCGCCCACGGCGAGACCGAGCTGAAGATCACCCTGGATGCCGCCGAGCGGGCCTTCGCCAAGCTGTGAAACCGCTTCGCCGGCCAGGCCGGCCCCTGCAGGTTGCATGCAATCTCATGCAAACTGCACGGGCCGGCCTGGCCGGCAAAGACGCCAGAACAGCCACCGCAAGCCTCCCCGCCTTCCTCCCTCGGCAGAAAATCGAGTAAAGACTTTGTAAGGTGGGCGCTGCTTATCCCATAATGTGCCACCAGACACATTGGCCGCAGCTTTGCAGAGGTAAGTCGATCACCATGAACCGCGCCGGCCGCGCCCTCGCACTGGGCTGCCTGTTGCTACTTCAGCCCCTGCTGGCCACCGCAGGCGGTAACTCGTTGCTGATCCCGGCAGCAGGCCGCTGCACCCTCAATACGCCTGCCGACGAACTGCAACAGGCCCTGGCCAGCTGCCAGCAGGCCGCGCAGTCCGGCGACGCACAGGCGCAGTACGAGCTGGGCGAGTTCTATTACGACGGCAAGAACGCCCCGCAAGACCTGAACAAGGCACTCAACTATTTCGAGCAGGCCTCGCTGCAAGGCCACGCCGAAGCGCAATATCGCCTGGGCAGCATGTTCTTTCGCGGCGAAGGCGTCGCTGCCAACAACGTGCAGGCCTATATCGTGCTGAAGATGGCCGCGGTGAACGGCGCTGAAGACGCGCTGGACATGGCCGACGAAGTGTCGGCAAAAATGCAGCGCGACGAACTGGAGATGGCCACACAGGTACTCGGCCAGATCTTTCGCAAGTACCTGCTGGAGCTGCAGACCGTCGACGGTCGCACCCCCTTCGCACCCCTTCCGTAACGCAGCCGTTACTTCTCGGGCATCGGCATCGGGAACGGCATCACGTTGCTGACGCCACGGGCTTCACTGACCTTCGGCGTGCCCAGGCGCTCGACCTCGTCGATGCGCACGATCGAATGCATGGGCACGAAGCTGCGCACCACACCCTCGAACTGAGCCTTGAGCTTCTCCTCGCTCGGGTCGACCACGACCTGAGTGCGCTCGCCAAACACGAATTCCTCGATCTCCAGAAAACCCCACAGGTCACTCTGGTAGATCTGTTTGGCGTACATCTCGAACACCTGGCCCTGGTTGAGAAAGATGACTTTGTAGATGGGAGCTTCGCGTTTGGTCATTGGGGGCTGGAACAGTCACAGGGGGAAATAAGCCGCAAACTATAACATAGCCGCCCGAACGACAGCGCTAGGAACCCTCGACCACGCGCCCTATAATGCGCGGTTCTTTGAATCACCTGATGATCACGCATGGCCAAGAAGCTCTATATCGAAACCCATGGCTGCCAGATGAACGAGTATGACAGCTCGCGCATGGTCGACCTGCTGGGTGAACATCAAGCGCTGGAGGTGACCGAGCGGGCCGAAGACGCCGACGTCATCCTGCTCAACACCTGCTCGATCCGCGAACGGGCCCAGGACCGCGTCTACTCCCAGCTCGGCCGCTGGCGCGAGCTCAAGGACGCCAAGCCCGACATGGTGATCGCCGTGGGCGGTTGCGTGGCCAGCCAGGAAGGTGATTCGATCCGCAAGCGCGCGCCCTATGTCGACGTGGTGTTCGGCCCGCAGACCCTGCACCGCCTGCCCGAGATGATCGACGCGGCGCGCACCACGCGCCTGCCGCAAGTCGACGTGTCGTTCCCCGAGATCGAGAAGTTCGACCACCTGCCCGAACCGCGTATCGACGGCCCCACCGCCTACGTGTCGGTGATGGAAGGCTGCAGCAAGTACTGTACCTTCTGCGTGGTGCCCTATACCCGCGGCGAAGAGGTCAGCCGCCCGTTCGACGACGTGCTGGCCGAGATCATCCACCTGGCCGAGAACGGCGTGCGTGAAGTCACCCTGCTGGGCCAGAACGTCAACGGCTACCGGGGCCAGACCCACGACGGTCGCGTGGCCGATCTCGCCGAGCTGATCCGGGTGGTGGCGGCCGTCGACGGCATCGACCGCATCCGCTACACCACTTCGCACCCGCTGGAGTTCTCCGACAGCCTGATCCAGGCGCACGCCGAGGTGCCGGAGCTGGTCAAGCACCTGCACCTGCCGGTGCAGTCGGGCTCGGACCGCGTGCTGGCGGCGATGAAGCGCGGGCACACGGTGCTGGAGTACAAGTCCAAGCTGCGCAAGCTCAAGGCGGCGGTACCGGGCATCTGCATCAGTTCCGACTTCATCATCGGCTTCCCCGGCGAAACCGAGAAAGACTTCGAGAACACCATGAAGCTGGTGGCCGAGGTCGGCTTCGACTTCTCCTACTCGTTCATCTACAGCCCGCGTCCGGGCACCCCGGCCTCCGACCTGCCGGACGACACCCCCGAGGCGCTGAAGAAGGAACGCCTGGCTGCACTGCAGCACCGCCTGGACCACCAGGGCTTCGAGATCAGCCGACAGATGGTCGGCACCCTGCAGCGCATCCTGGTAACCGACTATTCGCGACGCGATCCGGGGCAGTTGCAGGGGCGCACGGAGAATAACCGTATCGTCAACTTCCGCTGCGACAATCCCACGCTGATCGGCCAGTTCGTCGACATCCATATCGACGATGCACGGCCACATTCGCTGTTCGGTTCGCTGGTGCAATAAGGGCCTGCGCCGGGCCCGACGAGCGGCCCGGCGACCCTTGATCGTTTCAGCGCTTTCACCGTAGCGCGGGTGGGGTTATCCTTGAATTCATCCAAATTGCCGTAGGGCGGCTAAAAACGACCTTGAACGCACCCATAGAACCTCATCGCTTCATCCTCGAGCCCTTCGAGGCTCATCGCTTCGCCAACCTGTGCGGGCAGTTCGACGAGCACCTGCGCCTGATCGAACAGCGCCTGGCCATCGAGATCCGCAACCGCGGCAATCAGTTCGAACTGATCGGCGAACCCAAACTGACCTCCTCTGCCGAACAGCTGCTGCGCCGTCTCTATCGCGAGACCAAGGCCACCGAGCTGTCCCCGGAAATGGTCCACCTGTTCCTGCAGGAATCGGCCGTTGAAGCGCTGGAGAACCCGGCGGTCAACGAAGTCAGCGTTTCGCTGCGCACGCGCAAGGGCATGATTCGCCCGCGCGGGCTCAACCAGCAGCGCTACGTGAAGGAAATCCTCGGCAACGACATCAACTTCGGTATCGGCCCTGCCGGTACCGGCAAGACCTACCTGGCCGTGGCCTGCGCGGTCGACGCGCTGGAGCGTGAACAGGTGCGTCGCATCCTGCTGGTACGCCCGGCAGTCGAGGCCGGCGAGAAGCTCGGCTTCCTGCCCGGCGACCTGGCCCAGAAGATCGACCCGTACCTGCGCCCGCTGTACGACGCCCTGTACGAGATGCTCGGCTTCGAACACGTGGCCAAGCTGATCGAACGCCAGGTGATCGAGATCGCTCCGCTTGCCTACATGCGCGGCCGCACCCTGAACAACAGCTTCATCATCCTCGACGAGAGCCAGAACACCACCGTCGAGCAGATGAAGATGTTCCTCACCCGTATCGGCTTCGGTTCCACTGCCGTGATCACCGGTGACATCACCCAGGTCGACCTGCCGCGCGGCACCAAGTCGGGCCTGGCCCACGTCATCAGCGTGCTCAAGGACGTGCCGGGCATCAGCTTCACCCATTTCCAGCCCAAGGACGTCGTGCGCCACCCGTTGGTCCAGCGCATCGTCGAAGCCTACGAGCGCTTCGAGAATGCACAGGCGGGCCCGACCGAAGGCAAACCGCACGATGCTTGAGCTCGATCTGCAACTGGCCACCCAGGCAAGCGCCCCGAGTGAAGAACAGTTCCGCCAATGGTGCGCCCTGGCCCTGCGCCAGCGCAGTGCCGATTCTGAACTGACCATCCGCCTGGTCGACGAAGCCGAAGGTCGCGAGCTGAACCACACCTGGCGGCACAAGGACTACGCCACCAACGTGCTGTCCTTCCCGGCCGATGTGCCCGACGACCTGCTCGACATCCCGCTGCTGGGCGACCTGGTGATCTGCGTGGCGGTGGTGGAGCGCGAGGCCGCCGAGCAGGGCAAAGCCCTCGAAGCCCACTGGGCCCACCTGGTCATCCACGGTTGCCTGCACCTGCTGGGCTACGACCACATCGACGACGATGAGGCCGAGGAAATGGAAGCACTGGAACGAACGTTGCTTGCCGAACTGGGTCACCCCGACCCGTACGCCGACGACGAACACGACGCACCCCACACTGATATCTGCAAGGATCACGAGTAACCGCCATGAGCGAAGATCGATCGAGCAACGGGCAAAAGTCCTGGCTGGGCAAACTGACCCAGGCTTTTGCCCATGAGCCGAAAAACCGCCAGGAGCTCCTCGAGCTGCTGCGCGAAGCGCACCAGAACAAGCTGCTCGACAGCGAGGCCCTGACCATCGTCGAAGGTGCGATCCAGGTCGCCGACCTGCAGGTGCGCGACATCATGGTGCCGCGCTCGCAGATGATCAGCATCAAGGCGTCGCAGACCCCGCGCGAGTTCCTGCCGGCAGTGATCGACGCCGCGCATTCGCGCTACCCGGTGGTCGGCGAGAGCCACGACGACGTGCTTGGCGTATTGCTGGCCAAGGACCTGTTGCCGCTGATCCTCAAGGAGAACGGCGACAGCTTCAACATCAAGGACCTGCTGCGCCCGGCCACCTTCGTGCCCGAGTCCAAGCGCCTGAACGTGCTGCTGCGCGAGTTTCGCGCCAACCACAACCACATGGCCATCGTCATCGACGAATACGGCGGCGTGGCGGGCCTGGTGACCATCGAGGACGTGCTGGAGCAGATCGTCGGCGACATCGAGGACGAGCATGACGTCGAGGAAGACAGCTACATCAAGCCGCTGCCCAGCGGCGACTTCCTGATCAAGGCCCTGACGCCGATCGAGAACTTCAATGCATTCTTCGACAGCGAGTTCTCCGACGACGAGTTCGACACCGTCGGCGGCCTGGTCATGAGCGCCTTCGGCCACCTGCCCAAGCGCAACGAAACCACCGAGATCGGCCCGTACCGCTTTCGCATCCTCAATGCCGACAGCCGCCGGATTCACCTGCTGCGCCTGACCCCCATCACCCGTTAAGGACAACCATGCGCTGGATCACCCGCCCCGGCTGGCCCGGTAACCTGCTGGCCGTGGCGGCCGGCGCCCTCACCCCGCTGAGCCTGGCCCCATTCGACATCTGGTCGCTGTCGCTGCTGTCGCTGGCGCTGTTCTACCTGGGCCTGCGCGAGCTGAGCCCGCGCCAGGCGCTGTGGCGCGGCTGGTGCTACGGCTTCGGCCTGTTCGGTGCTGGCACCTGGTGGATCTACGTCAGCATCCACGACTACGGCGGCGCCTCGGCGCTGCTGGCCGGCGGCCTGATGCTGCTGTTCTTCGCCGCCATCGCGTGGTTTTTCGCCCTGCCGGCCTGGCTGTGGGCGCGCTGGCTGCGCCGCCCTGAAGCACCGCTGGCCGACGCCCTGTGCTTTGCCGCCCTGTGGGTGGGCCAGGAGGCGTTCCGCGGCTGGTTTCTCACCGGTTTCCCGTGGCTCTATGCCGGCTACAGTCAGCTGGACGGTCCGCTGGCGGGCCTGGCCCCGCTGGGCGGCATGTGGCTGGTGTCCTTCACCCTGGCCCTGACCGCCGCCCTGCTGTGCAACCTGCATCGCCTGCGCGAGCGCAAGGGCTTCATGGCCATCGGCGCACTGCTGCTGTTCGCCCCGTGGATCATCGGCCTGGCGCTCAAGGGCCATGCCTGGACCGTGCCTTCGGGCGAGCCGCTGAAGGTCGCGGCAATCCAGGGCAACATCGAGCAGGAACTGAAGTGGGACCCCGAGCAGCTCAACCGGCAACTGGCGCTGTACCGCGACATGAGCTTCAGTTCCCGGCCCGTGGACCTGATCGTGTGGCCCGAAACCGCAGTGCCGGTGCTCAAGGAGCAGGCCCAGGGCTACCTGGACATGATGGGCAGCTTCGCCACTGACCGGCATTCGGCGCTGATCACGGGTGTGCCGGTACGTGAGGTGGTGCACCAGCAGCGACGCTACTACAACGGCATCACCGTGGTCGGCGAGGGTGACGGCACCTACCTCAAGCAGAAGCTGGTGCCCTTTGGCGAGTACGTGCCCCTGCAGGACATGCTGCGTGGCCTGATCGCCTTCTTCGACCTGCCGATGTCGGACTTCGCTCGCGGCCCCGAAGACCAGGCCATGCTGCAGGCCAAGGGCTACCACCTGGCGCCGATGATCTGCTACGAAGTGGTCTACCCGGAACTGGCCGCCAGCCTTGCCGCCAAGAGCGACATCCTGCTGACCATCAGCAATGACACCTGGTTCGGCAAGTCGATCGGCCCCATCCAGCACCTGCAGATGGCGCAGATGCGCGCGCTGGAAGCCGGGCGCTGGATGATCCGCGCCACCAACAACGGCGTCACCGGCCTGATCGACCCGTTCGGCAAGATCACCGCGCAGATTCCGCAGTTCGAACGCGGCATCCTCTACGGTGAAGTGGTGCCGATGCAGAAACTCACGCCCTACCTGCACTGGCGCTCCTGGCCGCTGACCCTCCTGTGCCTGGGCCTGTTCGGCTGGGCCCTGCTGGCCAGCCGCATTGCCAAGACGGTCTAGTAGAACAGGCGATAACCCAGCAGGCCGACTGCTTCGTTGAGCAGTTGGCCGCTCTGCCACATGGCGCGGCTCTCGGGCATCCAGCCGCCGAACGGGCGTGCATAGGCATGCCCCAGATAGCCAACCGGCGCCGCCACCACGTCGAACCCCGCCTGTTCGAAACTCCACACCGCACGCGGCATGTGCCAGGCCTGGGTGACCACCACCACACGCTTCACGCCCTGCGGCAACAGCAGCGCGGCGCTCATCTGGGCGTTCTCCCAGGTGGTACGGCTCTGCTCTTCGAGCCAGCGTACCGGCACGTCGAAATCGCGCTGCAACGAATCGGCCATCAATCGCGCCTCGCTCGGCGGCGTACCGTAGTGCAGCCCACCGCTGGTCAACAGCGGCAGGCCGCTGGCCTTGGCCAGTTGCGCCGCGTAGCGCATGCGCTCCAGTGCCACGCCGGTGGGCTGGTCGGCGCCACCCCAGGCCGGATCACCGCGCTCGCGCCCGGCGCCCAACACCACGATCGCGTCGGCCTGCCCGGCCAGCGCCTGCCAATGCTGCGGCGCAAGCGGCGGCACACGCTCCAGCTGGCGCGCCGTGAACTCCACCACCACCGGCAGGCTCATCAGCCACAGCCCGCCCAGGCCGGCGATGAAACACAATAGCGAGGTACGCGGCCAGGACCGGCGCAGCCACCACGCTGCCAGCAGCAGCAACAGCAGCACGCCGGGCGGCAGAATCAGTTGTTTGATGAAATAGCGAAATGGCATCAGGCACCTCCATGGATGCCCAAGGCTACAGACAAACGGCGCCTGGCAACAATGCCGCCAGGCGCCGATCAATGGGAATCATGGTGCCAGTGGCGCACTCCGCCTGCGCCTGATTGTGCCCGGCAACTGCCTATCTATTTGCAGTGCAGCTTTCCGGGCTTTGCCGTGTGGGTGGAACGCGCCGCCTGCTTGAGCCAGACGACCTTGGCCCTGGACGGCGGCTGCGCTTGCTGCATCGCCTCGGCACGACCCGGCGCACCCTCCGGCAACGACGCCAGATAGGCCCTGATCACGTCGAATTCGGCGCGGCTCAGGCCACGCAGTTCCAGTTCGGCAGGCATTTCATCACGCAATCGAGCGGCCGTACGGGCAACATCCAGGGCAAGCCCCAGGCGATCGAGCAACCGCTCGTAAATCTCCGGCTTCAGTGGTTCCAGCTGCGACTCTCCCATCCGTTCACCTCATTGAAGATAAGATTCATCTCCCCCCACACGTCAGCTTAGCGGCACTCCCAAAACCAGCCCGTTGCCGCGACCAACGGAACGCCGGCCGATCCGGTGCAATCAGGGTTTCCCACGATGGACGGGGGTCATGTATGCTACGGCGTTCACTCTTGACACCGGATTGCCGGGCACAACGGTTTTGAACCAGCCTGGATAAGGTCTCCCATTTCTCAGCGCAAAGTAGCCATGCACGAACTCTATCAGCCCCGCGAAATCGAAGCCGCCGCCCAGTCTTACTGGAACGAGCACCACTCTTTTGACGTCAGTGAACAGCCAGGCAAGGACACCTACTACTGCCTGTCGATGTTCCCTTACCCAAGCGGCAAGCTACACATGGGGCACGTGCGCAACTACACCATCGGCGACGTGATCGCGCGCTACCAGCGCATGCTCGGCAAGAACGTCCTGCAGCCAATGGGCTGGGACGCCTTCGGCATGCCGGCGGAAAACGCCGCGATGAAGAACAACGTGGCACCGGCCAAGTGGACCTACGAAAACATCGATTACATGAAGACCCAGCTAAAGAGCCTGGGCCTGGCGATCGACTGGACCCGCGAGATCACCACCTGCAAGCCGGACTACTACCGCTGGGAGCAGTGGCTGTTCACCCGCCTGTTCGAAAAGGGCGTGATCTACCGCAAGAACGGCACCGTGAACTGGGACCCGGCCGACCAGACCGTACTGGCCAACGAGCAGGTCATCGACGGCCGTGGCTGGCGTTCCGGCGCGCTGATCGAAAAGCGCGAAATCCCGATGTACTACTTCAAGATCACCGCCTACGCCGACGAGCTGCTGGAAAGCCTCGACGAGCTGCCGGGCTGGCCTGAACAGGTCAAGACCATGCAGCGCAACTGGATCGGCAAGTCGCGCGGCATGGAAGTGCAGTTCCCCTACGACCAGGCCAGCATCGGCGAAGCGGGCACGCTGAAAGTCTTCACCACCCGCCCCGACACCCTGATGGGCGCCACCTACGTGGCAGTGGCCGCAGAGCACCCGCTGGCGACCCTCGCAGCCAAGGGCAACCCTGAGCTGCAGGCGTTCATCGACGAGTGCAAGAGCGGCAGCGTTGCCGAAGCCGACGTCGCCACCCAGGAGAAGAAGGGCCTGGCCACTTCGCTGCTGGTCGAGCACCCGCTGACCGGCGAGAAGCTCCCGGTGTGGGTCGCCAACTACGTGCTGATGCACTACGGCGACGGCGCAGTCATGGCCGTACCGGCCCACGACGAACGCGACTTCGAGTTCGCCACCAAGTACAAGCTGCCGATCAAGACCGTGGTGCGCACCAGTGCCGGCGATCAAGTGGGCAGCGAATGGCAGGCCGCCTACAACGAGCACGGCCAGCTGATCAACTCCGGCGCGTTCGACGGCCTGGACTTCCCTGGCGCCTTCGATGCCATCGAAGCCGCCCTGATCACCAAGGGCCTGGGCCAATCTCGCACCCAGTTCCGCCTGCGCGACTGGGGCATCAGCCGCCAGCGCTACTGGGGCTGCCCGATCCCGATCATCCATTGCGACGCCTGTGGCGACGTACCGGTGCCGGAAGACCAACTGCCGGTCATCCTGCCGGAGAACGTGGTTCCGGACGGCGCCGGCTCGCCGCTGGCGCGCCTGCCTGAATTCTACGAATGCAGCTGCCCGAAATGCGGCCAGCCGGCCAAGCGCGAAACCGACACCATGGACACCTTCGTCGAGTCGTCCTGGTACTTCGCCCGTTATGCCTCGCCCAACTACGACCAGGGCCTGGTCGACCCCAAAGCGGCCAACCACTGGCTGCCGGTCGATCAATACATCGGCGGTATCGAGCACGCGATCCTGCACCTGCTGTATGCACGCTTCTTCCACAAGCTGATGCGCGACGAAGGGCTGGTCACCTCCAACGAGCCGTTCAAGAACCTGCTGACCCAGGGCATGGTCGTGGCCGACACCTACTACCGTGTCGCCAGCAACGGCGGCCAGGACTGGTTCAACCCGGCCGACGTCGAAGTCGAGCTGGATGCCAAGGGCAAGGCCATCAGTGCGCGCCTGAAGACCGACGGCCTGCCGGTGATCATCGGTGGCACCGAGAAGATGTCCAAGTCCAAGAACAACGGCGTCGACCCGCAATCGATGATCGAAGCCTACGGTGCCGACACCTGCCGTCTGTTCATGATGTTCGCTTCGCCGCCCGACATGAGCCTGGAATGGTCCGACTCCGGCGTCGAGGGTGCCAACCGCTTCCTGCGCCGCGTCTGGCGCCTGGCCCAGGCCCACGTCGGCCAGGGCCTGCCGGGCAAGCTGGAGCTGGGCAACCTGAACGACGCACAGAAGCTGGTACGCCGTGCCACCCATTCGGCGATCCGCCAGGCCAGCATCGACGTGGGCCAGCACAACAAGTTCAACACCGCCATCGCCCAGGTGATGACCCTGATGAACGTGCTGGAAAAGGCCTCGCAAGCCACCGACCTGGACCGTGCACTGATCCAGGAAGGCCTGGAGACCGTGGCCCTGATACTGGCGCCGATCACCCCGCACATCAGCCACGAGCTGTGGCAGCGTCTGGGCCACACCCAGGCCATCATCGATGCCGGCTGGCCGGCGGTCGACGAAAGCGCGCTGGTGCAGGACACCCTCGAACTGGTCATCCAGGTCAACGGCAAGCTGCGCGGGCACATCGAAATGCCGGCCGGCGCCAGCCGTGAAGAAATCGAGGCCGCCGCGCGCAGCAACGAGAACGTGCTGCGTTTCACCGAAGGCCTGAG
Organism: Pseudomonas sp. VE 267-6A; assembly: GCF_024126555.1. Lineage (NCBI taxonomy): Bacteria > Pseudomonadati > Pseudomonadota > Gammaproteobacteria > Pseudomonadales > Pseudomonadaceae > Pseudomonas > Pseudomonas sp. VE 267-6A. The sequence continues at coordinate 157,752 of NZ_JAMYBY010000003.1, forward strand.
CATCCGCAAGGTCATCGTGGTACCTGGCAAGCTGGTCAATATCGTCGCCAACTGAGAGCAACGGGCGCCTTGATGGCGCCCGCATCGCCTACAAGGTTCAAGGGAGCAACAAGATGATCAAACGCAATCTGCTGGTGATGGGCCTGGCGGTCCTGCTCAGCGCCTGCGGTTTCCAGCTGCGCGGCACAGGTGTCACCGAGCTGAGCCTCAAGGAACTCGACCTGAGCGCGCGCAACGCCTATGGCGAAACCGTGACCCAGCTGCGCCAGGTACTGCAAACCAGCGGCGTCAACGTGCACACAGGTGCGCCGTACAAGCTGATCCTGACCAACGAACAGGAAAACCAGCGCGCGGCCAGCTATGCCGGCGCCGGCCGTTCGGTGGAGTACGAGCTGACCACCGAGCTTAGCTACGAAATCAAGGGCCTGGACAACCTGAGCCTGCTGAACGACAAGATCGAAGTGCAGAAGGTCTACGTGCACGACAGCAACAACCTGACCGGTTCCGATCAGGAAGCGGGCCAGATCCGTGACGAGATTCGTCGCGAGCTGGTACAGCGCATGGTGCTGCGCCTGCAGCAACTGACCCCCGAGCAGCTCGAAAGCCTGCAACAGCAGGCCGATGAGCGGGCCAAGGCCGAAGCCCAGGCGCTTGAAGCTGCACGCCGTGCCCAGGATGCAACCCCCCAGCAATCGCCGCTGGAACTGCCGGCCAACTGAGCCTGAACGGGGCGCTTCGGCGCCCCGTCTATCTGTCCTATGAAGCTCACACCTGCCCAACTGCCCAAACACCTGCAAGGCAACCTCGCACCGGTCTACGTGATCAGTGGCGACGACCCATTGCTGTGCCAGGAAGCCGCCGATGCGGTGCGCCTGGCGGCTCGCCAGCAAGGGTTCGACGAACGCCAGGTGTTCAGCGCCGACGCCAACTTCGACTGGGGCACCCTGCTGCAGGCCGGTGCCAGCCTGTCGCTGTTCGCGCAAAAGCGTGTGCTGGAGCTGCGCCTGCCATCGGGCAAGCCCGGCGACAAGGGCGCGGCGGCACTGATCGAATACTGTGTGCGCCCGGCCGACGACACCCTGCTGCTGGTCAGCCTGCCCAAACTTGATGGCAGCGCGCAGAAGACCAAGTGGGGCAAGGCCCTGATCGAAGGCCAGCAGGTGCAGTTCGTGCAGATCTGGCCGGTCGACACCCAGCAGCTGCCGCAATGGATCAACCAGCGCCTGGCCCAGGCCGGGCTCTCGGCCCAGCGTGATGCGGTGGAGCTGATCGCCGCACGGGTCGAAGGCAACCTGCTGGCCGCAGCGCAGGAGATCGAAAAGCTCAAGCTGCTGGCCGACGGCAACACGATCACCGTGGAAACCGTGCAGGCAGCAGTGGCCGACAGTGCACGTTTCGACGTGTTTGGCCTGGTCGATGCGATCCTCAACGGCGAGGCCGCGCATGCGCTGCGCATGCTCGAGGGGCTGCGCGGCGAAGGGGTCGAGCCACCGGTGATCCTCTGGGCACTGGCGCGCGAGCTGCGTGTACTGGCCGGCCTGGCCCAGCAGTTCGCCCAGGGCGTGCCGCTGGACAAGGCGTTCAGCCAGGCTCGCCCGCCAGTGTGGGACAAGCGCAAGCCGTTGATGAGCAAGGCCCTGCAGCGTTACTCGGCGCAACGCTGGGCGCAGCTGCTGCAGGATGCCCAGCGCATCGATGCGCAAATAAAGGGCCAGGCCCAGGGCTCGCCCTGGGTGAGCCTGTCGCGGCTGTCGCTGTTGATGGCAGGTCAGCGGCTGGCATTGCCTGCCGAGTAACCCCCCTGACGGTCAGCACCGGCGAAGCTTCCGGGGGCCGCTGCGCAACCCATCGCCGGCAATGCCGGCTCTGCCCTTGCCTGCGAGGGGTTCAGCGCCTATATTGCGCCCACACCCATCTGAGCAGGACCTCTGCCATGAGCAAAAAGCCCGCAAAGCACCGGCCCAACAAGGCCAAATCGATCATCGCCCAGCCCTTGTTCCGCAGCCGTCAGGAACCCGCCGGCAAAGGCAAAGGCAGCTACCGCCGCGAAGCCTTCCAATCGAGAGATTGGGAGGCTTCTCACTTTTTGGCCGCATGAAAGCAAGAAACCCACAGGCATGATATGGTCGTCACCTGACCTGAAATACCTGGACCCATGCATGCCCTTATGCCCCTCCCGTCGCCGGCAACTTCGCCAGCTGACCGCAGCTTCCAGCCTTATCCTGCTCGTCGCCTGTGCCGAGCAACCTACCGTCGCCGACACCCTGCCCCTGGCTCCCGCGCAACCTGCCCCGGTGGTCACCCTGCCCACCCCGAACACCGACGCCAGCCCGGAAATCCAGCCCCTGCAGACCTTTGCCCAATGGCAAGCCGGCTTTCGTCAGCAGGCCCTGCAGGCCGGCATCACCCCGGCCACCTTCGACCGCGCGTTCATCGGCATCACCCCCGACATGGACGTGATCAAGGCCGACCGCAGCCAACCCGAATTCACCCGGCCGGTGTGGGAATACCTCGAGGGCGCGCTGTCGCCCCTGCGCGTTCGCAACGGCAAGAAGCTGCTCGACCAGCATGCCGTCCTGCTCAGCCAGCTGGAGCAACGCTATGGCGTGGACCGCAGCGTACTGGTGTCGGTATGGGGCATGGAGAGCAACTTCGGCCAGTTCCAGGGCAGCAAGTCGGTGGTCCGCTCCCTGGCCACCCTGGCCTATGAAGGACGCCGCCCGGCATTTGCCCAGGCGCAGCTGATCGCGGCCCTGCAGATCCTGCAGAACGGCGATATCCAGCCCGAGGCCATGCTGGGTTCGTGGGCCGGCGCAATGGGCCAGACCCAGTTCATTCCGACCACCTACAACACCCACGCCGTGGACTTCGACGGCGACGGTCGCCGCGACATCTGGAAGAGCTCGGCCGATGCGCTGGCCTCCACCGCGCACTACCTGCAAAGCTCCGGCTGGAAACGTGGCGAGCCCTGGGGCTTCGAAGTCCAGGTGCCAGGCAGCTTCGACTACTGGCTGGCCGATGGCAGCCTGCGCAAGAGCGTGGCCGAGTGGCAGCAACTGGGTGTGACCCTGCCAGCCGGTGCCCGTGCCCCGGCTGGTACCGAACAGCTGTCGGCCGCCCTGCTGCTGCCGGCGGGCGCCCGTGGCCCGGCATTCCTGGTGCTGGACAACTTCCGCGCGATCCTCAAGTACAATAACTCGTCGTCCTATGCGCTGGCCGTAAGCCTGCTGGCGGAACGCTTCGACAACTCGGGCTTCATTCGCGGGTCGTGGCCCAAGGATGACCTGCCGCTGAGCCGCAGCGAGCGGATCGAGCTGCAGCAACTGCTCAGCGCCAACAATTATGACGCGGGCACCGCAGACGGGATCATCGGCGCCAACACGCGCAAGGCCATCCGCAGTGCGCAGCAGGCGCAGGGCTGGCCGGCCGATGGCTACCCGACGCACAAGTTGCTGGAAAGCCTGCGCAAGCGCTGACAGCGCGACAGCAGGGCCGGCTCCCACAGCCTGTAGGAGCCGGCCTTGCCGGCGAAGAAGCCAGTGAAGCCATCAACAAAAAGGCCCCCGTACCATCGCTGGTACGGGGGCCTTTTTTCAGCCAGTCACACGCCGGTCACAGCTTGATCTTGGCCTCGTGCGCCTGTTGGTCGGCATGGTACGACGAACGCACCAGCGGGCCCGAGGCGACGTTCTTGAAGCCCATCTTGTAGCCTTCCTCGGCGAACCAGGCGAAGGTGTCCGGGTGCACGAAACGCTGCACCGGCAAGTGGCTGCGCGATGGCTGCAGGTACTGGCCCAGGGTCAGCATGTCGATGTTGTGCTCGCGCATGCGATGCATCACCTCGATCACTTCCTCGTCGGTCTCGCCCAGCCCCAGCATCAGGCCGGACTTGGTCGGTACGTGCGGCACCAGCTCCTTGAACTTCTGCAGCAGGGTCAGCGACCACTGGTAGTCCGACCCCGGACGCGCGGCCTTGTACAGGCGCGGCACGGTTTCCAGGTTGTGGTTGAACACATCCGGCGGCTCTTGCGCCGTGATCGCCAGTGCCACGTCCATGCGTCCGCGGTAGTCCGGCACCAGGGTTTCCAGCTGCACGCCCGGCGACAGCTTGCGGATCTCGCGCAGGCAGTCGGCAAAGTGCTGGGCACCGCCGTCACGCAGGTCGTCGCGGTCCACCGAGGTGATCACCACGTACTTCAGGCGCAGGTCGGCGATGGCCACGGCCAGGTTCATCGGCTCGTCGACATCCAGCGCTTTGGGCCGGCCGTGGCCGACGTCGCAGAACGGGCAGCGACGGGTGCAGATGTCACCCATGATCATGAAGGTGGCGGTGCCGCCCGAGAAGCACTCGCCCAGGTTCGGGCAGGAAGCCTCTTCGCACACGCTGTGCAGCTTGTGCTTGCGCAGCAGCTGCTTGATGCGGTCGACTTCCGGCGACACCGGGATGCGCACGCGGATCCAGTCAGGTTTTTTCGGCAGTTCCTCAGTCGGGATGATCTTGACCGGGATACGTGCAACCTTTTCGGCGCCACGCAGCTTGACGCCAGCTTCGACCTTGGGCCGTGGGGCCGGGCGCGCGCTGACGTCCTGAGTGGGAATAAGGGTTTGCTGCGGTTCTTGCACAACAGTATTCATATTCAGTCGATTCCGCCCGCAAGGGTCGTCTGCTCAGCATAGTCGAGGTGCTTGACCAGCTGCCCGCGCAGCCTTGCCCTTACCTCGGTGAGTTCGATCGGGCCTGCCTGATCGCGCAGCTGGGTCATGGCCAGCCCCGCATACCCGCAGGGGTTAATCCGGCGGAATGGCGCAAGGTCCATGTCCACGTTCAAGGCAAGGCCATGGAAAGAACAGCCATTGCGAATGCGCAAGCCGAGGGAGGCGATCTTCGCCCCGTCGACGTAGACGCCAGGCGCGTCGGGCTTGGCCGCCGCCTCGACGCCATAACTGCCCAGCAGCTCGATCAGGCAGCGCTCCATACGGCTGACCAGGTCACGCACGCCAAAGCCCAGGCGGCGTACATCGAGCAACAGGTAGGCCACCAGCTGACCCGGTCCATGGTAGGTCACCTGGCCACCGCGGTCGGTCTGCACCACCGGGATATCTCCCGGCAGCAGCAGGTGCTCGGCCTTGCCGGCCTGGCCCTGGGTGAACACCGGCGGGTGTTCAACCAGCCACACTTCATCGGCCGTGCCCGGGCCACGCTGGTCGGTGAACCGACGCATGGCCTCGAGCACGGCCGTGTAAGGCAGCAGGCCGAGGTCGCGAAAGCCGAGGCTGGCCGACATCAGAGCACCATTTTCACGATTCCGGTCGCGCGCAGGGCACTGTTGATGTTCTGCAACTGGTCTTCACTGGTGGCAATGATGTGCAGCTGCACCGTGGTGTACTTGCCTTCCTTGCTCTGGCGCTCGGCCAGGGTCTTGAGGTCGACCTCGGCGTATTTCTTGAGAATCTCGATCACCGTGTCCCTGAAATGGACCACGGTGTCGCCGATTATCTTGATCGGGTAATCGGCGCAGGGGAATTCGATCTTGTGCGACTTGACGTCTGGTTCGGTCATGGCAGTAACGGCCTCGTAAGCCGTGGCAACAACAATGCCCCCGCGTGAGTGTGCGGGGGCATGGCAGGTCACGATATCAGTTGAACAGCCCGTAGAAGAATAGCCGAATGCTATCCCACGCACGACGCAGGAAACCACCTTCCTCCACGTCGTCCAGCGCGATCAGGTCGGCGCTGTGTACCACATTGTCATCCAGTTTGACTTCCACTTTACCGATCACGTCACCTTTGGCGATGGGCGCGGTCAGCTGCGGGTTCATGGTCATGCTTGCAGCCAGCTTCTTCAATTGGCCTTTAGGCAAAGTCATGCTCAGGTCTTCGGCAAGACCTGCCTTGACCTGGGCTGTCTTGCCCTTCCACACCGGCGCCTGGGCCAGTTCGGTGCCCTTCTGGTAGAAGGTCTGGGTCTCGAAGAAGCGGAAACCGTAGGTCAGCAGCTTCTGGGTTTCGGCAGCGCGCGATTGCTCGCTGTTGGTACCGAACACCACGGCGATCAGGCGCATGCCGTCACGTACTGCCGAGGACACCATGCAGTAGCCCGCCTCGTCGGTGTGGCCGGTCTTCAGGCCGTCGACGGTCTTGTCGCGCCACAGCAGCAGGTTGCGGTTGGGCTGCTTGATGTTGTTCCAGAAGAATTCCTTTTGCGAGTAGATCGCGTAGTGCGCCGGATCCTCGTGGATGATCGCCCGTGCCAGCACCGCCATGTCGTGCGCCGAGGAGTAGTGCTCGGGGTTCGGCAGGCCGGTGGGGTTCATGAAGTGGCTGTTGCTCATGCCCAGGTCGGTGGCAGTCTTGTTCATCATGTCGGCGAAGGCGTCTTCACTGCCGGCGATGTGCTCGGCCAGGGCGACGCTGGCGTCGTTGCCGGACTGGATGATGATGCCGTGCAGCAGGTCGCTGACGCTGACCTGGGTGCCGACCTTGATGAACATGCGCGAACCGCCGGTACGCCAGGCGTTTTCGCTGACGGTGACCGGATCGTTCTCGCCGATCTGCCCGCGACGGATGTCCAGGGTGGCGATGTAGGCGGTCATCAGCTTGGTCAGGCTCGCCGGAGGCAGGCGCTGGTCGCCATTGTTCTCGACCAGGATGTTGCCGCTGGAGGCTTCCATGAGCACGTAGGACTTGGCTGCCAGTTGCGGCGGCGACGGCATCATCTGCTCTGCCGCGAAAGCGGCAGGAGCGATCATCAGCGGTACAAGCAGGCAAAGGCGTTTGGCAAAGCTGGTTATGTTCATCCGTCTCTCGAAATGGCTATTGGGCTCATGCCCTCGCGGGCAAAACGTATTCCAGGCGCTGGGCCTGGCGAGCAAAACGGCCATTGTACATGGCTGCTCTGCCCGACTGCATGACAAACCGATCAGTCCCCCCGATCAGTCTGCCGTGACGACTTTGGGTTGCCCCAGGTTGGCCAGGCGCACGCTGTCCTGCATCTGCTGGGCCTCGCCCTGGCTGTTGATCGGCCCCAGGCGCACGCGGTGCAGGGTCTGCTGGTTGCGCACGATGGAACTGATGAACACCGGCGCGCTGACCATGCCGCTGAGCTTGGAGCGCAGCAGTTCGGCCGCATCCGGGTTGGCGAACGCGCCGACCTGCAAGTAAAGACCATTGCTGGCCGGCCCGCTGCCGTTGTTGGCAACCTGCACCGGCACCACGGCCGCCGCGTGCTGCTGCGGCGGCGGGGTCCATTGCTCGACGGTGCCGGTACTGGCCGGCAGCGGCTGGGTCTGGGCCACCTGGGGCTGGTTGAGCACCATCGGCGCCTGCTGACCACGCTGGGCCCACCATTGCTGCGGGTCGATGCCCTCGACGCGCACCCGGGCGGTACCGGTTTCGGCGTAGCCGAGCTTCTTGGCCGCGGCGTAGGACAGGTCGATGATGCGGTCCGAATAGAACGGACCACGGTCGTTGACCCGCAGGATCACGCTGCGCTGGTTGTCCAGGTTGGTCACCTTGACGTAGGCCGGCAGTGGCAGGGTCTTGTGCGCCGCACTCATGCCGTACAGGTCGTACACCTCGCCATTGGCGGTGTTCTGCCCGTGGAACTTGGTGCCGTACCACGACGCCGTACCCTCGGCGCGGTAATTGCGCGAGTCCTGGATCGGGAAGTAGGTCTTGCCCAGCACCGTGTAGGGGTTGGCCTTGTAGTTGCCGGTGTGCACCGTTGGGGTGGCGTCGGGGATCTTCGAGACATCCACGTCCCACCACGGCGCGCCGTCCTTGTGGGCCCGGTTGATGTCCAGGCCCGGCTTGGCGCGAACCACGTTGCTGCCACCTTGCGGCGTCGGGCGGCTGGAGGAGCAGCTGACCAGCAACAGGCCCAGGGCCGCGCAACCGATCAGTTTGAGAGATGTGTCAGTAAACAGTACGCGCATTACCTGGCGCCCCTTGCCTGGACCAGCTGATCCGAGAGTTGATGTACCGCCATGGCGTACATCACGCTGCGGTTGTAGCGAGTGATCGCGTAGAAATTCTTCAGGCCCAGCCAGTATTCCGGGCCGTTGTCGCCTTCGAGCCGGAAGGCGGTGACCGGCAGATCATCGCGCAGCGCATCATGACTCGACCAGCCCAGTGCCCGCAACTGCGCGACGGTCTTGACCGCCTCGATACCCGGGCTCAGGCCCTCGTCGACACGTTCGCCACGCACCTGGGCGCGGCTGACCACGCCCTCGCCGGCCACCCAGCCATGGCGCTTGAAGTAGCTGGCCACGCTGCCGATGGCATCGTCCGGGTTGGTCCAGATATTGATGTGGCCGTCGCCGTCGAAGTCCACGGCATAGGCGCGAAAGCTGCTGGGCATGAACTGCGGCAGGCCCATGGCGCCGGCGTACGAGCCCTTGAGGGTCAGCGGGTCGACCTGCTCTTCGCGGGCCAGCAGCAGGAACTCGCGCAGCTCCTTGCGGAAGAACTCGGCCCGCGGCGGGTAATCGAAGCCCAGGGTCGACAGCGCGTCGATCACCCGGTAATTGCCGGTGTTGCGGCCAAAGAAGGTCTCCACGCCGATGATCGCCACGATCACCTGGGCAGGCACGCCGTATTCCTTTTCGGCGCGCGCCAGGGTGGCCTCGTGCTGGCGCCAGAAGTCCACACCGCGGGCGATACGCGCGTCGGTGATGAACATCGGCCGGTATTCCTTCCACGGCTTGACCCGCTCGGCCGGGCGCGAGATCGCATCCAGGATCGACTGCTTGCGCTGCGCCTCGCGAAACACCGCCATCAGTTGCTCGCCGGCAAAGCCGTAGTCGCGGGTCATCTCGCCGACGAACTCGGCCACCTGGGGCGAGCCGTCATAATCGGCGGCACTCGCCTGCTGACCTGGGGCCAGCAGCCCCAACAGCCCGACCCAGGGGGCACAGCGAGCCACCCAGCCACGCATTGCTTGCATTGAATTGTTCACCTTATTCAAACCTGCGCGATCCATTTGCGGTGCGTGTGGATCGACATCAAAACCCCAAACGCTGACAGCAGCGTCACGAGCGAAGTTCCGCCATAGCTGATGAAGGGCAGCGGCACGCCCACCACGGGCAACAGGCCGCTCACCATACCGATATTGACGAACACGTATACGAAGAAGGTCATGGTCAGGCTGCCGGCCAGCAGCTTGCCGTACAGCGTCTGCGCCTGGGCCGTGATCACCAGGCCGCGACCGATCAGCAGCAGGTAGATCAGCAGCAGCGCGCAGATGCCCACCAGGCCGAATTCCTCGCCGAGCACGGCGATGATGAAGTCGGTGTGGCTCTCGGGCAGAAAGTCCAGGTGCGACTGGGTGCCGAGCAGCCAACCCTTGCCGAATACCCCACCCGAGCCGATCGCCGCCTTGGACTGGATGATGTTCCAGCCGGTGCCCAACGGGTCGCTTTCCGGGTCGAGGAAGGTCAGCACGCGCTGCTTCTGGTAGTCGTGCATGACGAAGAACCACATCGCCACCGCCACCGGCACTGCCGCCGCCAGCACGCTGAGGATCCAGCGCCAGCGCAGCCCGCCCATGAACAGCACGAACGCGCCCGAGGCCAGGATCAGCAACGCGGTGCCCAGGTCGGGCTGGCGCACGATGAGAATGAACGGCACACCGATCAGGATCAGGCTGATCATCACGTGCTTGAGGTGCGGCGGCAGGGTGCGCTTGGCCAGGTACCAGGCGATGGTCGCCGGCATGATGATCTTCATGAACTCCGACGGCTGGAAGCGGATCACCCCGGGGATGTTGATCCAGCGCGTGGCGCCCATGGCGTTGTGGCCCATCACGTCCACCACCACCAGCAGGATCACCCCGCCGACGTACGCCAGTGGCACCCAGCGCGCCATGAAGCGTGGCTCCAGCTGGGCGATGACGAACATCGACACCAGGCCCAGGCCGAACGAGGACGCCTGCTTGAGCAGCATGTCCCAGTTCTTGCCGCTGGCCGAATACAGCACGAACAGGCTGCCGGCGGCCAGGGTCAGCAGCAGCACCAGCAGCGGGCCGTCGACGTGGATGCGCTGCAGGAAGCTGGCGCGGCGGCGCATCACGTCCTCGCTGGAGAGCATGCGATCGAAATTACTCTTCACGGGCCGTTTCCTGCGCGGTTGTAGGGTTGGCTGGCGGGGCGGCCGGGGTGGTCACCGACACATTGGTCGGGGCGCCCGCGGGGTTGGCGTATTCAGGCTTGAGGCGACCGTTCTGGTCGAGCAGCCAGGCGTCCATCACCTGGCGCACCACGGGGGCGGCCACGCCGGAGCCGGACTCGCCGTTCTCGACCATCACCGACACCACGATCTTCGGGTTTTCGGCCGGGGCGAAGGACACGAACAGGGCGTGGTCGCGGTGACGCTCCTGCACCTTGTTGCGGTCATACTTCTCGCCCTGCTTGATCGCGACCACCTGCGCGGTACCACTCTTGCCGGCGATGCGGTACTGCGCGCCGATGGCGGCCTTGCGCGCGGTACCACGGGCACCGTGCATCACCATCTCCATGCCGTGGGTGACCCTGTTCCAGTCGGCCTTGTCACGCAGCACGATGTCTTCCATCGGGTTCTCGTCCACCGGGCGCACGCCCTCGACGGTCTTGGCCAGGTGCGGGCGGTTCCACTTGCCCTTGCTGGCGATCAGCGCGGTGGCCTGGGCCAGTTGCAGCGGCGTGGCCTGCATGTAGCCCTGGCCGATGCCGAGGATCAGTGTCTCGCCGGGGAACCACGCCTGGCGCCGGGTCGCGCGCTTCCAGTCACGCGACGGCATCAGCCCGGAGGATTCCTCGAACATGTCCAGCGCGACCTTCTGGCCGATGCCGAAGCGGTTCATGTAGGCCGAAAGCCGGTCGATGCCGACCTTGTGCGCCAGGTCGTAGAAATAGGTGTCGTTGGAACGCATGATCGCCGTGTCGAGGTCGACCCAGCCATCGCCGGTGCGGTTCCAGTTGCGGTACTTGTGGTCATAGTTGGGCAGTTGGTAGTAGCCCGGGTCGAACACCCGCGAGGTGGCCGTGACCGCGCCGGTGTCCAGGCCGACGATGGCCACTGCCGGCTTGATCGTCGACCCCGGCGGGTACAGGCCGCGCAGTACGCGGTTGAACAGCGGGCGGTCGATCGAGTCGCGCAGCTCGGCATAGGCCTTGAAGCTGATGCCGGTGACGAAGGGGTTGGGGTCGAAGCTCGGCTGACTGACCATCGCCAGCACTTCACCTGTGTTCGGGTCGAGCGCCACGATCGCGCCACGACGACCGCCCAGCGCCGCTTCGGCAGCTTCCTGCAGCTTGATGTCCAGGCTCAGGACGATGTCCTTGCCGGGGATCGGATCGGTACGCTTGAGCACCCGCAGCACCCGGCCACGGGCGTTAGTCTCGACCTCTTCGTAGCCGACCTGGCCATGCAGCTCGGCTTCGTAGAAGCGCTCGATACCGGTCTTGCCGATATGGTGGGTGCCACTGTAGTTGACCGGGTCGAGGGACTTGAGCTCTTTTTCGTTGATGCGCCCCACATAGCCGACCGAATGCGCAAAGTGCGCACCCTGCGGGTAATGGCGTACCAGCTGCGCCGCCACCTCCACACCCGGCAGACGGAACTGGTTCACCGCTATCCGGGCGATCTGCTCTTCGGTCAGCTCGAACAGGATCGGTACCGGCTCGAAGGGCCGACGCCCCTGGCGCATGCGTTTTTCGAACAGTGCCCGGTCGTCCTCGGTCAGCTCCAGCACCTCGACGATGGAATCGAGCACCTGCTGCCAGTCACCGGAACGCTCGCGGGTCATGGTCAGGCTGAAGCTTGGCCGGTTGTCGGCGACGATCACCCCGTTGCGGTCGAAGATCAGCCCGCGTGTCGGCGGGATCGGCTGCACATGCACCCGGTTGTTCTCCGACAGCGTGGAGTGGTAGTCGTACTGAATGACCTGCAGGTAGTACAGCCGGGCGATCAACACGCAAATCAGCAGCACGATCGCGACTGCGCCGACCACGACGCGGCTACGCACCAGGCGGGCGTCTTTCTCGTGGTCCTTGAGGCGAATCGGCTGCGACATTGAAAAGGCTTACGACTATTTGTGGTAAGGGTGCCCGGACAACACGGTCCAGGCGCGGTACAGCTGTTCGCCGATCAGTATCCTTACCAACGGGTGCGGCAAGGTCAGCGGCGACAGCGACCAGCGCTGCTCGGCCCGCGCACAGACTTCCGGCGCCAGCCCTTCGGGGCCGCCGACCATGAAGTTGACGGTACGCGAGTCGAGGCGCCAGCGGTCCAGTTCGACCGCCAGCTGTTCGGTGCTCCACGGCTTGCCGTGCACCTCGAGGGTGACGATACGCTCGCCCGGCTGGACCTTGGCCAGCATGGCCTCGCCCTCCTGACGGATCAGGCGGGCAACGTCGGCATTCTTGCCGCGCGTGTTGAGCGGTATCTCCACCAGCTCCAGGGACAGCTCCGACGGCAGGCGCTTGGCATATTCATGCCAGCCGTCCTCGACCCATTTGGGCATGCGCGAGCCGACCGCGATCAGACGCAGACGCACGGGGCTACCTTATTCCTGGTCTTTGTTGAGCTTGGCGAAGTGCTCGTGGGTGTGCTCCGGGCTGTGGTGCTTGCCATCGGCGGCACGGCTCTGCTCGGCACCTTTCCACAGGCGCTCCAGGTCGTAGAACTGACGGGCCGAGGCGGTCATCATGTGCACGATGACGTCGTCCAGGTCCAGCAGCACCCAGTCGCTGTCGCCCTTGCCTTCTTCGCCCAGCGGACGAACGCCCTTCTCCTTGACCATCTGGCGGACCTTGTCCAGCATCGCGCTGATCTGACGGTTGGAGGTACCGGTGGCGATGATCATGTAGTCGGTGATGCTCTGCTTGTCGCGAACGTCGATGACCAGGACGTCCTGGGCCTTGACGTCTTCAAGGGCAGCTACCGCGACCTTGACCAGCTCTTCGCCTTTAATCATTTCTTGCTTGCTCATATAAAACTCATTCAACTCGTAGGTATGAGGCGCCGTTGGCGCACTCAGTTCGGCACACGGTACAGGCCGTGCGCATCGATATAGGCCAGTACTGCGTCCGGCACCAGAAACCGCACCGACTTGCCGCTGGCCAGCAGCTGTCGGATCTGCGTGGCCGACACCGACAAGGGTGTCTGCCAGACGAATGCTATGTGCCCGGCCGGCCCCTGCAGGGCTTGCGGGTCACTCACCGAACGTGCGGCCAGCAGGTTGCGCAGGGCATCCGGCGACTCGACGTCGGCATCCGGGCGCTGAAGCACCAGGATATGACAGTGTTGCAACAACTCTTCCCAGCGATGCCAGCTCGGCAGGCCGCAGAATGCGTCCCAGCCCAGCAGCAGGAACAACTGGTCGTCAGCGGCCATTTCGGCGCGCATCAGCTCCAGCGTATCGATGGTGTAGGACGGCTTGTCCCGGGCCAGCTCACGCGCATCGACGCTCAGCAGGGGCACGCCCTCGACCGCGCGCTCGACCATGGCCAGGCGATCCTGCGCCGACACCTGCGGCATGTCGCGGTGCGGCGGGCGCGCATTGGGCATCAGGCGCAGTTCGTCCAGCGTCAGCACCTCGGCCACCTCCAGCGCACTGCGCAGGTGACCGATGTGCACCGGATCGAACGTGCCGCCGAGCACGCCGATGCGCCGGGCGGGCGACGGCGTGGCAGCAACGGCGAGCGGGCTGTGCTCGGCCAAGGTCAGAACGACTCCTGACCGCGCAGCTGGCCGTCACCGATCACCACGTACTTCTCGCAGGTCAGCCCTTCCAGGCCGACCGGGCCGCGTGCATGCAGCTTGTCGGTGGAAATGCCGATCTCGGCCCCCAGGCCGTACTCGAAGCCGTCGGCAAAGCAGGTCGGGGTGTTGATCATCACCGACGAGGAGTCGACCTCGGCGGTAAAGCGCCGGGCCTGACCCTGGTGTTCGGTGACGATCGAATCGGTATGGTGCGAACCATAGTGGTTGATGTGCTCGATGGCCGCATCCAGGCCATCGACCACGCGAATCGACAGAATCGCCGCCAGGTACTCGGTGCTCCAGTCGTCTTCGCTGGCCGGCAGTGCCTCGATGATCTGCCGGGTGCGCTCGCAGCCCCGCAGCTCCACGCCCTTGTCGCGAAACTGGCTGGCCATCGCCGGCAGGAACGCCGCGGCGACCGACTGGTCGACCAGCAGGGTTTCCATGGCGCCGCAGATGCCGTAGCGATAGGTCTTGGCGTTGAAGGCGATGCGTTGGGCCTTGTCCAGCTCGGCGTGCTCTGCCACGTACACGTGGCAGATGCCGTCCAGGTGCTTGATCACCGGCACCCGTGCGTCGCGGCTGACCCGTTCGATCAGGCCCTTGCCGCCACGGGGCACGATCACGTCGACGTACTCGGGCATGCTGATCAGCGCGCCCACCGCCTCGCGGTCGGTGACCTCGACCACCTGCACCACCGCCGCGGGCAGGTCGGCCTCGGCCAGGCCGCGCTGGATGCAGGCGGCAATGGCACGGTTGGAATGAATGGCTTCGGAGCCGCCACGCAGGATGGTGGCGTTGCCCGACTTCAGGCACAGGCTGGCAGCGTCGATGGTCACGTTGGGGCGCGACTCGTAGATGATGCCGATGACGCCCAGCGGTACGCGCATCTTGCCGACCTGGATGCCGGAGGGGCGATAGCTCATGTCGCGGATGGCACCGACCGGGTCCGGCAGGCTGGCCACCTGGCGCAGGCCGACGATCATGCCGTCGATGCGGGCCGGGGTCAGCGCCAGGCGCTCGAGCATGGCCGGCTCCAGACCATTGGCGCGACCGGCAGCCAGGTCCAGTTCGTTGGCGGCGCCCAGCTCGGCGCGGGCGGCGTCCAGGGCATTGGCGGCAGCGTGCAGGGCGCGGTTCTTCTGCGCGGTGCTGGCGCGGGCAATCACGCGCGCGGCCTCACGGGCGGCGCGACCCAGGCGGGTCATGTAGTCAAGAACGGACTCAGTCATGGGCTCAGTGTCTTGGCGGAGGGGAAAATCGGCTGATTATAACTGTCATGCAGGTATACGCCCAGCGGTGTCAGGCGGATGGTCGAAAACAGTGTATGAAGATGTACCGTAGCGCGTCCCTTCGCCGGCAAGGCCGGCTCCAGCAAAGCCCCGCCGCCGACCCGGACCATAAATTGCTATTATCGCGCCCATGACCGAATTCGCCCCCTGCCCGCCCCGGGCCCTCCCCGACAGCTTCTTCGACCGCGACGCCCAGACCCTGGCCAAGGCCCTGCTCGGCAAGGTAATCCGTCATCGTCAGGGCGAGCTGTGGCTGTCGGCGCGCATCATCGAAACCGAAGCCTATTACGTCACCGACAAGGGCAGCCACGCCTCGCTGGGCTACACCGAAAAACGCAAGGCCCTGTTCCTCGATGGCGGCCACATCTACATGTACTACGCCCGTGGCGGCGATTCGCTCAACTTCAGCGCCCACGGCCCCGGCAACGCGGTGCTGATCAAGTCGGCCTACCCCTGGGTGGATGCCGTCAGCGACCACAACAGCCTGGCGCAGATGCAGCTGAACAACCCCGATGCCAGCGGCCAGCCGCGCGCCGACCAGCGCCTGTGTGCCGGCCAGACCCTGCTGTGCAAGGCCCTGGGGCTGAAAGTCCCGCACTGGGACGCCCAGCGCTTCGACCCCGAGCGGCTGTTCGTCGAAGACTGCGGCATAACCGTGAAACACATTATTCAGACCACACGCCTGGGCATTCCCCAAGGGCGCGACGAACATCTGCCCTACCGTTTCGTCGACGCCGACTTCGCCGCGCACTGCACCCGGAACCCACTGCGCCGTGGGCAAGTCGAAGGCCGCGACTATTTCTTACTGACACAAGGAAACTGACACCATGGGCCCAAGGCTCGACAGCCTGACCGGCTGGCTGACCGCGAACCCGCAATGGCTCGGCCTGGCAATCTTCATCGTGGCCTGCGTCGAATGCCTGGCCATCGCCGGGCTCATCGTGCCCGGCACCATCCTGCTGTTCGCCGTGGCGGTTCTCGCCGGCAGCGGCGCACTGGGCCTGAGCGAAACCCTGCTGCTGGGCTTTCTGGGCGGGCTGCTGGGCGACGCGATTTCCTACACCCTGGGCCGGCGCTTCCACCAGAACATCCGGCGCCTGCCGCTGCTGCGCCACCACCCCGAATGGATCGGCAGCGCCGAGAGCTACTTCCAGCGCTATGGCATCGCCAGCCTGCTGGTGGGGCGCTTCATCGGCCCGCTGCGGCCGATGCTGCCGATGGTGGCGGGCATGTTCGACATGCCCTTGCCACGCTTCATCGCCGTCAGCCTGTTGGCAGGTGCCGGCTGGGCGGTGGCCTACCTGCTGCCCGGCTGGGCCACCGGCGCGGCCATGCGCCTGCCGCTGCCCGAAGGGTTCTGGACCGAAGCAGGCATCATCGCCGCCGGCCTCGCACTATTGATCGGCCTGAGCATCAGCACCAGCCTGCGCAGCAAGCGCTACGGCACACGGCTGATCGCCGGCCTGAGCCTGGTAATGCTGGCTGCGGTGTTCATCGGCTGGCCGTACCTGAACGATTTCGACCAGGGCCTGATGACCCTGGTGCAGGAACACCGCCGCGCCACGCTGGACGGCACCATCGTACTGATCACCCGCCTGGGCGACTTCCGTACGCAGTTCGTGGTGGGCGGTGTGCTCACCGGCCTGCTGCTGCTGAGCCGGCAGTGGCGCCCGGCGATCTTCGCCGCCTGCACGCTGATGGGCACGGCGCTGGCCAACGGCACACTCAAGTGGCTGTTCGCCCGCGCGCGCCCCGAAGTGCTCAGCGACCCGCTGACCTCCTACAGCATGCCCAGTGGCCACAGTTCGGCGTCATTCGCGTTCTTTCTGACGCTGGCGGTGCTGGCCGGTCGTGGCCAGCCGCCACGCATGCGCCTGACCTGGATTCTGCTGGGGTGCCTGCCGGCGATGTCGATTGCCCTGTCCAGGGTCTACCTGGGTGCACACTGGCCCACCGACATCCTCGCCGGCTCGCTGCTGGCCTGCTGCGTGTGCGCCGCCAGCCTGAGCCTGGTGCAGCACCGCGAACCGCTCGGCGCCATGCCGCTCAAGGTGTGGTGGCTGATCCTGCCGGCCTGCGCCGGCACCCTGGCGTTCTTCGCCCTGCATGCCTTGCCCCATGCCCTGCTGCGCTACCAGTACTGAGACCTAGGCGAACAACTCGCCCTGCAGCCGCTCGAGCAGCGCCTGGATCGCGTCCAGGCGCTGGCGGGGCGAATCGATGGCCAGCAGGTCGAGCTTGTCTTCATCCTCGAAAGGCAGCAGGTAGGCCAGCTGGTTGGCCAGTGCCTGCTGGCCGATGACCTCGACCGGCATGTCCAGTGCCGCCACCATCGGGTGCTCGCCTAGCGCGCCGAGCAAGGCCAGCAGGTCGTGATCGTCCTCCTCCAGGGGGGCGTCGGGCTGTTCGCTGCGCCAGTTCACGTCGGCCAGCAGCAGTTGGTCCTTCTGCACCTCGTAGGGGCCGACATCGAAGCGCCGCACACCCTCGACGCGAATGCCCAGCAGGCCGTTGTCCTGCTGCTGGAAGTCGCGTATCAACGCCTCGCAGCCGATTGTCGCGAACCCCGACGGGGCATTGCCCACCTGCTCGCCTTCGAGGATGCACACCACGCCGAACCCGCCGCCCTGCTTCATGCAGCGGCCGATCATGTCCAGGTAACGCGCCTCGAAGATCTGCAGGTCGAGCTTGCAGCCGGGGAACAGCACGGTATTGAGTGGAAACAGGGGCAATGTCATCGAATATCCTCAGGCAACCAGGCTGACCGCCAACGGCAGGAACACCGCCGTGACCACTCCCATCAGGCTCATGCCCAGGGCCGCGAAGGCCCCGGTTTCCTCGCTTTCCTCCAACGCCACCGCCGTGCCCACCGCGTGCGCACTGATGCCCAGTGCCATGCCGCGGGCTTCCGGGCTGCTCACCCCGCAGGCCGACAGCAGGGCCGGGCCGAAGATCGCCCCGATCACCCCGGTGATCAGCACGAACACTGCCGCCAGCGCCGCCACCCCGCCGATCTGCTCGGCCACCAGCATCGCAATCGGCGAAGTCACCGACTTGGGCGCCATGGTCATCAGGATCATGTGTTCGGCACCGAACCACCAGCCCAGCAACAGGCAGGCACAGGTCGCGACCAGGCCGCCGATTACCAGCGTAGTCAAGGTCGGCCACAACAGCTGGCGAATACGCCGCAGGTTCAGGTAGAGCGGGACCGCCAGGGCCACGGTGGCCGGGCCCAGCAGGATGTTCATGATTTCGGTGCTCTTGCGGTACTCGGCGTAGGACACGCCGCACGTCACCAGTACACCGATCACCACCAGCATCGATACCAGTACCGGCTGCAGGAAGATCCAGCGGGTCTTGTCATAGGCCGCCAACACCAGCTGATAGGCCCCCAGGGTGATACCGATGCCGAACAGCGGGTGGTGGATGACCGCATCGAGGGCGCCGTGCCAGTCCAGGCTCATGGCTTTTCCTCACGACGGGCCTGACGGGCAATCATCTTCTGCATGAGCACGCCACAGAACGCCAGGGCGATCAGCACCGACAGCACCAGCGAACCGACGATGGCCCAGAAGTCGGCAGCAATGTCGGCGGCGTACACCATCACCCCCACCGCCGGCGGCACCAGCAGCAACGGCAGGTAGCGCAGCAGGCTGCTGGCCGCCTCGCTCAACGGCGCACTGACCTCGCCGCGCAGCATCAGGTACGCCAGCAACAGCACCAGCCCGATGATCGGCCCCGGCAGCATCGACAGAAACAGGTGATTGATCGCCGTCCCCAGCAACTGGAACAGCACGAGCCACGTCAAACCACGCAACAACATTGCACTTCTCCCTCAGGCCTGGCGGCCATTATAAGCACGCTAACGACTGGTCTATACCCCGATATTCGCTGAAACAACGGTGACTTGACCGCATCCGGTCGGCGTGCTGATCTTAAGCAGTCGAACCTGTAGCAGTCACAACAAAATCAAAGACAACCAGGAGAGTCGCAATGCCCTATGTACCCGTTGCAGAGCTGGCGCAGTACGTTGGAAAGGAACTGGGACGTTCCGAGTGGCTGACCATCGACCAGGAGCGCATCAACCTGTTCGCCGAGGCTACCGGCGACTTCCAGTTCATTCATGTGGACCCGGTGAAGGCGGCAAAAACGCCATTTGGCAGCACCATTGCCCACGGTTTTCTCACCCTTTCGCTGATTCCCAAGCTGATGGAAGACATCCTCGTGCTGCCCGAGGGGCTGAAGATGGTCGTCAACTATGGCCTGGACAGCGTGCGCTTCATCCAGCCGGTGAAGGTCGGTTCGCGGGTTCGTCTCAAGGTCGACCTGAGCGAGGCCATCGAGAAGAAACCGGGCCAGTGGTTGCTCAAGGCCACCACCACCCTGGAAATCGAAGGCCAGGACAAACCCGCCTATATCGCCGAGCCACTGTCGCTCTGCTTCGTCTGACCCGCCCAAGGTGAAACAGCTGCCAGCGGCTGTTTCACCCGCGACAAACTGCGGCATACTCGGGGCCTGACTTGCCCGGACCCCGCCATGCGCCCATTCGTACCCCTTGCCCTGACCCTGCTGCTCGCCGCCTGTGGCGACGGTGAACCGCTGTCACCGCCCGATGCACGCCTGCCCGATGGCGGCCGCTACCGTGGCGACGTGGTCAATGGCCTGCTGCAGGGCCCGGGGCGCATCGACTACCCCAATGGCAGCTGGTATGCCGGCAACTTCCAGCAGGGCCAGTGGCAGGGCCGCGGCGAATGGCACGGCAGCAATGGCGAGGTGTACCGCGGCGAGTTCCAGCAGGGTCTGTTTCACGGCCAGGGCGAGCTGACCACCCCGGGCAGCCACTACAGCGGCGGCTTCAAGCTTGGCCGGCGTGACGGCGAAGGCACCCTCAGGGAAGGCCAGGTACAGTATCGCGGGCAGTTCAAGGACGACCAGTACAACGGCGCCGGCGAACTGACCCTGGCCGACGGCAGCCAGTACCAGGGCCTGTTCGCCAAGGGCAAACCCCACGGCGAAGGCATCCGCAGCGATGCCAGTGGCAACCAGTTCAGCGGGCGCTTCGTCGACGGCCAGTTGCAGGGCAGCGGCACCTTCAACAGCGCCGAAGGCGACCAGTACATCGGTGAATTCAAGGACAACCACCTGCAAGGTCGTGGCCGTTACGAAAACGCCGATGGCGACGTGTGGATCGGCCAGTTCCGCGACGGCTCGCTGACCGGCAAGGGCGAGCTGTTCGGCAGCGACGGCAGCCACTACAAGGGCGAGTTTCGCGACTGGCGCTTCGCCGGCCAGGGCCGCCTGCAATTGCCCGACGGCAGCCTGTACGTCGGCGGTTTCGAAAACGACACCTACCAGGGCAAAGGCCGGCTGACGCAGGTCGACGGCAGCGTCGAAAGCGGCCACTGGGTAAACGGCCTGCGCGTGCGCGACGAACACGGGCGCCTGTTGCCCGACCCCCTGGAGCTGGCCCTGCTCAAGCAGGGCACCCTGCTCGACAAGGCGCTGGCCCAGGTACCGGCCTCCACCCCGGCCATCGAACTGTACAGCCTGGCCCTGGCCGGCGATGGCAACCAGAGCGTGTTCATGCGCGAGGCCGACTACGTCAGCGACATGCTCAAGACCCGTTTCGGTGCCACTGGCCAGGTCGCCCTGGTCAACCACCGCGACCACATGGCCGACCGCCCCCTGGCCACCCGCGAGAACCTGGCGCGGGCCGCACGCACCCTGGCCGAGCGCAGCGGCCCCGAAGACCTGGTGTTCATCTACCTGACCAGCCACGGCAGCCACGAACATGAACTGGTGCTGGATCTGCCGCGCCTGCAACTGGCCGACCTGCCCGCCGATGAACTCTCGGCCGCGCTTGCCCCACTAAAGGAACGTGACAAGATAATCGTGATCTCTGCGTGCTACTCGGGGGGTTACATCGATTCACTCAAGGACGACAAGACCTTGATCATGACCGCATCGCGTGCCGACCGGGTGTCGTTCGGCTGCTCCGAAGAGGCCGACTTCACCTATTTCGGCGAAGCACTGTTCGCCCGGGCACTGAACCAGACCGACGACCTGCAGCAGGCCTTCGAACTGGCCAAGACCACGGTGCAGCAGCGCGAGCAGGCCGATGGCTACGAGGCTTCCGAACCTCAGCTGTGGGCGCCGCAACGGGTGCTGCAGCACTGGCAGAAACTGCGCCAGCAACAGGCACGAAAAGCACTGCAAAGTGCCGATGCGGTACAAGCAGAAAATACAAGCAGCCACTAAGCTGACTGTATCAAGGGAGAGACATCATGTACCTGACGCCTCAGCACATCCTGATTGCCGGAGCCACCGGGCTGACTGGTGAGCATTTGCTGGATCGGCTGCTCAACGAGCCAACCGTGAGCCGTGTGCTGGCCCCCACGCGCCGGCCGCTGGCCGAACACCCGCACCTGGAGAACCCGGTCGGCGACCCGGCGGTGTTCCTGCCGCAGTTGAGCGGCCGGGTGGACATCGCCTTCTGCTGCCTGGGCACCACCATCAAACAGGCAGGTTCGGAAACGGCGTTTCGCGCCGTCGACCTGGACATGGTGGTGGCGTTCAGCAAGCGGGCGCGGGAAATGGGTGCACGGCACCTGCTGGTGGTCAGCGCGATTGGCGCCGACCCCAAGTCGTCGGTGTTCTACAACCGGGTCAAGGGCGAGATGGAACAGGCACTCATGGCGCAGGACTGGCCGCAATTGACCATCGCGCGGCCGTCGGTGCTGCTGGGCGAGCGTATCGAGCCTCGGCTCGGTGAACAGTTTGCCGGGCCGTTGTCGCGGCTGCTGCCGGGCAAGTACCGCGGCATCGAAGCCTGCCAGCTGGCGCGGGCGCTGTGGCGCCTGGCGCTGGAAGAGCAGGACGGGGTCCGGACCGTGGAGTCCGATGAACTGCGTAGATTGGGTAAGTAATTCAAAGGCCTCATCGCGGGTCGAACCCGCTCCCACAAGGACAGCTCAGCCCCTTGTGGGAGCGGGCTCGACCCGCGATGAGGCCGCTGGCTACAACCCGCCGGTAGCCTGAAACCCCACCCCCAGCACCGTAAGCACCGACAACGGCAGCAACACCGTATCGAGCAGTGCACTGCCCGGCAGGTCCAGCCCCGGGTACGCCGGTGCCGGCGCGCCAAAACGGTCTTCAGGGCAGCAACCGCCTTGCAGCGCATACAGATCCAGCCGCGTACCCGAATACACCACCGGTGCCCCCGGCTTGGCCGCATCCAGCGTGCGCACCGTGGCGCAGCCGCTGCTCAGTGCCAGCACTGCCAGGCCTGCCACCAGCAGCGCCTTCACTCCTCGCCGCCAACATGGTGCTCGCCCCAGCGCGGCAGCATGTCCTGCGGAACATCCAGCAGGTTGAGAATCCGCGCCACCACAAAGTCCACCAGGTCGTCGATGGTCTGCGGTTGGTGATAGAAGCCCGGCGAGGCCGGCAATATCACCGCGCCCATCTGCGACAGCTTGAGCATGTTCTCCAGGTGGATGGTCGAGAAAGGCGCCTCGCGCGGCACCAGAATCAACTGCCGACGCTCCTTCAGGGTCACGTCCGCGGCCCGCTCGATCAGGTTGTTGCAGGCCCCGGTGGCGATTGCCGACAGCGTGCCGGTGGAACAGGGCACCACCACCATCGCTGCCGGCGCCCCGGAGCCCGAGGCCACCGGCGACATCCAGTCCTCGCGCCCGTATACCCGGATCTGACCGGCCGCAGCGCCGGTGTACTCGGTCAGAAACGCCTGGATCGACTGCGGCTTGGCCGGCAACACCACGTCGGTCTCGGTCGACATCACCAGTTGCGCAGCCTTGGAGATCAGAAAATGCACCTCGCGGTCTTCACGCACCAGGCAATCGAGCAGGCGCAACCCGTACTGCGCCCCGGAGGCACCGGTCATGGCCAGCGTGATGCGCTCCGGGCCGCTCATCGCAGTGCCTCGGCCAGCTTGCCGTGCAGCCCGCCAAAGCCGCCGTTGCTCATGATCACCACCTGGGTGCCCGGCGCGGCCTGGCTTTTGACCCGCTCGATGATCGCCTCGAGACTGTCGGCGACAATCGACGGCACCGTGCACTCGGCGGCGGTGGCGGCCAGGTCCCAGCCCAGATTGGGCGGTGCATACCAGATCACCTGGTCGGCATCGCACACGCTCTGGGGCAGGCCATCACGGTGGGCGCCCAGCTTCATGGAGTTGGAGCGCGGCTCGATCACCGCGATCAACGGGGCGTCGCCGATGCGCTTGCGCAGCCCGTCGAGGGTGGTGGCAATGGCGGTCGGATGGTGGGCAAAGTCATCATAGATGGTCACACCCTGGACTTCGGCGACCTTTTCCATGCGCCGCTTGACGCTCTTGAACGCGCTCAAGGCGGCAATCCCGATGGCCGGCACCACGCCCACATGGCGGGCAGCGGCCAGGGTGGCCAGGGCGTTGGCCACGTTGTGCTGGCCGGTCAGCTCCCACTCCACCACGCCCTGGGCTTGGCCTTCAAAACTGACTTCGAAGCGCGATCCGTCGGCGCTGAGCAGCTTCACCTGCCACTGGCCACCGGCGCCGGTGGTCTGCACCGGGGTCCAGCAGCCCATCTCGATCACCTTCTGCAGGGCCGGCTCGGTGGTGGGGTGAATGACCAGGCCTTCGCTCGGGATGGTGCGCACCAGATGGTGGAACTGGCGCTCGATGGCAGCCAGATCAGGGAAGATGTCTGCGTGATCGAACTCGAGGTTGTTCAAAATGGCGGTGCGCGGACGGTAGTGCACGAACTTGGAACGCTTGTCGAAGAACGCGCTGTCGTACTCGTCGGCCTCGACCACGAAGAACGGCGTGGCGCCCAGGCGCGCCGACACCGAGAAGTTCTGCGGCACACCGCCGATCAGAAAGCCGGGGCTCATCCCGGCATGCTCCAGCACCCAGGCCAGCATGCTGCTGGTGGTGGTCTTGCCGTGGGTACCGGCCACGGCCAGTACCCAGCGGCCCTGCAGCACGTGGTCAGCCAGCCACTGCGGGCCCGACACGTAGGGCAGGCCCTTGTTCAGCACGTACTCCACCGCCGGGTTGCCCCGCGACAGTGCGTTGCCGATCACCACCAGGTCGGGGGCCGGCTCCAACTGGGCGGCGTCATAGCCTTGATGCAGCTCGATGCCCTGGGCCTGGAGCTGGGTGCTCATGGGGGGATAGACGTTGGCGTCGGAGCCGGTGACGCGGTGGCCAAGCTCCTTGGCCAGCACCGCCAGCGAGCCCATGAAAGTACCGCAGATACCGAGAATATGAATGTGCATGGTCGACCTCACGAAACGTGGAGGCAGGGTAGCTTAGGGTGGGAAAAATCGCATCCTGAGTTTGCCTAGGCGCCCCGTGCAATCCCGTGCTTGCGCAGCTTGCGGTACAGCGTATTGCGGCTGACCCCCAGTTGCGCCGCCACCTGGGTCATGTGCCAGCGCTTGTGCTCCAGCGCCTGCAGCAGCGCGGCCCGCTCGGCGTCGTCCAGCGGGTGTTCGGCCTGCGGCCTGGCCACCGTGGGCTCGAGCGCTGCCGGGGGCTGGCGCACTACCGGCGGCAGGTCGTCGAATGCGATGCGGCCATCCTCGCACAGGGCCACCAGGGTACGCAGCACATTGCGCAACTGGCGCACGTTGCCGGGCCAGGCAAATTCCAGCAGCGCCCGGCGTGCCGACGGCTCTAGCCGCACAGGTTGGCCCGCGGCCTCCTCGGCCAGGACAAAGTCGAGCAACTGCGCCTTGTCGCTGCGCTCACGCAATGCCGGCAGGGCGACCTCCAGGCCATTGAGGCGGTAATACAGGTCTTCGCGAAAGCTGCCGGCCTCGACCCGGCCCAGCAGGTCACGGTGGGTGGCACTGATGATGCGCACATCCACCGCCTGCGGCTCGCCGCCGATCGGTACCACCTGGCGCTCCTCGAGCACCCGCAGCAGGCGCGTTTGCAGGGCCAGCGGCATGTCGCCGATCTCGTCCAGCAGCAAGGTGCCACCGTCAGCCTGTTGCAGCTTGCCGCGCATGCCCTCCTTGCGCGCCCCGGTAAAGCTGCCGCCGCGATAGCCGAACAGCTCGCTCTCGATCAGGCTCTCCGGGATCGACGCACAGTTGAGCGCGACGAACGGTTTGCCCGCGCGCTGGCTGGCCTGGTGCACGGCTTTGGCGAAGGCCTCCTTGCCACACCCGGTTTCGCCGTTGAGCAGCAGCGGCACGTCGCGCTCGAACACCCGTAGCGCACGCCGAAAATCCTGTTGCAGTGCCGGGTCGACCAGGCAGATGCGTTGTGCCGGCATTGGCGTGCTGGTGGCCGACGGCGCAAGCGGTGGCGCCACCGCACGGGCCTGGCCGCGCAGGCTGGCGAACAGCACACGGCCATCGCGGGTACGCAGCGGCCAGCTGGTGCTGGCGGCCGCCGTGGCACGCCCGAGCAGTTCATCCAGCGCGCAGTCGAAAAACGCCTCCACTGGCTGGCCGAGCAGCCCGCCGCGTGCCGTTGCCAGCAGGTTCAGCGCACTCTGGTTGACCGCACAGATACGCCCCTCGCCATCGAACGCCAGCAGCCCCTCGCTGAACAGCCCGACCGATTCGGCCTGCAGGTGAAAGCGCAACAGCCAGTGGTTTTCGAAATGGCGCAGGAAGTAGCAGCTCTCGATCATCTTGGCCGAGAGGTTGACCAGCGCCATGGTGTGGAACTGGCTCTGGCGCGACATGTCGGGGCGCGCCGACGACACGTCGAGCACTGCCAGCAGCTCGCCCTGCGGATCGAACACCGGGCTGGCTGAGCACGTCAGCCCGGTATGGCGCCCGCGAAAGTGTTCATCCTGGTGAATGGTCAGGGCCTGGCGCTCGACCAGGCAGGTGCCGATACCGTTGGTGCCTTCGCAGGCCTCGCTCCAGTCGGCGCCCAGCCAGAGCCCGGCGCGCTCGAAGATGCGCCGCTCGGTGGGTGCGGTGACGCAGTTGAGGATCACCCCGCGCGCATCGGTCAGCAGAACCGCGTGCCCGGCGCCGCAGAGTTGCTGGTGCAGGCTGTTCATCTCGTTGCCGGCGATCTGCAGCACCTGCTGCAGGCGCTCACGGCTCTCCAGCAGCCGCCCGTGCTCGAGCACGGTGGGCGCAACGCTCTGGGCCGGGTCGAGGTGGTAGTCCTCCAGGCAGCGCAGCCAGGAACGGGCGATCGACGGGTCGCTGCCCGGCCCCTGCAACAGCGCCTTGCCCTGGGTGACGGTGAGCACTTGCCGGGCGTGCCGGCTCAGATGATTGCTCTGCACTTTTTATTGTTCTCCGCACACGAGATGAACCCAGCATCCTCCTGCCGCCAGTGCATTGCAATGGTGGCGGGACCGTCGGGTCACGTTGTGTGCCACAACGGGTACAGAGTGTCACCCAGGCTGTGCCGGGGCTGGCACACAGCGCCTGCGGGGCGCCCTCCGCGCCGCGCCAAGCCCTTGATTTCACTAGGCCACCGGGCAGTGGCCCGTGCCTTGCCCTACGCTTTACATCCTCCCTACAAGCACAATAGCCAGGAGACACACCATGCGTTACGCACATCCCGGTACCGACGGCGCGATCGTTTCCTTCAAGAGCCGCTACGGCAACTACATCAACGGCGAATTCGTGCCACCGGTCAAAGGCGAGTACTTCACCAACACCTCGCCGGTCAACGGCCAGCCGATTGCCGAGTTCCCACGCTCCAGTGCCGAAGACATCGACAAGGCGCTGGACGCCGCCCATGCGGCCGCCGATGCCTGGGGCACCACCTCGGTGCAGGCGCGCTCGCTGATCCTGCTGAAAATCGCCGACCGCATCGAGCAGAACCTCGAACTGCTGGCCATCACCGAAACCTGGGACAACGGCAAGGCGGTACGCGAAACCCTCAACGCCGACATCCCGCTGGCCGCCGATCACTTTCGCTACTTCGCCGGCTGCCTGCGCGCCCAGGAAGGCAGCGCCGCTGAAATCGACGGCAACACCGTGGCCTATCACATCCACGAACCGCTGGGCGTGGTCGGGCAGATCATCCCGTGGAACTTCCCGATCCTGATGGCCGCCTGGAAGCTAGCCCCGGCCCTGGCCGCCGGCAACTGCGTGGTGCTCAAGCCGGCCGAACAGACCCCGCTGGGCATCAGCGTGCTGCTCGAAGTGATCGGCGACCTGCTGCCACCGGGCGTGCTCAACGTGGTGCAGGGCTATGGCCGTGAAGCCGGCGAAGCACTGGCCACCAGCAAGCGCATCGCCAAGATCGCCTTCACCGGCTCCACCCCGGTGGGTTCGCACATCATGAAATGCGCTGCCGAGAACATCATCCCCAGCACCGTGGAACTGGGCGGCAAGTCGCCGAACATCTTCTTCGAAGACATCATGCAGGCCGAGCAGAGCTTCATCGAGAAGGCCGCCGAAGGCCTGGTGCTGGCGTTCTTCAACCAGGGCGAGGTGTGCACCTGCCCGTCGCGCGCACTGGTGCAGGAATCGATCTACCCGGCGTTCATGCAGGAGGTGATGAAGAAGATCAAGCAGATCAAGCGTGGCGACCCGCTGGACACCGACACCATGGTCGGCGCCCAGGCCTCCGAGCAGCAGTTCGACAAGATTCTCTCGTACCTGGAAATCGCCGAGAAGGAAGGCGCCGAACTGCTCACGGGTGGCAAGGTGGAAAAACTCGAGGGCAACCTGTCGACCGGTTACTACATCCAACCGACCCTGCTCAAGGGCACCAACAAGATGCGCGTGTTCCAGGAAGAGATCTTCGGCCCGGTGGTCAGCATCACCACCTTCAAGGACGAAGCCGAGGCCCTGGCCATTGCCAACGACACCGAATTCGGCCTGGGCGCCGGTGTATGGACCCGCGACATCAACCGCGCCTATCGCATGGGCCGCGGCATCAAGGCTGGCCGCGTATGGACCAACTGCTACCACCTGTACCCGGCGCACGCCGCGTTCGGCGGGTACAAGAAGTCCGGCGTGGGTCGTGAAACCCACAAGATGATGCTCGACCACTACCAGCAGACCAAGAACCTGCTGGTGAGCTACGACATCAATCCACTGGGCTTCTTCTAGGAAGCCCGGCTGCAAGCGGCAAGCTTCAAGCAGCAAGAAAAAGCAGACCCCATGCGATTTGCCTTCTCTTGCGGCTTGCAGCTTGAAGCTTGCAGCTGTTCTGGCCCCTTTCGTGCAAGACCATCACCACAGGCCGGCACCCGCCGGTGACTAAAAAAAGAACAGGTGAATCCCCATGCCAAGCGATCATTCCGGCAACGCGCCGGCTTCCGTCGATTTCGAAAAGGTCGGTTCCGAGTATTTCCAGCAACGTGAACTGAAAAAAGGTGCCGCAGGCTGGGTCCTGCTGGTGGGTCTGGGCGTCGCCTACGTGATCTCCGGCGACTACGCCGGGTGGAACTTCGGCCTGGCCCAGGGTGGCTGGGGCGGCATGTTCCTGGCCACGCTGCTGATGGCCACGATGTACCTGTGCATGTGCTTTTCGCTGGCCGAACTGTCCTCGATGATCCCCACCGCCGGCGGTGGCTACGGCTTCGCCCGCAGCGCCTTCGGGCCCTGGGGCGGGTTTCTGACCGGCACCGCGATCCTCATCGAATACGCCATCGCCCCCGCCGCCATCGCAGTGTTCATCGGCGCGTACTGCGAATCGCTGTTCGGCATCGGCGGCTGGGTGATCTACCTGGCGTTCTACATCATCTTCATCGGCATCCACATTTTCGGCGTGGGCGAAGCGCTCAAGCTGATGTTCATCATCACCGCCGTGGCCGCGATCGCCCTGGCGGTGTTCCTGATCGCGATGGTGCCGCACTTCGATTCGAACAACCTGTTCGACATCGCCAAGACCGACGCAGCCGGCGCCAGCAGCTTCCTGCCGTTCGGCTACGTCGGCGTGTGGGCGGCAATCCCCTATGCCATCTGGTTCTTCCTGGCGGTCGAAGGCGTGCCGCTGGCCGCCGAAGAAACCAAGAACCCCAAGCGCGACCTGCCCCGCGGCCTGATCGGTGCGATGCTGGTGCTGCTCAGCTTCGCGCTGCTGATCCTGGTGATCGGCCCGGGCGGCGCCGGCGCCGAAGCACTGAAAAGCTCGGGCAACCCGCTGGTGGAGGCGCTGGCCAAGGCCTACGGCGGCTCGACCTGGATGGGCGGCTTCGTCAACCTGGTGGGCCTGGCTGGCCTGATCGCCAGCTTCTTCTCGATCATCTACGCCTATTCACGGCAGATCTTCGCCCTGTCGCGCGCCGGCTACCTGCCGCGCAAGCTGTCGCAGACCAACCGCAGCAAGGCTCCGGTACTGGCGCTGATCATCCCCGGCATCATCGGCTTTGCGCTGTCGCTGACCGGCCAGGGCGACCTGCTGATTCTGGTGGCGGTATTCGGCGCTACGCTGTCCTATGTACTGATGATGGCCGCGCACATCACCCTGCGCATAAAACGCCCCAAAATGGAGCGTCCGTACCGTACCCCGGGCGGCATCTTCACCTCGGGCGTGGCGCTGGTGCTGGCCTGCCTGGCGGTGGTCGCAGGTTTCCTGGTCGACCCACGGGTGGTGATTGGCGCTGCGATCATCTATGGCGTGCTGATTGCGTACTTCGCCTTCTACAGCCGGCACCACCTGGTGGCCGGCACGCCGGAGGAAGAGTTTGCCGCGATCCAGAAGGCCGAAGAGGCCTTGCACTGACCGCCCCGCGCCGCAGGCCTGGCCTGCGGCGCCATGGAGATTGCGTATGAGCAGTTTTGTACACACGGTGGGCAACCAGACCTACCGCTTCGACAGCCTCAAGGACGTCATGGCCAAGGCCAGCCCGGCCCGCTCCGGCGACTTTCTCGCCGGGGTGGCGGCCGGCAACGACGCCGAACGGGTGGCCGCGCAGATGGCGCTGGCCGATATCCCGCTCAGTCACTTCCTCAGCGAGGCGCTGATCCCTTACGAAGACGACGAAGTCACCCGCCTGATCATCGACACCCACGACAAACAGGCCTTTGCCGCCGTCAGCCACCTGACCGTGGGCGGGCTGCGCGACTGGCTGCTGAGCGAGCAGGCCGACGAAGACAGCCTGCGCGTCCTGGCCCCGGGGCTGACCCCGGAAATGGCCGCTGCGGTCTCGAAGATCATGCGCGTGCAGGACCTGGTGCTGGTGGCGCAGAAGATCCGCGTGGTCACGCGCTTTCGCGGCACCCTGGGCCTGCGCGGGCGCCTGTCCACCCGCCTGCAGCCCAACCACCCCACGGATGAGCCGGCCGGCATCGCCGCGAGCATTCTCGACGGCCTGCTGTACGGCAACGGCGACGCCATGATCGGCATCAACCCGGCCACCGACAGTATCGCCTCGATCTGTGCTCTGCTGGAGATGCTCGACGCGATCATCCAGCGCTACGACATCCCCACCCAGGCCTGTGTGCTGACCCACGTCACCACCTCGATCGAGGCCGTCAACCGCGGCGTACCGCTGGACCTGGTGTTCCAGTCCATTGCCGGCACCGAGGCGGCCAATGCCAGTTTCGGCATCAACCTCAACCTGTTGCAGGAAGGCTACGACGCCGGCCTGAGCCTGAACCGCGGTACCCTCGGGCAGAACCTGATGTACTTCGAGACCGGCCAGGGCAGCGCGCTGTCGGCCAACGCGCACCATGGCGTCGACCAGCAGACCTGCGAAACCCGGGCCTATGCCGTGGCACGGCATTTCAAGCCGTTTCTGGTCAACACCGTGGTCGGCTTCATCGGCCCGGAGTACCTGTACAACGGCAAGCAGATCATCCGCGCCGGCCTGGAAGACCACTTCTGCGGCAAGCTGCTGGGCGTGCCGATGGGCTGCGATATCTGCTACACCAACCATGCCGAGGCCGACCAGGACGACATGGACACGCTGCTGACGCTGCTGGGGGTGGCCGGGATCAACTTCATCATGGGCATCCCCGGCTCCGACGACATCATGCTCAACTACCAGACCACCTCGTTCCACGACGCGCTGTACGCACGCCAGACCCTGGGCCTGAAACCGGCCCCGGAGTTCGAGGCGTGGCTGGCGCGCATGGGCATCTTCACCCAGGCCGATGGCCGGGTGCGGTTTGGCGACAACCTGCCACCGGCCTTCCGCCAAGCGCTGGCGCAACTGGGATAAGCGAGCCATGGACAAGCAACCCACGCAGCACGACAACAGCGACAACCCCTGGCTCGACCTGCGCCGCCTGACCCCGGCGCGCATCGCCCTGGGGCGCACCGGTACCAGCCTGCCGACCCGCGCACAGCTGGACTTCCAGTGCGCCCACGCCCAGGCCCGCGATGCCGTGCACCTGGCATTCGACCATGCGGGCCTGCGCGAACAGCTGAGCGAACGCGGGCGCGACAGCATCCTCTTGCACAGCGCCGCCAGCGACCGCCACAGCTACCTGCAACGCCCGGACCTGGGGCGGCGCCTGCATGAGGAATCGGCCCGGCAACTGCGCGAGCATGCCCAGGCCAACCCGGGCGGGGTCGACCTGGCGATCATCGTGGCCGACGGCCTCTCGGCCCTGGCGGTGCACCGGCACACGCTGCCGTTTCTCAACCGTCTGCAGGAGCACATCGATGCCGAGGGATGGTCCACCGCCCCGGTGGTGCTGGTGGAGCAGGGCCGGGTGGCGGTGGCCGATGAAGTCGGCGAACTGCTGGGCGCGAAAATGACCGTGATCCTGATCGGCGAACGTCCGGGCCTGAGCTCCCCCGACAGCCTGGGCCTGTATTTCACCTACAGCCCCAGGGTCGGCCTCACCGACGCCTACCGCAACTGCATTTCCAACGTACGCCTGGAGGGGCTGAGCTACGGCATGGCCGCCCACCGCCTGCTGTACCTGATGCGCGAGGCCTGCCGTCGGCAGCTCTCGGGGGTCAACCTGAAGGATGAAGCCCAGGTCCAGACCCTGGAATCAGACGCCGACACCCCTAAAAATGGAAACTTCTTACTCGGCAATGATTGAGAACTGACCACTTTTTAGCGGATTGCGCTTTTTTCGCGCTTTAGGCAGCATCTGGGGTGACGGCTGCCCGAGGTTCGCCGCCACTCCCCATGGACCCGAGGCCTGCTTATGCGAATTATCAAAGCAACTCTTGAGCATCTGGATCTGCTCGCCCCTCTGTTCGTCAAATACCGCGAGTTCTATGGGCAATTGCCCTATCCGGACTCTTCGCGCTCGTTTCTGGAAAAACGCCTGGAGCGCGACGAGTCGATCATCTACCTGGCGCTGCCGGACGACGATGACAACAAGCTGATGGGTTTCTGCCAGCTGTACCCGAGCTTTTCGTCGCTGTCGCTCAAGCGCGTATGGATACTCAACGACATCTATGTGGCCGAAGACTCGCGGCGCATGCTGGTGGCCGACAACCTGATGCGCGAGGCGAAGAAACTGGCCAAGGACACCAACGCCGTGCGCCTGCGCGCCTCGACCAGCAGCGACAACGAGGTGGCAATGAAGACCTACGAGTCGATGGGGTTCAAGGCAGATACCGAGTTCAAGAGCTATATCCTCCCGATCCATTCCGACTGACGGGCATCCTTCGTCAGCAAAGCCGGCTTCCACAGGTCTGCGCACTGGCCATGTAGGCGCCAGCCTTGCTGGCGATGGGCTGCATAGCAGCCCCGCTGCGCTGGGGCCCAGAAATCCGCCGCTACAAACTGCTCCGCCATAATCACGCCATGCCCGTATAATGCGGCCTTTCAATTTGTGTGAAATTTTACCCTTACCCCGGGTAACGGCTACACACTTCGCACTGCCAGTCCTCGCATGCCCGTAGAGCCGGGTCTTGAACAAGGTGCCGTACATGGATTTCAACCCGCTGGACCTCATTCTGCATCTCGATACCTACCTCGATTTGCTGGTCAACAATTACGGTCCGTGGATCTACGCCATCCTGTTCCTGGTGATCTTCTGCGAGACCGGCCTGGTCGTCATGCCGTTCCTGCCGGGCGATTCGCTGCTGTTCATCGCCGGTGCCGTGGCCGCCGGCGGCGGCATGGACCCGGTACTGCTGTGCGGCCTGCTGATGGCGGCAGCCATCCTGGGCGACAGCACCAACTACGTGATCGGGCGAACGGCCGGGGAACGCCTGTTCCGCAACCCCGACTCGAAGATCTTCCGCCGCGACTACCTGCAGCAGACCCACGACTTCTACGAACGCCATGGCGGCAAGACCGTCACCCTGGCGCGCTTCCTGCCGATCCTGCGCACCTTCGCGCCTTTCGTCGCGGGCCTGGCAAAAATGGTCTATCCGCGTTTTCTGATGTTCAGCGTCGCCGGCACCATCCTGTGGGTGTGTGGCCTGGTGACGCTGGGCTACTTCTTCGGCAACGTGCCGTTCATCAAGTCCAACCTGTCGCTGATGATCGTGGCGATCATCCTGCTGTCGCTGGTGCCGATGATCATCGGCCTGGTGCGCAGCCGCATGGGCCGTGGCCAGGCCAAGGCCCAGTAACCCGCGCACATGTGGAGCCTGAGCGCCTGGCGGCGCCGTCGTACCCTGGCCCGCTACCCGATCGAGCCGCAGCAGTGGCAGCGGGTACGCGAGGGCCTGCCGATGCTCGACGGCATCAGCGACGAAGAAGATCACTGGCTGCGTGAAGTCTGCATCCTGTTCCTGCAGCAAAAGCACCTCACCACCCTGCCCGGCGTCGACGCCGATGCCGAGCAGCGCCTGCACCTGGCGGCCCAGGCGCAACTGCCGCTGCTGCACCTGGGCGATCTGAACTGGTACCAGGGCTTCCATGAAATCGTGCTCTACCCCGATGACTTCGTCAGCCCCCAGCGCCACCGTGATGCCAGCGGTGTGGAGCATGAATGGGACGGCGAACACAGTGGCGAGGCCTGGCAGCAGGGCCCGGTGATCCTGGCCTGGCCCGGGGTGCTGGCCAGCGGTGGCTGGGAAGGCTACAACCTGGTGATTCACGAGCTGGCGCACAAGCTCGACATGCTCAACGGCGATGCCAATGGCCTGCCGCCGCTGCATGACAGCATGCGCGTGGCGGACTGGGCGCAGGCCATGCAGCAGGCCTACGACGATCTCAACCGCCAGCTTGACCGCAACCCCGATGCCGAAACGGCCATCGACCCCTACGCCGCGGAAAACCCGGCCGAATTCTTCGCCGTGACCAGCGAGTACTTCTTCAGTGCCCCGGACCTGCTGATGCAGGCCTACCCCGCGGTTTACGCGCAACTGAGCGCGTTCTACCGCCAGGATCCGCTGGCCCGCCTGCAACAGCTGCAACGTAGCCATCCGCACTACCAGCACACGACTAATTGACCAGGCCGGGCATCTGGCCGGGCGTGGCAAGCGTTACGGAATGTGCCTATAATCGCGACCAATTTTTGGCCAAACATGGGGGCAATGCCCAATGAGCTACAGCAAGATTCCGGCTGGCAAAGACCTGCCGAACGACATCTACGTCGCCATCGAGATTCCAGCCAACCACGCACCGATCAAGTACGAGATCGACAAGGACAGCGATTGCCTGTTCGTGGACCGCTTCATGGCCACCCCAATGTTCTACCCGGCCAACTACGGCTTCATCCCCAACACCCTGGCTGACGACGGTGATCCGCTGGACGTGCTGGTGGTGACCCCGTACCCGGTAGCCCCAGGTTCGGTGATCCGTGCTCGCCCGGTCGGCATCCTGCACATGACCGACGACGGCGGCGGCGACGCCAAGGTCATCGCCGTACCGCACGACAAGCTGTCGCAGCTGTACGTCGACGTCAAAGAGTACACCGACCTGCCGGCACTGCTGCTGGAGCAGATCAAGCACTTCTTCGAGAACTACAAGGATCTGGAGAAAGGCAAGTGGGTCAAGATCGACGGCTGGGGTGACGCAGAAGCGGCCCGTGCCGAGATCACCAAGTCGGTGGCAGCCTACAAGGGCTAAGCACTGCGCTTGAGGAAAAGCCCCGCGATTGCGGGGCTTTTTTGCATCTGCGGCTCGCTGCTTGAACCAACAGCGTCCGATTATTCCTACAACACCAACAGAACCCCCTGTAATACCCCCGCTTTTGCCCGCGAAACACTTCAACCCAATGTTTATATAAACCCTTCTTTTCCCTCACTAAACTCAATCACCATGAATACATCTGGTGATCGTTTGAAAGCGCTCCTGCGCGAGTGCAACCTGACCGCTTCCGACTTTGCCGCCCAGCGCGGGGTGACGCCGCAGCATGTGAACAACTGGTTCCAGCGCGGCGTGCCTATGGCGCGTCTGGACGAGATTGCCGAACTGCTGTGCGTACGCCCTCGCTGGCTACGCACCGGCGAGGGCCCCAAGCACCACAACCCGCTGCCGCGGGTCAGCCGCAACCGTGGCGAGCAGGAGCAGCAGGCCCCGGACCACAGCCTGTTCGCCGCGCATGGCGAGCAGGACGTGCTGCTGCCCTTCTACCATGCGCAGCCCCGGCAGTTTGCCGAAATCCCTGGCCGCCACCTGCGTTTGCCGCGCTGTGCGCTGGACAACCTCGGGGTCGATGCTGCGCAGGCGCTTTGCGTGAGCATGCCCGACTACAACATGAACCCCTTGCTGCAGTACGGCGCGACCTTGGCGATAGACCGCAGCCTGACCCGCGTGATCGAGGGCGAGATATACGCGCTGCTGCACAACGGGCGCTTGCGCGTGCACACCTTGAGCGAACGGGCCAATGGCGCGTTGCGTCTGCACAGCCATGACGGTGACGAATTTCCGAGCGAAACCTACAGCCTGTCGCAAATCCGCAACCAGGGTCTGGAGGTGCTGGGGTGGGTGTTCTGGTGGGCTCACCTGCGGGATGATCGCCCGCGCTAAAGCGGTTGCAGCGGTTTTTTTGCTGGGCATTGCGATCCATTCCCAGTATGCTGTGCCGCACTCAAGCCCCGGTTGCAGCCTTGCATCCTGAGGGCGTGGCGCGGCACACACTGCCCCCGCCACCCCCGGCCCCAGCGCCGGATCACGATTTGAAGGCGGTTGCGGCTTACCAAAAGTCAGCCAAGACTGTCCCCGAGAAGCCGGCCACAAGCCGGCTTTTTTATTGCCCGAAGAAATCCGACAAGATCCTACAGCACTAGTAAATACGCGCCTTACAGCTTAGCATCCGTCCTAAGACATCCAGTAACCATCCATAAAATCCGCGACCAAGGTGTGGGTCAAAGTGTGGGTCGAGGGGTGTGGGTTGGAGTAGGAGCGAGTGATGGGCAAGCTGACCAGCAAGACCGTGGAGTCGATAGCCAAGGCTGCAACGCCAGGAAAAACCAATGATGGCGATGGCCTGTACTTCCAGGTATCCAAGAGCGGCGGCACCAGCTGGATCTTCCGTTACAAGCTGGATGGCCGCAGCCGCGAAATGGGGCTAGGCCCCTTCCCCGCCATCACACTCAGCCAAGCCCGGCAGTTGGCCGCCGATCAACGCAAGCTTCTAGCTTCCGGAAGCGACCCACTGGCAACCCGCGATGCAGCAAAGGAAGCCAAGCGCGAAGCCGAACGCCAGGCTGCAGCACGTCGCACGACGTTCGAAGATCTCGCTCGCGAATACCAACAGGCACATGGCGGCAGCTGGTCTGAGAAGTGGCGGAAAGGCTGGCTGCGCAAACTGGAGCTCTACGCTTTCCCGACCATGGGCAAGTTGTCGGCTGACATCATCAGCACCGAGCATGTGCTTGCTGCATTGCAACCCATCTGGGTAACCAAGACACGGACTGCTGATGAAATCAGGGGCCAGATCGAGCAAATACTGGATGCAGCCAAGACTCGGCGTTTACGCGAGGGAGACAATCCTGCCCGCTGGCGCGGGCACTTGGACAACTTGCTGAGCAAGGCAGAGAAGAAGAAGGCCAGGCAGCGCCAGCACTTCCCAGCACTGCAGTGGAAAGACACTCCGAAGCTGATATCCACCCTGGCCAACATCGATACACGTGACGCCATCGCAACGAGATTACTGATTCTGACCGGTGCTCGTTACCACATGATCCAACATGCTCAATGGTCTGAGTTTGACCTCGAAACTGGCACTTGGGCACTGCCGGCTGAGCGCATGAAGATGCGAAAACCCTTCGTCATCCCCCTATCGCCTCAGGTAGTCGAGATGCTGAATGCCATGAATAAGACTCATTCAATCTATCTTTTCCCTGGGCAAGGGAAGACTGGTGTCATGCATGGCAACGCAGTCCGCAACCTTCTGCACAAGCTGGGGTATGCAGACATCACGAGACATGGCTTTCGATCGACCTTCCGGG
Organism: Pseudomonas sp. VE 267-6A; assembly: GCF_024126555.1. Taxonomy (NCBI): domain Bacteria; kingdom Pseudomonadati; phylum Pseudomonadota; class Gammaproteobacteria; order Pseudomonadales; family Pseudomonadaceae; genus Pseudomonas; species Pseudomonas sp. VE 267-6A. Next base: position 194,991 of record NZ_JAMYBY010000003.1, read on the forward strand.
ATTGGGCAAACGAATGCACAAACTACCCACGAGAGGTATGCGAGCTTGCGCTTGCCCATGACGAACGCGACCAGACGGAGGCGGCCTATTCACGCTCCGATCTTCTGGAAAAACGCAGGGCACTGATGGCGGACTGGGCCGAGTTCTGCACGAGCCAAAACTAATCGTCGACAACCAGACGCAAAGGAGCCGGTAGTAACAGGCACAAACCGACCAAGGCTGCCTACGGTGATTGGTGCTATTCGCCTCCAGAACGATTCCAGTGGTCGACCAACTCATCGGTACGATCCGGAATCCGAGGTGTCTTGCTGAGTACAATGCATCGGATATTGCCGACGTACTCCTCAATCACATAGAGAATGCTGCCAACATCTCGTGCAGTTCCTTATCCCCGCTTTATAGCCCCCCACTCATACTGAAACGCTCTCGATGCGAGTGGATACCTCAACTTATGCCCGCAAGGCGTTTCAGGCTCTCAATCACATCTGCTGGCTCGCTATTACTCATAGCAGCTGCTAGACGCATTAGCACCTGGTCGCGACGCACCTGAAACTGCGGTAACGCATAAACAGCACCAATCAGTTCACGCAATGTTATTGGCACCCCCCAATACGCCTTAAGAGCAATAGCAAAGGGCTTGGCATAGTCATCGCATGCCTGGATGACGGCGCCGTCGTCCAGATGGTTGCCACGCTCTGCCCATATTTGCACCTGCTGCAAAACACATAATTCCCCCAGTCGATGCAGTATTGCCGCTGCCTGCAAGGCACCATGCTCTACACCAGCCTGCCGGGCCAATTGCACGACCCTTTCAGCCAGTCGCTCCGAGGCATCCAGATGCCCTTGAATGAAGACCGAGAGCAGCACATTTGTAGAACTGCTGGTCTGCCGCAGTGCCAGAGCAATTGCCAGATTGAGGCTAGTGCGCCCGCCTAAGCGCTTCAGTGCGTCTACCAAGCTGGCACAGCGCTGCTCTCCCAATAGATAGGCTGGGCTGTTGGCTGCAGCAATCAGAAAAGTACAGAGAGCGGGGTCGTGTTGCCATTCCTCGGCCAACTCTCGAAAATCCAAGGGCGTACCGAGGGCAGCCAGCATCAACCGATCCTTGACTTGGTGCATCAACGGTAAATCCAGATCCGCGGCGGACCGACCGGACAAGAATGTCGTCAGGTCCTCACGAACCAGTTCATGAGCCACAGTCGGATTATCCGCCGGCAGGAGGCTCTCCAGGCACTCCAGTACTTTTGGCACATAGAAGGGTTTTGTGATGTAAGCACTAATAGCCAACGGTCTGATTGCAAGAACGCTTTCACGATCCGCACGGCCAGTAATCATGACCAGCGGCGTTTCCTTGTCATGCTTACGAATCAACTTAAACAACGTCAGGCCAGAGTCATCGGGAAGGTTCCAGTCGGCCAGTATGAGTTGATATTTGTTGCTCTGCCATCCGGCATAAGCGCTTTTGACATCCCCGTAACAATCAACCTCTGCACCTGGCCTCTTATTCAACACCAGCTGCTTAAGCAAACCTGCCAACCAAGGGTCGTCATCCACAACCATCACACGCATTGACGTTTCTTCCCAATCCTTGAAACCTTCAAAAAAGATAGGCACATTTCCTGAATTGTCCCTACTGCCGTAGACACTCCAACCAACAGTGTTAGAGACGAATCTACGCTAGACAAGCGCACGCTTCTGGTCAGTTAGCGACCACCGCAATAGCTCGCCATCCTCGCCTGGAGGACTCACCATGCCCTTCGACGAAGAACCCAAGGGCTGCTCAAGTAGTGCTTGGCCAGACGAAGCTGGAGGTCACTTTTCGATACATTGGGCTCAAGGTAGACGGCTCCTTGGAGATGGCAATGGATAGGCTAGTCTGTCGCTAACCAGCAAAAGCGACCACACTAAAATCGGTATGTTTAGCCATCCAATTAAGAAGCCTGAAATTTATATCTCAGCCAAACACACCCTATTCCGCCCCGTATTTTTTGCAGCGTAGAGTGCCTTATCGGCAGCGTCGATAAGCGCACTGGCTTCCAGCTCAACACATGATGCTACGCCTGCACTCAAGCTGGCATTGAAATCTCCCATCTCACTGGAGAAGCTAATTCGCGAGAACTGCTGACGCATTTTTTCCAGTATCTGTACTGCTTGAGCTCCACTGCACTCGGGCAGTACTACCAGGAATTCTTCACCACCGTAGCGACCAATAACGTCGACTCTGCGGAGTCTTTGCCTGAGCAGATTAGCGAGTGCCCGAATCACGTTGTCACCAACACCATGGCCGTATGAATCGTTGACCTTCTTGAAATGGTCAATATCCAGCATCACCACGCTTACAGGCTTGCCTGTACGCATTGCGCGCTCCTGCTCTACCGCAACCTGCTCCTTGATATCCGCATGCTTCAGCAGCCCCGTCAGGCTGTCTCGAGACAACGCATTGCTGAGTAGTCTTGCCCTCTGTGCCCTGGCAAACACTGTAGCGATAAGGCTCTTATCGGATATGGGCTTGGTGACGAAGTCATCACCCGCCTTAAGCAAGGCACTCATTTGCAACCCGATATCGGTTTCGGCCGAAAGATAGATGATCGGTATTCGGATCCAGTCATCGTTGAAGCGGATCATCTGGGCAAGCTCGGGACCCGAGCTGCCGGGCATGTTCACATCCAGCAGCAGAACCTCTGGACTGAATTGAGCAATGGTCTCAAGTAGCTGGCTCGGCTCATTGACTACCTCAACCAGCATATTTGCCGCGCTCAGCACCAAGCGATAGTGATTGGCCAACTCATAGTCATCATCAACGATCAACACTCGATAGGGAGTCGCCCCTTGTTGGGCGAAACACCTCTCAAGGCGACTCTCAAGCTTGGCCACATCCACAGGTTTGCTGAAAAAACCGACGGCACCAAGGCGTGCAGCCTGTAGCTGAGTAGCGAAGTCATCCTGCGTCGTCAGCACCAGCAACGGAGGCACCTGCGGGAGACGAGCAAGCAGTGAGGACGCGTACTCCAATCCGCTCTGCTGAGCGGTGCCGAGATTGACGTCGACAATCAAAGCATCAGGACTCTGCCGCGCTATCGCCTCATCAAGTTCGGTAGTGCAGATAAAGTGGCGAGCTTGATAGCCGAACGTCGAGAGCGTTCGACGGATGCTCTCACCCACACTTTCTTCATCCTCGAGGATGTAGATGAGACGGGAGCCTTCGTTCGGGGCGCTGCTGCGCGGCAGATCGATAGGGGCGGGAGCAGGATTCACCTTTACTGCTAGATATGAAGTGCACGCCAGTGCCTGGATATCATCAACAAAAGTGTCCAATCCCTTGCGCTGCAACTCTAGACTGCTGAGCCATTGCTGCGAGTGCTGTTCAAGCAATCGAGCTTGATCTCCCAGCTCCTTGAAGCCGAAGGTACCTGCACTCCCCGCCAGCTTATGCAGCTGGTTGCGCAGATCCTGTAGGTGCTCAAGCTGCTCTGTTGGATCAGAGGAACGCTGCAACTGCTGCGCCCTATCTGCCAGCTGCGGCAGCTCTTCCTTGAGGCGCTGTGCAAACTGCTCGCCCAACAGCTGTAACTGAGCTTGCAGGTCAGCCAACGGCTTCTGTCTATCCATTCGAGCGGCTCCAAATGGCACGTATCTGACTTGCCAACTGCATCGGATCGAAGGGTTTTATGATTACGTCACGTGCGCCGAGGCTCAGGTAATGTTCGACCTCTGCAGGCTGTACCTTGGCAGTCATAAAGGCGACAGGGACAACGTTGATGTCCACCAGGTTGACCAATTGCTCAAGCGTCTGCGGGCCATCCATTCCGGGCATCATGACATCCAGCAGAATAAAATCCGGCGCAAAACTTGCCACTCTATCGATGGCGTCCTGACCGCTGCTGCAACTCAGCACCTCGAATCCGCCGACAGCCTCCAGGGCGACTTTGGCCACAGCCTGAATGGAGGGGTCGTCCTCCACATGCAATATGCGCTTCAGCTCAGGCATGATCATCCCCTTTGGTCGGTAGTAGGCGAGCGAGCACATCCAGGAATGCCTGTGGCTCTGTTCGGGATTTGGCCAATGCTGCCTCGACAAAACTCAGCTGTTCCGTCGAAAGCTCTGTCGAAGACAGTACCACTATCGGTAGTCCTGGATGGGCCTGATGAATCTCCTCAATGAGAGTGAAGCCATCACCATCTGGCAGGTGCAGGTCAAGCAGCACCAGATCCCATGAGCCAGATGCCAACTGCTGCCGGGCCTCCATGAGATTACCGGCCCCCTCGCACTCAGCCAGGCTTCTAGCCTGCTCGGCAACAACCATGCGCAGATCAGGATCATCCTCGATATGCAGAATGCGAGGCTGTCCCCGCGCGCTGCCGAGTGCACGACGCAGGCCGCTCATTAGTCGATGCGGGTCGATGGGTTTATCCAGCCAGTCAACTATGTGCATACCCCCCTGGAGATTAAGTTGCCCTAGCTCGGCTGCCGCGGAGATGACAATGACGGGTAAATCCTTCTTGCGCAGTACACGCTGAATTTCCAACAGGAGCTCAAAACCGTGGCCGTCAGGCAGGCGTAAGTCCAAGGTTACGGCGGCCACTTCGCGCGTTGCCAGGATATGCCTCGCCTCAGCCAGGTTTTCAGCCAGTACTGCCTGATAACCACCGCCCTCAAGCATTAGCTGGAGCAGCCGGGCTACGTCAGGCTCATCCTCCACCACCAGGATGGTTGGACGCTGAATATCAGTGAGTGGATGGTTCTCGACCAGCACCGGCAGCTCGAACCAAAATGTGCTGCCTTGGCCCTCACGAGAATCAAAACCCACCTGGCCACCCATACGCTCAATAAGCTCTTTGGTTATCGCCAGGCCAAGTCCGGTGCCGCCCTTTTGCCGTTGATCACTGCTGTCTGCCTGGGAGAACTTCTGGAAGATGTGTGGGTGGAAATGCTCCGGGATGCCCCGCCCACTGTCTGTGACGCTTACTCTGACGCGCCCATCTCTAAGCGTACTGTGCAGCCGCACCGAAGCGCCGGAAGGAGAGAACTTGATGGCGTTTGACAAGTAATTGGCGAGCACCTGTTGCAGCCGAAGCGCATCGGCACGCACCTTGACAGGAGGCATGGGATCAAGCGCCAGCTGCACCTGATGTTGCTCAGCATAGGAGGCATTGCTGAGAAGGGCTTCATTGAGTTGCTGACCCAACTCGAGGTTGGTGAACTCGAAACTGAGCTTCCCGGCGGCGAGTTTGTCCATGTCCAGAAGATCATTGATCAGGTGGCCTAGCCGCTGACTATTCTGCTGGGCGATTTCCAGCATGGGTCGCATGCTGTCCGGTACGGCACCAAGCGCGCCGCCGGTGACCAAGCCCAAAGAGCCTGAAATCGAGGTCAGTGGCGTACGTAGCTCATGACTGACCGTGGAGACAAAATCACTCTTGAGCTGCTCGATGCGCTTCTGCTCGGTAAGGTCCATCGCGGTGCCGCTGGCGCCGAGCACACGTCCGTCTGGCGAGCATCGAATCAGCGCTCGCAAAAGCACGGGAAGAGGTTGGCCATCCTGGCGTATCAATCGGCATTCATGATTGAGGTAATGCTCTATTGCCCCTTCAGGAGCCGCAAGCCGGGCACGAAGCGCCGCAACATCGTCAGCGTGAACCAGTTGCACAAGGTCCCTGAGAGGCGGTTGAGGCCCCTGGTCGGGATACCCGAGCATCTGCCAGGTATGAGTCGAGGCAAAGAAACGGCCCGCCTCAGTGTCCTGGTCCCACCAGCCATCGTGGCCACCCTGCAAGACGCGTTTAAGTCTTGCCTTACTATTGCGCAGCTGGGATGTCATTTCGTTAGCCAGGCCGATGGCTCGCTGCTGGCCATTGGCAAGAACCTGCGTTAGAAAAAACAGCAGCAAGCTGATCACGCCACCCAGAATCAGCAACAGGCCCTGCTCTTGCTGGAAGCGCCCGTAGAACCCGGGCTGCATGTAGAAGCTCACAGTAAGTGGCTGGCCAAACAACTCCAGCTGCTCGGTGCGTGAAGGTTTATCTGCCTGCTCAAGTCGCGGATGGCTAATGAAAATCTTCTGTTCAGGAGCGGCTATTGCTCCTGTGTAGAGGGCGAAGTCGATCTGCCAATCCCTACCATCGAGAACCGCTTGCATCAGATCGGTCATACGGTAAGGGCTATGGACGAAACCACGTATTGCTTCCCAGCGCTTGGCAGAAGAATTCAACGGCGCCCCAGGCCGATAGACCGGCACGTACATCAGCAAACCTGCTTGAGCAGGCCCCTTATTCTCCTGAACGAGCGTAACTTTGCTGCTCAGCTGGGGGAGACCGGTTTCAACCGCCCTGCTCATGGCTGAACGCCGCGTAGGCTCGGAAAACATGTCAAAGCCGAAAGCCGCCAGGTTTCGCCCTGTAAATGGCTCCAGATAGATGACTGAGGTATACAGATCGCGCTTTCCTGCAGGTTTAATGGCGAACTCAGCAAAGCCCTGTTTGCGCAGGCTCTCCTCAAAAATCTGCAGTTGATCCGGCTGCACGACCTGACTGTAGCCAAGCCCAAGAATTCCTGGGTAGTTGGACTCCAGATCCAAACGTTGCACATAGCGCCGCCACTCATCGCGGCTCACGTCGTTGCTAGCGTCGAACAGAGCTGCCCCTCCCAGCAGTACCTGGCGATGATTGTTCATCCGCTTCTCGATCGCCTCCAGCACCTCATTACCCAGTTGCTGAAACTCACGATCGGCTGCTTTCTCCTGGATGGCGCTAAGCGCGTACCAAGCTCCCAGAGTGCTCAATAAGCCGCACAAAAGAACCACGAGAGGCATCCATCGGGGCCCTTTGGCCAAAGCATGTTCAAGCATCGTCATAGCGTTTCATCCTGAAATAGAGCGGGTAGCTCAACCCAAAAAACAGAGCCGCCTCCGGGACGCGGATAGAAGCCGATGCATCCTCCCATGCGTTCCATCAGCTCCTTGCTGATGGCAAGCCCCAGCCCGGTGCCACCTTTCTGCCGACGGTCACTGGCATCGGCCTGGGAGAACTTCTCGAAAAGACGATCAACAAACTCGGCTGGAACGCCAGGCCCCTGATCGACCACCAAAATTCTGATCTGTCCGCCAAGCGCCTGAGCAGATAGAAGCACCTGACTGCCTGCTGGCGAGAACTTCAGGGCATTGGACAGCAGGTTGCTGAGCACCTGCTGTAAGCGCATTGGGTCCGCGGTGACTTGGGCTACCGGCCCTCCCGTGTAGCTAAGCTGCACATCATGCTGACGGGCGAACCCCTGATGGCTAGTGACACACTCGGCCAGGAAGCTGTCGATATCCAGTTGCTGGGGGATAAAGCTCATCTTGCCTGCAAGCAACTTGTCCATGTCCAGCAGATCATCGATTAATTGCCGCAAGCGCTGAGAATTGCTCTGGGCGATCAACAGCATCTCTCGCATTGCATTCGGTACAGGACCCAATGCCTCACCGTTGATCAGCCCCAGCGAGCCCGCAATGGAAGTAAGGGGCGTGCGCAGCTCATGACTGACGGTCGAGACAAACTCGTTCTTCATCTGCTCCAGATGTTTTCGCTGAGTGATGTCAGTGATAAAGCCATGCCAGAGAATGCTGTCGTCGGCACGCGGCTGTGGCATAGACCGACCTTCCAGCCATATGAGGCCCTTTATGGGATGCAGGAAACGGTACTCTCGGTGCCAGACGCTCAGGTGTTCCGCTGACGTCTGAATGCTGGCGGTCACGGCGAGAAGATCATCCGGGTGAATACGCGCGAAAACGCTGCTCGCGTCTTCTCGCACCTCTTCGGGCTGCAGTCCGTAAACATCCCGTAGCCCCTCGCTGGCATAGGGGAAGCAACTGCGACCGTCGGAATACAGCTGGAACTGGTAGACCACACCGGGAAGTTGCTCGGCGATGTGCTGCAGGCGCTGCAGGGCTTCCTCGCGGTAGCTCAGGTCATTGAGGATGCAGAGATAGCCCATTTGTGCACTGCCATCCATGGCAATCGGCGCCAGGCTGAACAGCACGGGAATGCGCTGCCCCTTGCGATGTCGTGCCCTCAACTCATGCAGGCTGGCCTGCTCAGAGCCGCAGTTGACAGAAGACCTGGCGGGATCGGGTTGCAGCTGTCGCTCCTCATCCGGCAGCACCAGTCCGAGACTTTGACCGACCAGGGCATCTACCTCGTAGCCCAGGAGAGGCAGAACCCCCGGACTGGCCTGCCGAATCACGCCCGCCATGTCAGTGATCAACACCGCAGTCCCTACACTGCTCAAAATCGCCTTATGCAACGCCGCCTGCTCTTGCTGCTGCCGCGTCTGCGAACGCAGCTCGAACAGATTGATGGCCTGCTGCGCGAGCAGTTTGAGGGCGCCTTTCTGTTGCACGCTGAGTTGACGTGGCTGGCGGTCAATCACGCAAAGAGTGCCCAGGTTATGGCCTTCACTGTCAGCAAGCGGCATGCCGGCATAAAAGCGAATATCCGGAGCGCCGGTCACCAGCGGGTTGTCCCTGAAGCGTGGATCCAGTAGGGCATTTTCCACTTCGAACAAGGTTTCGCCGTTGATGGCATGCGCACAGAACGCCAGCTCTCGCGGCGTTTCACGGGCGTCCAGCCCCTGCCGACTCTTGAACCACTGACGCTCGGCATCGACCAACGAGATCAGCGCAATAGGGGTTTCGCAGATCTGCGCCGCCAGTGCCGTGATGTTGTCGAACATGGCCTCGGCAGGCGTATCGAGCAGCTCAAATCTGAGCAGGGCGGCGAGGCGACTACTTTCATTCGACGGTGTAGGTGGATGCCCTGGAGACTTGCGCGTCCTCATTCCTTGACCACCTGACTGGCAATCGGCAGCTCAAACCAGAAGGTGCTACCCAAGTGCTCCTGTGATTCGTAACCAATGCTTCCCGACATGGCTTCGATGAGCTCCTTGCAGATGGCCAGTCCCAGTCCGGTACCACCCTTCTGCCGGGCATCGCCCGCATCCGCTTGCGAAAACCGGCTGAATATCCGGCTCTTGAATTCGTCCTTAATACCAATACCACGGTCCTTGACACTAACCCTCAGCCAGTCGTGATCGACACTTGCTTTGAGAGTTACGACTGATCCGGGCGGGGAAAACTTGACCGCGTTGGAAATCAGGTTGGCCAGGACTTGCGCCAGACGCTGACTATCGAAGGCGACGTTGACCTCTACAGGATGGCCGACCAGCTCAAGCGCAACCTGATATTGATCAGCATAAGGCTGGTTGTGCGTGATGGCATCCTCAAGCAGCGGCCAGATGGGTTGCTCGCGGATGTCGTAACGCATTTTCCCGGCCATCAGTTTTTCCATATCCAGCAGATCGTTGATCAGCTCATGCAAGCGCGAACTGTTGGACTGAGCGATTTGTAGCAGTGCCTGCATCGCTTGTGGCACCTCGCCCAGAACCCCCCCATTGATCAAGCCGAGGGAGCCTGCAATGGAAGTCAGTGGCGTGCGCAGCTCATGGCTGACACTGGCAATGAACTCGCGTTGCATCTGCTGCAGACGTAAACGCTCGGTGATGTCCTGAATATGCAGTATACACAGTGCTTCGCCGGTCACCGATTGCCCAAGCCAGGAGGCACTGCATTCGACGTCGACAGGGTTCTGCTCTGCATCCAGTAGCCGTATCCACCAGCCCCGCCGCGCCTGCCCGGACTCTTGGGCGAGGTGTTGGCGCAACAGCTCACGGTCACTCGGCAGGCAGAAATCAGCCAGTACCGCACTCACTAACTCTTCGCGGCTACGTTCAAGAATTTGGCATAGCGCCTGATTGACTTCCAAAAGCTGCCCCGTGGCTTTCAGCATTGCCATTCCTTGCGGAGCCAGGTCGAAGGCTCGCATGAAGTCCTGCTGACTCCTATTCAGCGCCTGGGCCAGGCTTGCTCTACGACGGTGCAAATGCATCATCCAGGCCGCCAGACAGGTGATGAGCAGGGCCAAGCTCCAGCCCAAAGCCCTGGCCAGGGTCAAAGCAACCAGCGGCTGAGATGTACTCGAAACCTGCAGTTGCCATTTTGCTCCGGCCAGCGATACCGGCAGGCGAACGTTGCCTGCCGAGGCTGCTGCGGGGGCATCGAAGGGTAGGAGGTCAATCGCGAGATCACGCTGGCGCGCCAAGGCATCCAGGTAAGCCATGATCCGGTCGTAATCAATCACCGTGCTGATCAGCCCCCAGTAGCGTTGGTCCTGCAAATACACCGGCACCCTGTAGACAAGACCTCTGCCGCCCTGCACCAGATTCAGGGGGCCATCCAGTTGCGGCGCCCTGTTTGCGATGATGTGCTGAACCCGCGGCCACTGCTCGGCAAGGTCGGGGTAGTAAAGCCCCAGAGCGGACTCATTTCCTTCAAGCGGGTAGAGGTAAGCAATCCGGTTATCCGGCGCCAATCCAATATTGCGGATATAGCGTCCCTGGGCGAACAGTCCACGCAGCCAGGGTTGCAGCTCGGTTGCATCCAGGCGGCCCTGCTTGGTCGGTATATAACTGGCCAAGCCGCTGGCGAGGTGCAGCGTGGCATTGAGTTCGGCCAACAGAACCGCCCTCATTTCGTAGCCCTGGGCACGCAGAAAACGCTGCTCCTCCTGATCCCTATACTGGTTGTAGCGCCAGAGTCCAAGCTCCACCAGGCCACCCATGAGCAGCAGCGTCGCCAGAAGCCCTACCCAGCTCGTAACGCTTGGCGTGTGGCTGGGCCGGATCAAGGGTGTTGCTCCACAGGCAGCTCCACCCAGAAGACTGTCCCCTGGCCCTCGACGGACTCAAAGCCGATGGCTCCCGCCATGCGCTCAATCAGTTCCTTGGTGATCGCCAGCCCCAGGCCTGTTCCGCCTTTCTGCCGGGTATCCGTGGCATCAGCCTGTGAGAACTTGCCGAAGATGCGCGCGCGAAAGGCCTCAGGGATGCCCATGCCAAAGTCACGCACGCTGATGCGCACCCGCGCATCGGCCAGGGCTGCAGAAACCTCAACATCAGCGCCCGGCGCAGAGAACTTGGCCGCATTGGAGAGCAGGTTCGCCATGATCTGATCAAAGCGCTGCCTGTCTACCCGTACCTCGACATCCAGCGGCGGCGGCTTCAAATGCAGAGTCACCGAATGCTGCGTGGCATAGGGCTGGTTCTGTTCGACGGCCGTCGCCAGCAGCGGCCAGAGTTTTAGCCTGTGCAGATCAAGCGTCATTTTGCCGGCCACGAGCTTGTCCATGTCCAGCAGGTCATTGATCAAACCTGACAAGCGCTGGCTGTTACTCTGGGCGATACGCAACATTTCCCCCATCTGTGCAGGGACCTCGCCCAGCGCCCCGCCATTGATCAGACCTAGCGCCCCGGCAATTGAGGTGAGTGGTGTGCGCAACTCGTGGCTGACGGTGGAGACGAACTCATTCTTCATTCGCTCGATTCGCTTGCGCTCGCTGACGTCGCGGACTACGGCGATAAAGCGACGCTGACCCTGCAGGGTGATCTGCGACACCGCGAGCTCCATGGTGAACAGCTCGCCATTGCGCCGCAGTCCAGGCAATTCCAAGGCCTTACCCAGCATGCGTGGCACGCCACTCTCGCGGTAGGCCAATAGGAACTCATCATGCTGCTCACGGTAGCGCTCGGGCATCAACAACTTAACGTTCTGCCCTACCACGTCTGCTTTCCCGTAACCGAAAATCCGCTCAGCCGCCGGGTTGAAGGTTTCAATCAACCCGCTCTCATCGATGGTCACGATGGCATCGATGACGTTGTCCAGCAGGGTGCTGAGGTATTCTTCACGTTCCCGCAGGCGTTTCTCGGCCTCGAAGCGATCCGTAATGTCCTGAATCTGTGACACGAAGTGCAGGGGTACCCCCAGAGCGTCGCGTACCAATGAAACACTGAGCAGAATCCACAGCACGTTGCCGCGCTTGTCGACGTAACGCTTCTCCAGTTGGTAGTCGGCGATCACACCCTCCAGAAGCTGTTGCAGAAGTGCCAAATCCTTGGCCAGGTCATCGGGATGGGTAATGTGCTGAAAGTCGAGCTGCAGTAACTCCTCACGGCTGTACCCCAGCATGCGACAGAGGGCGTCATTGACCTCCATCCAGCGCCCGTCAAGGTCGACGATGGCAATGCCCTGGGGGGCAGTGTTGAATGCGCCACTGAAGCGCCGCTCGCTGATGCGCAGTGCGTCCTCGGCTGCCTTGCGGTCGCTGATATCCCAGATAAAGCCGGACACCCAGAGCAGATCACCGTTAGCGTCGTATTCACCCCGACCTTGCTCCCTCACCCAGACGCTGTGACCGTCTACATGCTTAAGCCGGTAGGTGAGCTCAAATTTTTCATGTCGCTCAATGGCCGCGACGGACTGGTAGGTGATGTGCAGGTCATCAGGGTGCACGACACTGGAAAAGCTGCGGACGCGGTTATCAATGAAGTCACTGGCCGGAAAACCGGTCAGAGAAGAGACTTCATCACTCATGTAACGCATGGTCCAATTGGCATCGTTCTCACAGCGATAGACGACACCGGGCAGATTAGCCACCAGTCCCCGGAAACGATTTTCGCTCTCCTGCAACGCTCTAGTGGTGGACTCCAATTCAGATATGTCACTAGCAATGCCCAGAAAACCGGATAGCGTGCCCTGCCTGTCGAATATGGCACTTACCGTCAGGTTCACTCTGCGCCGAGTGCCATCTTTGTGCACATAGGTCCATTGCCGCGTTTCGGGCTCCCCCTGCCGCGCCAGATGGACGAAAACCTCGAAACCACTGATCTCGCGACCTACGAGCTGTGAAAGCTCGCGACCTCGTTGCGTAACCTCATCACCCAGGTGGATTAACGCCGGGGTCTGGAGACCAACCACTTCCTCTGCCTGATAGCCCAGCAGGCGTTGAGCGCCCCGGTTGAACAGCGTAATCAGCCCATCCGGGTTGATGGCGATGACGCTTACGCCGGTTGCCGAGTCGAGAATGGCCTGTAGTTGGGCGCTGGTTCGATGGGCCTCATCCTGCTGCTCGCGCATCTCGGTGATATCGGCATGAGTGCCATACATCATCAACGGCTTACCTTCATCAGTCCAACTCACAACACGCCCACGGTCATGCACCCAAACCCAGCGCCCCGACTTGTGGCGCATGCGGCATTGATAGTCATAGAAGGGCGTTTCGCCACTGAAGTGGCGCTCCAGGCGGGCGCCTGACTCACGGAGGTCATCGGGATGGGCGTGGTTCAACCAGGTGTTGATGTCGACGGGGGCCAGTTCTTCAAGGCGGTAGCCGATGATCTCCGCCCAGCGTTCATTGAAGGTGGTTTCCCCGGTCTGAACGTTCCACTCCCACGTACCGATGTTAGTTCCGTCGATGATACTTTTGAGGCGCTCTGCTTGCTCCCACAAGGCTGCTTCAGTTCGCTTCTGGTTAGAAGTGTCGCGCATTCAAAGCCCTACTGTTGGCAGATACAGTCAGTTAGATTAGATGAACCTTGCGAGAAAATCGTCAGGTGAGCCTGCCTTAATTGCGGGCGCAAGCTGACGGCGAATCTTCGCAACAAGTGACTGCTTTTGGCCGACGCCAGCCTGTTCGCACTCAGTTAGCGCTGCTGCAAAGCAGCCATTTGATTCGAAAAAATCTCAACCACACATTACTGCCATGACATCAGCACCAAGGAGGATCATCCCATGTCATTGCAGTGCCCCCGCTGTCACTCCCCCAAAGTCGCTTCATTCCATCACGCCATGAAAGCCGGCGCGGCCATCGGTGCTGTCGGTGGCCTCGCACGTGGCATCAGTGCTGCTCTGGCAGGCGGCAAGGCCGGTGCAGCACTCGGCGTATTCGCCGGCCCTGTCGGCATAACCCTCGGCTCGGTATCCGGCGCCATTCTCGGCGGCCTTGCCGGAGGCGTCGGTGGCTGCGCGATTGGCGCTCAGCTCGGCGAGTCACTCGACCGTCACGTCCTGGCCCACAACCTCTGCCTGCTCTGCGGTCACCGCTTCAATCTGCCGGCCTGATCCGGCCACCGCTCTCCTCTTACTTATCTCTCATTGATTGCCGGTGCTGCGCTATGCGCGGCGCTTTATGCCGGCCTGCACCCAAAGGAAATTCGTCATGGCTCATCAAATCGAACAAATGGCCTACGTTGGCGCTACTCCGTGGCACGGCTTGGGCAACAACCTGCCGCAGAAGCAGCCCATCGAAGTCTGGCAACGCGAAGCCGGCATGGACTGGCAGATCATGGAAAGCCCGGTGCACTTCAAGTCGGACGCCATCGGCCATCTGGGCGCGATCCATTCTTTCCCCGAACAGAAGGTGCTCTACCGTTCGGACACCAAGGCACCGCTGTCGGTGGTCTCGCAGCGTTACCACACCGTTCAGCCCAAGGATGTGCTGGAGTTTTACCGGGATCTGACCGAGGTCTCCGGCTACGAGCTGGAAACCGCTGGCGTGCTCAAGGGCGGCCGTAAGTTCTGGGCTTTGGCACGCACCGGACAGGGCGCTGCACTCAAGGGTAACGACCAGGTGAATGGCTACCTGCTGCTGGCCACTTCCTGCGACGGCACCCTAGCCACCACCGCAACCCCCACGACTATCCGTGTGGTCTGCAACAACACCTTGACCATTGCTTTGGATGGCACCAGTCGTGCGATCAAGGTGCCGCACAGTACCCGCTTCGACGGCGATCTGGTGAAGAAGCAGCTCGGTATCGCCGTCTCGCAATGGGACGACTTCATGTATCGCATGCGCCACCTGGCTGAACGCAAGGTGCAGTGGCATGAGGCGCTGGGCTTCTTCATGAACGTGATGTGCGAGACCAGCCCGACCGGCGCACTGCCGGAGCAACTGCCTAACGAGCGCGCTCTGCGCAAAGTGCAGGAGCTGTACGAAGGTCGTGGCCGTGGCAGCCAACTGGACTCAGCACGCGGCACCGCCTGGGGTTTGCTTAATGCCGTGACCGAGTACGTCGATCACGAGCGCCGGGCACGCAGCACGGAGTACCGCCTCGACTCTGCATGGTTCGGCCAGGGTGCCCAGATCAAGCAACGCGCCTTGGATACCGCCCTGCAATTGGTCGCCTGACCTTTTACCCACCCCATAACGCCCGACCCGCTTCGTTGCAGGTCGGGCGTTTCTATTTCTGCAAGGTGAACGCTATGAAAGCCACTTCATTGAATCGCAGCACCAGCAAATCCCGCCCGGCTCTGCGCCTGGTCAGCACCAAGGAGCTGCCACGCGAGGACTGGCTGCAGATCCGCAAGCAAGGTATCGGCAGTTCGGACGCTGCTGCGGCAGTAGGGCTGAACCCCTATAAGTCGCAGCTGGAACTCTGGCTGGAAAAGACCAGTCGCGATGCCGGCATGCCCAAGGCTGATCCGCACGATGAGGAAAGCCCGATGTACTGGGGTAACGTGCTGGAGCCCATCGTGGCCTGGCATTACAGCAAGCGCACGAAAAACAAGGTACGGCGCATCAACGCAGTGCTGCAGCACCCGGATCCGAAACTGCCCTGGATGCTGGCCAACATCGACCGCGAGGTGATCGGGGCCGACGATGTGCAGATCCTCGAATGCAAGACAGCCGGCATCAACGGGGCACGCCTCTGGAAAGAGGGCGTGCCGGAGTATGTGCAGCTTCAGGTAATGCACCAGCTCGCCGTCACCGGCAAGCAGGCTGCCGATGTGGCGGTGCTGCTGGGTGGCCAGACGCTGGAGACCCACCGCATCGAGCGAGATGAGCACATGATCGCTCGCCTGATCGAGCTGGAGCGCAAGTTCTGGCAGTACGTGGAGACTGATACACCCCCACCGGCCGATGGTACGGCTTCGGCAGAGTCAGCGCTGCGCTGCCTCTATCCGGAGGACAACGGCCAAGTCGTCGACTTCAGCCAGCATGCGGGTCTGTCAGCGGCTTACATCGAGCTGAAGGCCGTTCGCCAGTCGATTACGGATAAGGAAAAGCGCGAGGCCGAGCTCAAACAGATGCTGCAGCAGGCCATGGGCGATGCCAGTCGAGCGGAGTTCTCCAATGGCTACGTTAGTTGGCGTAAGGCCAAGGACAGCATCGGCCTCGATGTCGCTCAACTACTCAAGGACAAGCCCTACCTGCAGGCCAAGTACCCACTGCTGAAACCGGGTGCACGACGCTTCCTGGTCGGCTGAAACCCAGTTTTCCCAAACATTCCCTCCCCTTGGCCAGTCCATGCAGTTCGCGCTGCGTGGCTGGCCTTTTTTTCATTTCCAGGAGACTCACCATGCTCAAAGGTCTGGCTATCACTCCGCCGGTACTCGGGCGGATTTCCATTGGTAAGGTCATCGAGAAAAACGGCAAGCGCCTGCCGGAGAAGGATGACCAGTTCACCATCACGTCCCAGGTGCAGGGTAAGGACGGCTGGCTACTGCACCCGCTCAATGATGAGCTGCGTCAAGGCAAGGACGACAAGCTGCGCAGCATTCCGGTACGCCTGCTGTTCAACGAACCGGAGCTGAATTTCCGAGCCGACTACACACTGTTCGACCGGCAATCGGGTCGGCCGGTTTGTGTGGGCAATGGCGAGACCTGCAAGCGGGTCACCTCGGACGGCATGCAGTCGCTGCCCTGCCCGTCACCGGATGCCTGCCCACTGGCGAAAGGCGGTGCCTGCAAGCCCTACGGCCGACTGAACGTGGTCATTGGGGATGAGGATCCGCTGGGCAGCTTTGTGTTCCGCACCACCGGCTTCAACAGCATCCGTACCTTGGCGGCTCGCCTGCATTACTTCCAGGCTATCTCGGGCAACCGCCTGGCCTGTCTGCCGCTGGAGTTGCGTCTGCGTGGTAAGTCGACTCGCCAGAGTCATGGCACGCCGATCTTCTACGCCGACCTGACAGTACGCGGCGGCATGGACATGGCTGAAGCGCTGGTGACTGCAAGTGAACTCGATTCGCGGCGGCAGGCTGCAGGCTTCAATCAGGCGGCTTTGGATGAGGCAGCACGACGTGGCTTTGGCAACGGAGCCTTCGAAGACTGCGAGGAGGATGTCAGCGCCATCGTGGAAGAGTTCTACCCAGAAGGTGAAGTGCCCGCCTCAACAATCACACCACAAGCCACCTACACCAAGCCAAGCCTGGCTGAGAAGTTGGAAGCGCAAGCCACACGCCAAGAGGCGAAAGTATGAAACGGCTGCTACGCACTTTCGGTGCTGCGATGATGTTTGCCGGGATCCTGGCAGGCTGCCTGGCGGTCTTGTTACTGGTGATTGTGATGGTACGCTTTCCACCATTGCTGATAGCGGTGGTACTGGCGTGCTGGATCCTCTGTCGACTGCAGGCAGCACGATCAAGCAAGTAACTGACGTCAGCGAAAATGGATGTCCCGCTCCACTGAGGGCGGGACATTCTTTATTTTTTGTCTTTCACTGATAAGGCCCGATGAGCGATTGCTAATCAACAAAGCCCGAGAGGGACTCAGCTATCTGCGTCCCTGATCTTAAACTCAGGTTTCACCTTGACGACTGCTCCCGACGGCGCACCAACAAGCTCAACGTCATCCTCGCAGTCATCGGCGTCAGCGAAGGTCATCTGCTTCATCGGAAAACTCGATGGTATGGCGAAGTGGTTCCGGTTTTCCGAACAGGTAACCCTGGAACGCACGGCAGCCAATAGATACTAGCAAATCCAGCTGCTCGCGCTGCTCCACGCCTTCGGCTACCACCTCCAGGCCGAGGTTTTGCGCCAGGGTCACCACGGTGTGGGCGATGGCGCTGTCGGTGTTGTCGGTGAGGATTTCGTCGACGAAGGACTTGTCGATCTTCAGCTGATCCAGCGGCATGTGCTTGAGATAGCTCATGGACGAATAGCCGGTGCCGAAGTCGTCCAGCGAGAAACGCACGCCGAGCTGGCGCAGCGCCTGCATCTTGCCGATGGTGACCGTCAGGTCGTGTTGCAGCATGGATTCGGTGATTTCCAGGCGCAGGCGGTTGGCCGGTGCGCCGCTGCTGGCCAGCACCTGCAGCACCTGCTGGACGAAGTCATTCTGGCTGAGCTGGCGGGCGCTGATATTCACGGCAAGGGTCCAAGCCTGGCGCATGGGGTCGTGCTGCCACTCGGCCAGCTGGCGGCAGGCGGTGGCCAGTACCCATTGGCCGATCGGAATAATCAGGCCGCTTGCCTCGGCCAGGGGAATGAACTGCGCCGGGGAAACCAGGCCGCGCTGCGGGTTTTGCCAACGCAGCAGGGCCTCAAAGCCGAGGATCTGCTCGTCGGCGTCGACTACCGATTGGTAGAACAGGCGCAGCTCATCCTGCTCCAGGGCCAGGCGCAGGTCGCGCTGCAGCAGGGCGCGCTGGTTGATTTCGCTCTGCAGGGCGTTATCGAAGAAGCACAGCTGGTCGCGCCCGGCATCCTTGGCTTTGTACAGCGCCATGTCGGCCTGCTTGATCAGTTCGTCGGCGTTCTGCAGCGTGCCATCGAACAACACCACGCCAATGCTCGGGGTGATCTGCACCATATGGTCGTGGAGCTGATAGGGTGCGGACAGCATCTGGCGGATCTTCTCGCCAGTATCGCTGGCATGGTGCATGGCGCTTTCCTGGCTGTTGCCCAGCTCTTCGATGATCACCACGAACTCGTCGCCACCCAGGCGCGCCACCGTGTCGCTCTGGCGCAGGGTGCCCTGCAGGCGCACGGCCACTTCCTTGAGCAACAGGTCGCCGATCGGGTGGCCGAGGGTGTCGTTGATTTCCTTGAAGTGGTCCAGGTCCATCAGCAACAGGGCGCCGTGCTGATTATGCCGTTGGCTGTTGTGCAGGGCGCGGATCAGTCGCTCGTTCATCAGGCGGCGGTTGGCCAGGCCGGTGAGGGCGTCGTGCAGTGCCATGCGCTGGGCGGCTTCTTCGATGCGCTTGCGCTTGGTGATATCGGCGCGGATGGCGATGTACTGCTCGGGCAGGCCATCCTTGCCGATGAAGGGCATGATGGTGCTCTGCACCCAGTACAGCGAGCCGTCCTTGGCGCGGTTGCACACCTCGCCACTCCACACCTCGCCATGGCTGATGGTGCGCCACAGGTCCTGGAAGAATTCGCGTGGATGATGGCCGGAGTTGATCATTTTGTGGGTGCGGCCGACCAGCTCGCTGCGGGCGTACTGGGAGATGGCGCAGAACTTGTCGTTAACCTGGGTGATTACCCCGCGGGCATCGGTGATGGCGACGATGGCGTGGGCATCCAGGGCGGCCTTGATCTCGGCGATTTCACGCAGTGAGTCAATCAACTGTCGGCGATTGTGCTCGCGTTCGCTGGTGTCGGTGAAAATCGCCAGCACCCCGGCTTCGCGGCCGCTGACCTGGCGTTCCGGCACCACCAGGCAGGAGGCATAGGCGCTGTTGCCGTCCGGGCGGACGTATTCCAGATCCAGGTCACTGCGCACGCCTTCCAGGGCTTTAAACAGATGCGGTTTGATCTGCTCAGCGACGTCGCTGAGTAGCAGGTCGCTGATGGTTTCACCGATCAAGTTTTCCGGACGACGATCCAGGCTGCGGATTAGCGTCGGGTTGGCATAGCGCAGGTGCAGGTGCTCATCCAGGCGGGCGATGCCAACCGGCAGGTTGCTCAGCAGGTTGTGCAGTTCGGTTTCCTGTTCGCGAATGCGCTGCTCACGCACTTCCAGCAAACGATAGGGTTTGCGCACGGCAATCTGGAAGGCAGCCAGGTAGAAGAAGCAGTAGGCGGCCATCTTATAGATGTGGCCGAACAGGTTGATGAATTCCGAAGTCGTTCGGTATTGGGTAAACGCCAGGCCGCCCATCGCGGTAATGAAACAGGCCGCGCCCAGCCATAGATCGCGGCTGCTCTGAGTCTTGCGGCTACGCAGGAAGAACCACAGGGCCAGGCCCAGGTTGGCGACGCACAGGATGAGTTCGCAGGTGTTCTTCAGTGGCGTCAGGCCGCTGCCGGGGATATAGCTCAGCGGCAGCCATTGTGGGCGCTGAGTGGCGATCAGGAACAGGGCGGCGACCAGGACAATGCCTGCTATCAGCCAGGCATTGCGGCTGCCGGGTAGGCGCAAGGACAGGGCTGCCAGGCAGAGAACGGCTACCTCGACCGCACGGCTGCTGAGCCAGAAAAAGATCGCCGTGTTGGTACTGCCATCCACCACCAGCCCCGGCATGCCGGCGAAATACAGGGTATGCAACATGTCCAGGCCGGCCACGCTGGCGAAGCCGAAGACCAAGGTCTGGGCTATGGGCTCGGCGTCATGATCCGGTGTGTTCCAGGCGATAGTGACGATCATCAGCGAGACGCTGATGGCGAACATTTCCAGCAGGATATGCACCGACAGGTAGTCGGCCGGACGGGCAGTGAAGATGGCAATCGGAGGCAGGCTCAGGGCCAGGGCCATCAGTACCAGGGCCAGGGCGCAGGTGCTCAGCGCCAGACTGCGGTGGTTCAGATAGAGAGGCTGCAAGGCGTTATCCGGGGGCGCTGCTAGCGCCCGTTGTGCAGGATTATTAACTGTTGAAACGCTCGACCAGCGCGTGCAGGGAGCCTGCAGTGGACTGTAGCTGGCTGCCTAGGCGCGCGCTATTGCCGGTGACTTCGGCATTGTCGTTGGTGGCCTGGGAAATCGAGTTGATCTGCCGGGCAATATCCTCGGCGACCAGGCTCTGCTGTTCGGCAGCAGCGGCCATTTGCTCGGCCATCTGGTGGATATTGTCGACGGTCTGGCTGATGCCTTGCAGCGATTGTTCGGTTTGCGCTACCCGCGCCACGCCGTTACGCGCTTCCTCGCTGCCGGCGCGAGCTACGCTCAAGGCACGTTCGGTTTCCTTATGCAGGCCCGTGATGATGCCCTGGATGACGTCGGTAGACTGGCGGGTCTTGGAGGCCAGGGCGCGCACTTCGTCGGCCACTACGGCAAAGCCACGGCCCTGCTCACCGGCGCGGGCTGCTTCGATGGCGGCATTCAGGGCCAGCAGGTTGGTCTGCTCGGCAATCGCGTGGATCATGCTGGCGGCTTGCTGGATGGAAGCGGTTTCATCGGCCAGTGACTGCACCGATTGGCCGATGCCATCGACAGTCTGCGCCAGTTGCTCGATGACCTGGCGGCTTTGCTGCGACTGCTGGGCGCCGGCCATAGCCAGTTCACTGGCCTGACGTGCTTCCTGAGCGGTTTGCTGGACGTGGCTGGAGACCTGATTGATCGACGCGGCCATCTCGTGCATCGCCGTGGCGGCCTGGTCAGCTTCATTGCGCTGGGCCTGCAGGGCACGTTCTGCCTGCTCGTTGAGGCGGCCGTTTTCCTTGGCCAGGGCGGCGGTCTGGTCGGCGAAATCTCCCAGGCGGCAAAGCGCCGTGCGAATCCGTGCATCCTCGCTGATCAGTGCCAGGTGCAGCAGCGCCAGTGGCCCGGAGGCATCGCTGTAGGTGCGGGCCACCAGCGGGCTGTCGAATGTTTTTGGCGCTACTGCACGAGCCCGGCCGAGCAGCTGGCTGGAGTTGTGCAGGCTGGCAAAACCCTGCAGCCCAAGCAGGACCAAGGTCAGCAGCAACGCCGTGCCGGGCAATTCCAGGCTCCAGAGCGCCGCGCCGCTCACTACACCGAGCAGCGGCAGCACGAAGAAGCGTGCCAGTTGCGCGAATGCCTCGCCACGGCCGATGGCCGGGCGCCCCTGGTTCAGGCGCGTGTAGAGTGCCTCGGCACGGCGCACCTGCTCGCTGTTGGGTTTGCTGCGCACCGACTCGTAGCCGACGACCCGGCCGTTTTCCTGGATGGGCGTGACATAGGCGCTGACCCAATAGTGATCGCCGTTCTTGCAGCGGTTCTTGACGATGCCCATCCAGCTGCGTCCGGATTTTAGGTAGTCCCACATATGAGCGAACACGGCAGGCGGCATATCCGGGTGACGCACTAGGTTGTGCGGGCTGCCGACCAATTCCTCGCGGGTAAATCCGCTGATCTCGGCGAACTCGTCGTTGCAGTACGTGATGATCCCGCGGGTATCGGTGGCGGAAATGAGGTGCTGCTCAGCCGGGAAGCTACGTTCGCGACCGCTGTTGGGTTGGTTTAAGCGCATTGGCTTGGCTCGTTACGGCTGAGTGGCGATGTGCCCTAATATAAGCAAAAGGATGTTTCAGTTCATCCCTAAGCGGGACGTTATTTAGGGATGGTCTGAAGTAGCCATGCATTTCTGGCTGACTTCAGCCTCCGCCGACTTTGAAAGCGGCAAATCGAGCAAAAACGATCAGATAACCCGCTTATTTCGGTGTTTCTAGCCGCCGAGACCACCTCGCGGCGGCCATTTCCTGCATTACAGGCACACCTCTCCCGCATTCGTCAGCAAACGTCGGCGCACCATCCACAGGTTCGACAGCGCAAACAGTGTCACCAGCTGCGCCGTGTTCTTCGCTAGGCCACGGAAGCGCGTCTTCACATAACCGAACTGCCGTTTGATCACCCGGAACGGGTGCTCGACCTTGGCACGCACCTGGGCCTTGGCCTTCTCGATCTTGCGCTTGGCTTTATACAAAGGGCTGCGCTTACCCAGCTTCTTGTATGTACTGCGGCGGGCGGCGATCTGCCAGATGACCTCACGGCCTTGATGTTCAGGACGTTTCTCGACGCCGGTGTAACCCGCGTCGGCGCCGACCATGTTTTCCTCGCCGTGCAGCAGTTTTTCGACCTGGGTGATATCCGCCACATTGGCCGCCGTGCCCACCACGCCACGCACCAGACCTGACTCATCATCGACACCGATGTGCGCCTTCATGCCGAAGTAGTACTGGTTACCCTTCTTGGCCTGGTGCATCTCTGGGTCGCGTTTGCCGTCCTTGTTCTTGGTCGAACTCGGCGCATTGATCAGCGTGGCATCGACGATGGTGCCTTGGCGCAACGACAGGCCTCGATCACCCAGATAGCCATTGATCACCGCCAGGATGCCAGCAGCCAGCTCGTGTTTCTCCAGCAGACGACGGAAGTTGAGGATGGTGGTTTCGTCGGGGATGCGCTCCAGGCTCAAACCCGCGAACTGGCGCAGGATGGTGCTACGCCAAGGCTCAGGTGATGCTGTTGGATCTGTGTCGCAAGAATGAGTACACCCCGGATCTGTTCGCCCCTGGACAGCCCGTGAAAGCCGAGCGACTGATGAGCACCTTGGACGCGATCAACAATCGCTAGGGACGTGGAACGCTGCAGCCGGTACGCATTGCCAAGCCAGCCGAGTGAGCTATGCGCAAAGATTTGCTCTCCCCCGCCTACACCACTCGCTGGTCTGAGTTAATGGTCGCAAAGGCCAAGTAGCCTTGCCATTCACTTATCCGCGACGAGCACGGTTCAGAGTGCCCTTACGCAGGCAACGCGCCCCTGCAGGCTTCACGCGCAGGTGCTGATCATCTTTGACCAGGTACTTCATCGCCTTGTGCGTATTAGGCCGCTTCGACTGATCGTCCCTATGGATCTGGCCGATGCCTAGCTTGTCACCATACCCCTCCTTGTCGTGGTTGCAGCTATGGGCATAGCCCTGACCACGCGTGACCTCCTCCCATAGCTCACTGATCTCAATCGCCTTCCAGACATCACGGCACACCTGGTTGCCATTGAAGTAGTAGGCCGCATGGATGTGGTACCCACGCCCCTCCTTGCAATCCCCCTGCTCGACTGAATAGGTGTAACCAATCAGGTGCTCGAAAATCCGATGACGGCTGTGTTGGTCGATCAGATCATCCAGGTGATCGAATACCTGCTCGACGCGCTGCCTGGCCTTAGCTTCAGGTCGGTAGTAGAGGTCCAGTCTGATGACCGTAGTGCGTGAGTAAAGGCTCATCACTGCATCCGAGTAGGCTGTGATCTCCTTCGATTGCTTGCGTGCCTCATAGGCTCGATCCCCAGCTTTGCGCTGGTACCACCGCTGACGGGTCAACTCACGGATCCGTTCGGTCAGGACGTTCATGCTCTGTTCATGACTGAGCCAGTACGTCCCCGTCTCACTCATGCAGACAGGGCCATTGGGTGAACGCTGAAGGCCAATGTCGTCACAGGCCTCCCGGAACGCTAACAGGTGTTCGCTGTAGTCGTACGGCACTCGGTCATCGAACAGGTTGTACATCTGCTGGACGTTGGTGAAGTACCGGGAGAGTCTGGTCTGCTCGACCTGCTCATAGCCTGACCGTTTGTGCGTAATCCGGAATGCGGGTGTATCGCTGCGCTCGATAGCCTGGACGAGTGATTCGATCTTCAGGGCTATGTCGGACTGTGAGAGGTGGGTGTTGTGCTTGCGGTTGTTCATGGCTGAGTACCTGGTTGGTTGTTGGTGCATACCAGGTACGTGGTCTGTTTCTTTTTACTGGTCTTCTTTCCCTCTGGTGTAGTCAGTGGTGATGGGTAGTGATGGTTAGTAAGAGTTGGTAGTTAATAGCTATAGATGCAGCCCTGACCAGAGCCGACCCTCCCGAGCAGGCTGGGCAATGGGGAGCAACATTGCCAAGCCTGTCGAGAGATTTGCCGCATTGAGCTTTGGGAGAGTTAGCTGAGAGCCCAAAGATGTTCGAGTCGGCATAAACGCCATGACCAGCCGAAGCCGCTCATGGCGCAGGTGGCGGTTCTAGCTGGCCATACTCAGATGGCCAATCGGGCGCGTAGCGGCACCCTCGGCTTGGTCACGCTCCTCGATCCGAGCCAGGATCCAATCGTGCACCTCGCTATCGACCCAGCCGACGCAGCGGTCGCCCAGCGATACCGGTTTCGGGAAGGTGCCTTCCGAGATGTACTTGTACAGGGTCGACCGAGACAGGCCGGTCGAGTCGATGACTTCTTTCAGACGGATGATTCGCATGAGCAGGCTCCTCTGTATGGCTCAGAAGATGTGCTGAGACGGTAAAAAAAGACCGCAATACGCCTCTCCTGAACCAGGTGCATGCCGCTCACAGACTCGTGGCTCTGAAAATATCCACAGCTTGTAATTAGAAAAACCTGCTATTTTTGCGATTAATAGCAGAAATAGCAGGTTTTAAGATGATTGAGGAAATTGAAAAAAACCAACCCTGGACTAGCCCTGACCCATCAATGGACGAACAAGGTTGGCCCCACTTTAGCGAGCACAGCCTCTTTGAGGCCGCAGTGGGGGAATCAGCGCGAGAGCATCAAGTCTCTCGTGAAATGGCGATGATGTGCGCCCTAGGTGCCATTGCCACGGCCTGCCAAGGCCTCGTTGACGTAGAAATGCCAACCGGACATAGAGTGCCAACCTCATTGATGCTCCTAACCATTGCGGAGTCTGGGGAGCGAAAAACAGTTACACAGAACTATTTTTTTGAGGCCATCACCAATCTAAATGATGTCGCACATCGCACAAATGAAGCCGCCTTACTTCAGCAAAAAGTTGATCATCAGCTGTGGATCACACAAAAAAAGCACCTAGAGCGTGCATTTAACAAATGCGCGACCCAAGGGGATGAGGCTGCTACACATGCAGCTTTAGAGGCAGTAGCTGAGCACCTCAGAGCTGAACCACAACCAGTTCGATCTGGAAAGTTTTTGTACGAAGACACAACCCCACAGGCTCTCGTACAGATGCTCTACGAGAATATTCCACATGGCTGTTTATTAACGAGCGAAGCAAGCAGTATTTTTAGCGGGAAAGCCTTAGGAGAACTGGACAAACTCAACACGCTGTGGGACGGCGGCAGCGTGAAGGTTGACCGAATATCAAGGGATAGTTTTGTCCTACAGAATGCTCGCCTTACTCTTTCATTAATGGCTCAGCCGAATGTAATTAATCGATTCATGAGCAAGCGCGGCGAAGAGGCTAGAGGAACTGGATTTTTAGCTCGATTCTTAGTCGTAAAGCCTCGCACAATGGCTGGGCACCGAACAAACCAAAAACTATCCAAGCTATCTCGTAAGAAAGCCTTCAATACCCGCATCCAAGAACTTTTGACTTCAGAATCATCATCAGAAAGACAAGTACTACAATTCTCAGAACAGGCAAAAGACTTCTGGTTTATGTGCAACCAATACCTTGAAAAGCAGATGCAGGAAAACGGATTATATTATTACCTCAAAGATCACGCCTCAAAGCTACTAGAAAACACTAGCCGACTAGCAGCCACAATGCATACTTTCGAACGAAAAAACAATAGCGATATAGAAATAGATATCTTCACATTAAAGTTTTGCTGGTCTTTTACCCAAAACTGTTCAAAGCACTTCATTGAGCACCTAGCCAACGAACCGCAAATCGTCACAGACACAAACCTCCTTGCGCACTTCTTGCTTAAAACCGCTTACAAGCTCGACATTCACTCACCAGACCCCGAAACTGAAACCAATCGAAAATCGGACCCTTACCGAATCAAAGCTAGACCAGTACAACCAGGTGATCTGATAATCGGCGTGGAAACTATTTTCACACTATCCCAAGTTAAACAGTCTGGGCCAAGCGTACTAAGAGGTCGCGCTAATTCTGAGCGACTATATTCAGCAATAGATCTACTTATCAAGCTGGGGCACGTCAAAAGGGAGAGAAGTCACTTCAGGTTCAGAGAATCAATCCTTCTTAGCACCGGAGAGCCTGAACTAAAAAATGGCCAAATCATTACAATCAAGGAGCTACCGCTATTTTGCGAGCAGGAATTTGTTCAAGAAAATAACTCGCCTCACCATACATCGGGCTATCGCATCAAAATTAGTTAAAAAACTAATTCCAAGACAACCCATTCCAAGGGAAAGATTTTTTGGAACACAATTAACGCTACGTTATAACATATTATAAAAACCATAAGACACCTGAGCGAAGACCCGGATTTAACGAACAGGCACCCGAGTTTTTCTCTGAGAAGGAGTCTGAAGCTAACAGGAATGCCGAGAAGCCAATGCGCGAGATCCAAGAGGCAATCAGGGCAGTCGAAGCGAAGTGTAAAATGATAAGCCATAGGAACATCTGAGCCCACTAGGGCAGCGACCCGCATCAGTGTGGGTCAAAGTGTGGGTCTCAACAGCAAGCAGAAATAAATTACTTTAAAATCAAAAGCATATTTAATAAGAATACCGGCCACAAGCCGGCTTTTTAATGCCCAGAAAAACCCGTCCCAACCCCTGAAGCCATTCCCAAACCTTGCATGGGGGACGGTTAAAGGCCGCCTGGGCATGGCACGCCACCGGGCTTCCCCGAAAAGCCACGCCCAGGCCTTGCATCAGTATTGGTAGCGCAGCGTCACCGCAAAATTGCGCGGATCACCGTAGTACAGGCCGCCGAAGTTGTTGGAAGTGGGCAAGGACTGGTAGTAGACCTTGTCCAGAACGTTGTTGAGGTTGTACTGCACGCTGAACTGTTGGTTGATCTGATAGTGCGCATGCAGGTTGAGCAAGGTGTAGCCACCCTGCTTGATGTCGTACCCGGTCACGTCGGCGGCAGTGCGGCTCTGTGCATAGACATCGCCGCCCACACGCCATTGGTCGAGGACACCGGGCAAGCGGTAGTCGGTTGCCACCTTGAGCAGGCGGCGCGGGATCTTGCGGTAGTAGTCCGAACCCTTGCTGGCGCCCGCCACATATTCGGGATCGCTATAGGTATAGCCAGCGCTGACATTCCAGTTCTCCAACGGCTCGCCGGACACCTCCAGTTCGAAGCCACGGTTACGCACTTTTGCGCCTGTTTCATAGCACTTGCTCGTCCCCGTCACACCACAGGTGGGCGACACCGGCAACGCCTCGGGCATGTTCTCCAAGCTGGTCTGGAAGATTGCCAGCGAGGTGTTCAGCCGACCATCGAAGTATTCACCCTTAATGCCGGTTTCGTAATTCTCGCCTTCGATCGGGTCAAGCAAGGTATTGCCGACACCGTAGTAACTCTGTGTCTTGTAGATCTCGGTGTAGCTGGCATACCAGGTGTGGTGCTTGTCCAGGTCCAGCACCAGCCCGGCATAGGGCACCAGCCGGCCATTCTCCCGGTATTGGTCATTGGTATAGGGGCTGGCCACCTTGTAGTCCGACCAGCTCACCCGCGTACCGACGATCAGGCTCAGGTCATCGGTCAGGCTGAAGCGCGAGGCACCATACAGGCCGCGCTCCTTGCGGGTGTAGTTGTAGTCTGCGCCTATAGCATTGAGGATCGGGCTGGGCAGGGCACTGTAGTCGAAGTCGGTGATGTCGATCGTCGGGTTGTTGGTGGCGCTCTTGATCACCGCGTCGAACTCGTCCTTGCGCGTGTTGGCCCCGAGCATCAACTGATGCTTGCGCCCGAACAGCTCGAAGGGCCCGGTAGCATAGAGGTCCAGGGCGAACTGGGTGTCTTCGTAATCGGCCTGGGAGACGGTCATGCGATAGTTGTCGCCCGCTACCCGGTTCGGGTACGCGGAGAGAAAGTCGGCGTTCGACCAGATCGCATTCATGGCCAGGGTCAACTTCCACTCGTTGTCGAAGGTGTGCGTGAGGTCGCTGAACAGCGTGTAGTTGTTGCGATCCAGATGGGCCCACTTGCCGTTGAGGTTGGTGGAACGCGAAAGCGGATAGAAGGAGCCGTCACGACGAGTGTTCAAGCCGCCCCAGTCATAGCCGTTCTGGTTGTCTTTCTGGAGAGTGGCGCCCACCGTCAGTACGGTGGAATCGTTCAGATCCGCCTCCCCCACCAGGTACAGCAACTGGTTGTCACGCTCGGAGCCGTCGCGGTAGCTGTTGGCGTTGTTGTAGTAGGCCACTGCACGGCCGCGAACATTGCCCGTAGGGGTCAGTGGCCCGGAAACATCCACCTGGCCACGGTAGTTGTCCCAGGAGCCTGCCCCCAGCTCCGCGCCCAGACGAAAGTCCTGGGTCGGCCGTTTGCGTACCAGGTTGATCGCCGCCGACGGGTTGCCCGTGCCCTGCATCAGGCCGTTGGCACCGCGTACGACCTCGACGCGGTCATAGATGGCCATGTTCGAGGTGGACATGACGTCCATGGAGTAGTTTTCCGAGATGTTGGTCGGAATGCCGTCATATTGCAGGTCGCTGATCTCGAAGCCGCGCGAGTAATAGGTGGAGCGATCAGTGCCGATCTTGGTGAGGGTGATACCGGTCGCCGTGCGCGCGATGTCGTCCAGGCTCTGGATGTTCTGGTCGTCCATCCTCTTGCGGGTGATCACCGTCACCGACTGCGGTGTTTCCCGCAGGCTCAGGGCGAGCTTGGTCGCCGTGTTGGTCGAACCCGTGGTGTACGAACCGGTGCCCTCGGTCGTGGCGCCCAGGCCCTGCCCGTTGACGGTGGTGGCGCCGAGCACGACCGCGTCCGAGGAACCGTCCTGGACCAGCAGATACCCACCATTGGCCTGGCGCTGAGCGCGCAAGCCGCTATTGGACAGCAGCAACGCCAGCCCCTCATCGACCCCATAGGCACCATCAAGGCCCGGGGTGGTCAGCGCGTGGATCTGCCGTGGATCGAAGGAAATCGTCACACCCGCCTGCACGCCGAACTGGGTCAGCGCGCTACCCAGCGGGCCTGCGCCGATGTGGTAGGCGATACGGCTCTGGGCGTGAGCCGCAGCAGGCATCAGCACCACCCCCGGCACACTCGCCATCGTCAGGCTGAACATCGCCAGGCGCACTGCGCGGGGCAATGAGATCGAGGGGGAGAAGCAAAGCTGGGGCATGAAATGATCCTTCTGTTGTCTTGGCAGAAATCCGCTGTCATCGCGGCTCCTGTCATTGACGGATGAGAATCATAATCAGCAAGGTGCTCCGCGTATTTTCTGTCAGTGACGGTTCAGACGGCTTCGACACTGACCCAGTAGCGGGTCAGGTAACGCAGCTTCACCGGCAAGGTCCGGGTCAGGTTTTCCAGGACCGCATCTGTATCGTCGATACGGAACGCTCCGGAAATGCTCAGGTCGCGAACCGCCCCGGCGCAGCGCAGCACGCCCGGGCGATAGCGCCCCAGCTCGTCGATGAACTCCCCGAGGCGCCACTCGTTGACGCTCAGCATGCCCTGCACCCACGCGGTCGAACCCTGTGCCAAGACACCGGCAGGATCGGCGCGGTCAGGATCGAACGCCGCCTGCTGACCGGCCTCCAGACGCACTGCCCGCTCCGGGTGACGGCGAGGACGGAGCTCGACCGCCGACTGCAGCACACCCACGCGGGTCCGGTCCGTCATCTGGCGCACGCTGAAGCGCGTCCCGAGCGCATGGATGCGCCCGTCCTGGGTCTCGACGATAAACGGCCGCTGCCCAGGATCCTTGGCGGTTTGCACGAGGATCTCCCCGCGGTAAAGACGGATAAGCCGAAGTTGCCCGTCGAAGCTCGCATCCAGCGCGGTGTTGGCGTTGAGTTCCAGCTGCGATCCGTCGTCCAGCCGCAGCGAGCGACGCTCGCGCGCGCCCGTGCTCTGCTGAGCGAACAGGCCATGGTTCGCCAGCGGTTTGCCGATCATCCAGCTGCTGCCCCCGACGGCCAGCAACACGCCGAGGATCTTCAATACCTCGCGGCGTTGCGCCTGGGCCGCATCCAGCCCTGACCGGGCGGCATGTGCGGGTACCGTTGCCCATTGCCGCTGGAACGCCTCGACCCGCGCCCATGCCTCGGCGTGCGAAGGATCTGCCCCCAACCATTGCTGCCAGGCCCGGGTGCAGGCCTCGTCCACCCCTGCATCGTTGAGCTGCACGTACCAGGTCGCAGCAGCTTCGAGGGTCCGACGATCGAGCGCCGCGCTCATCAGTTGTCCGCCAGCAGCAGGCACTCGGTCATGGCTCGCACCAGATGGTTCTTCACCGTGGTGACCGAGACCCCGAGGCGTTCGGCCACCGCCACATAGGTCTGCCCCTCCAGCTGCACCGACAGAAAGATCTCCCGGGTACGCTTGCCCAGCCCGTCCAGCAGGCTGTCGACCGCCACCAGCATCTCGAGAATGGACAAGCGCACCTCAGGTGATACCTCGACCGGTTCGGGCTTCTGCGCCAGGGCCACCAGATACGCCTGCTCGATCGCCCGTCGCCTCGACTTGTCGATCAACAGCGAGCGCGCAATTGCAGTCAGGTAGCCCCGCGGCTCTCGGATCGGCGCGGCGTTGCGTGCCGTCATGACCCGCACGAAGGTGTCCTGGGCCAGATCCGCCGCATCGGCCGAATTGCCCAGGCGCATGCGCAACCAGCCTTTCAGCCAACCGTTGTGTTCGGAATAAAGCTGGTGAAGTGCCAAAGGCTCGAGTGCGGACATAAGGTGGCCACTAAATATGCAAATGGTAATTGATCGCATTATTTAGGGCGAGCGCAGTTCGTGCAAGGGGCAATCCGCCCGCCAGGTGTGCATCTGACCTGATGATGCCCAGGGCAAACTACGCACCTGCCCCCTCCCCCTGCCCGCGAAAACCCAACCTCCAGCACTTTCCCTGATGACACCCCACCCATTAAGTTGCACTCTGCACCAAACTGATTCAGCCGGAACCGATTTTGATGGAAAGCACACCCCCGACCGTTGCCGCCGAGCGCCTGCTGGAAAGCGCGCGACGGCTGTTCTGCCGTGAAGGCATTCATGCAACGGGCGTTTCGCGCCTGCTCAGCGATGCCAAGGTCGCGCGGCGCACGCTGTACGAGACCTATGGCTCCAAGGAGAACCTGCTGCGTGCCGTGTTCGATCGCGAGGCAGCGATGTGGTTTGGCTGGTTTGACCAGGCACTGCCTCAGCGTACCGACGACCCGGAGCAACGCCTGATCTTTCTGTTCGACCTGCTCGAGGAATGGTTCGCCAGCGGGCGCTTCTTCGGCTGCCTGTTCACCAACGCCGTCGCCGAACACGACAAGTCTTCCAGCTGGGTACGTGACCTGGCCCAGGCACACTTCGATCGGGTGCATGACCGCATCGAGCAACTGGCCGCGGCCTGCGGGCTGCCGGAACCGGCCTGGGTCGCGCAGCAGATCTCGCTGCTGATCGACGGTGCCATCGCCACCGCGATGGTTTCGCGCAACGCCAGAAGCGCACAGGTTGCGCGCTCGATCCTGCTGACCCTGCTGCGCGAAGCGAAAGCCGCCTAGCCCGCCCCCTGCACCGCTGCCGGTGCAGGCCTCGGCGCCTATATGCTAAAGAGGCATAAGCTAAGCTTAAAATATTAGTTCTGCTTATATCGCAGATCTCACATACTTCACGCGCCTGCCGAGAACGATCGGTCTACCTGTTTTGGGATGCGTGTGATGAGAGATTTTTTCCAGCGATTGTTCTCCACCAGTGGCGCGCAAGCGACGCCCGCACTCCAGTCCAACCTGAGCCGCCGCTCGTTCATGTGCGCCTGTGGCTGCGGCATGCTGGCGCTGAGCGCCGCCGGCACCGCGCTGCTGGCAGCGGCCAGCAAGGTCGAAGCCGCCACCGGTGGGCCGCTGCTGCGTGTGGGGCACATGCCCGCCGGCTGCGTGTCGCACCTGCTGCTGGCAAAGCTACGCGGTGATTTTGCGGCGGCCGGCCTGCAGGTGGAGCTGACGCAATTCAACAGCCCAAGCGATGCCCTGCAGGCCTTGTTGGCAGGTCGGCTGGAACTGATGCACGGGCCCTGGACCATGACCGCAGCCGCCTACGCCAAGGGCACCCAGGAGCTGCGCATCATCGGTGGCTCGGGGCAAGGCGGCATCGAACTGGTGGCGCGCAACGGCTCGGTGGCCAGCCTGGATGAATTCATCGCCGCCGCAGGCAGCGGGCTGCGCGTCGGCACCCTGCGCCTGGATACCCTGGAACTGGTGGGCTACGGCTCGATGGCGCGCCACGGCAAATCCTACAACGACTATCAGATGACCTTCTTCCCGAGCATGGCCGGGATGGGCGAAGCCATCGCCAACGGCCGCCTCGACGTGTGCACCCTGGCACAGCCCTATGCCCAGAACGTGGTCAGCACCACCGGCGCACGCTACCTGAGCGACTCCAACGCGGTGTGGGGCCCGGAGGCCGCCGACTGCGTGATCACCACGCAGGTGCGTACCAGCCAGGAACAGGGGCCGCTGCTCAAACGCTACCTGGAACTGCTGCAGGCATCGGCCACTGCGATGAAAGCCGACTTCGACAACGCCATCCAGCAATTGCAGCCGATCTACGGGGTATCCAACGAGGTGCTCAAGGTGGCCCTGGCACGCCAGGCGCCCAACCCGGTCATCAGCCCGGTAGGCGTGGCCGGCCTCAAGCGCGGCGCCGGCTACCTGGTCGAACTCGGCTACTTCACCGACAACCCGATCGATGCGGTTCTCGACCTGCGTCATCAACCTGCTGCCCAGGTGACGGGATGAACCAGGCCGTTCTGACCCTGAGCCGGCAGCCCGACGCACGCCGTGCCCCGCGTTATCTGGACGCGCTGCGCGACACGCTGTGGTTCCTGCTGGCGTGGGCATTGCTGATCGGCGCATGGGAGCTGGCGGTGCAGTCTGGCTGGCTGGATGGCCGCGTGCTCCCGCCGCCTAGCGTGACCCTGCCGTATGCGTTTTCCGGCGAAGCGGTGGTGGGTTTCGGGCAGCAGCGCAGCGGCTTGCTGGAGGCCTTGCTGGTGACCCTGCTGCGGGTCAGCGGCGGGTTGCTGGCTGGCAGCCTGGTGGCGCTGCTGCTGGCGGTGATCACCACCGAGGTGAAGCTGCTGCGCCGCCTGATCCTGCCGCTGGTGCAGACCCTGGCGCCGATCTCACCGGTGGCCTGGGTCCCCTTCACCATCGCGGTGATCGGCATCGGCGGACAGGCCGCAGTGTTCGTGGTGTTCCTGGCCGTGCTGGGCACCATGACGCTGTCGCTGGTCGCCGCGCTGGATGCCATCGACCCGCAGTACCTGAACATCGCCCGCAACCTGAGGTGCACGCGCCAACAGATCTGGCTGCGCGTGCGACTGCCGGCAATCGCCCCCAGTGCGATGACCAGCCTGCGCATGGCGTTCTTCGGCGCATGGATGGCGGTGCTGGCCGGGGAGATGGCGGGAATCAATTCCGGGTTGGGCTACATGATCATCATGGCCCAGCAGATGTACAACATGCCGTTGGTGATGGTGGGTGTGATGACCATTGGTGTCGTGGGTTTCGTGGTGGATCGCCTGATGCTGTTGCTCGGACGCCGCCTCACCGGGTGGGCGTCATGAGCCGGGGCGCCACGCTGAGTTTTCGTGGCCTGAGCAAGCAGTTCGAAGGCGGCACACGGGTCGAGGTGGGTGACCTGGATATCAAGGCCGCCAGTTTCACCGTGCTGCTGGGGCGCAGCGGGTGCGGCAAGAGCACCCTGCTCAACATCGCCGCGGGCCTGCAGCAACCCAGCACCGGGCACCTGCTGTACGACGGCCAGGCAGTGAGCGGCAACCAGCCCGACAGTGCGCTGATCTTCCAGCAGAACAACCTGTTCCCCTGGATGAGTGCGGTGGAAAACATTGCCATCGCCCTGCTCAACCGCGGGCTGGACCGTGAAGCGGCCACCCGGCGCGCCGAGCAGTTGCTTGCCGACGTGGGCCTGGCCGAATTCGCCCGGCACCGGCCGGCGGCATTGTCTGGCGGCATGTGCCAGCGCATCGCCCTGGCCAGGGCACTGGCCCTGGAGCCACGCCTGCTGCTGCTCGACGAGCCGTTTTCGGCACTGGACGCACAGACCCGGCGCCTGATGCAGGACCAGTTGCTGCGCGCCTGGAACACCAGCGGCGCCACGGTGCTGATGGTGACCCACGACCTGCAGGAGGCGCTGCTGCTGGCCGACCGTATCGTGCTGATGGCCAGCACGCCCCACGGCCGCATCGCCCAGATCCTGGAAATCGACCTGCCGCGCCCGCGCCAGGTGCGCTCGGCGCAACTGCTTGACCTGCAAGAACGGCTGGACGCGTTTCTGACCCACGAAACCCGGCTGGCCGAGCATTTCTAGTCGACACGGGACCTCCCGATTAACTGATTGGCACACGGTCATTCGACTGCCATGCCGCCCCTTGAAGAGCACAGACCATGAGTGAAACCAACCACCGCGTCACCATCAACGGCCTCCAGGCCAACGCCGGCCGAGCAGTTCGCGAACGCATCCGGGCCGATGGCGAGGGTGACATCGCACGCCCGCTCTACCACACCAGTGTGCAGTGGACCGAGGGCTACCAGACCCTCACCAAGGTCAAGTCCGGTGCCGTGCTGCACGGCGACGAGCCCTGCGCCTATGGCGGTGCCGGCCTGGGCGCCACGCCCCAGGAACTGTTGCTGGCGGGTATCGGCAACTGCCTGGCGGCCACCTACATCGGCGGCCTGTCGGCATCCGGAGTCAAGGTCAACAGCCTGGTGCTGGACGTGAGCGGCCGCGTGGATTTTCGCGCCGCATTTGGCGTGACCAGCGGCAACCCGGGCTTTGAAAGCATCCAGGTGCAGGTGTCGATCGATACCGAAGAATCACCCGAGCGCGTGGACGCATTGCTGGCCAAGCTGCTGCCGACCGCGCCGATCCCCGACACCATCATGCGTCCCGTGCCCCTGACGGTGGAGGTGCAACACACCGGCGGCGCCACCCATGGCTGACAACGCGCACAGGGTGCTGGTGGTGGGTGGCGGGCCGGCGGGGCTGTCCTGCGCCTACGAGCTGGTACGCGCCGGCCTGCGCCCGCTGGTGCTGGAGCGCACGCAGGCCGTGGGCGACGTGTGGCGCAACCACTATGACGGCCTGCGCCTGAACACCGGGCGCTGGTTTTCCGGGTTGCCGGGCGGGCGCTTTCCATGGGCGGCAGGCCGCTGGCCGAGCCGCGATGACCTGGCCCGGGTGCTGGCGTCACTGCCGGCCCGGGGCGGCTTCGAGGTGCTGACCGGGTGCGACGTGGAATCGGTCGGCTACCTTCAGGCGCAATCGATGTGGCAGGTGCGCTGCCGTGATGGCCGCGAGTGGCGCGCACCGGCGCTGGTGGTCGCCACCGGTACCTCGTGCGTACCGTCGATCCCGCAGTGGCCGGGGGCACAGCGCTTTGCCGGGCAGATCGTGCATGCCGCGCACTTCGGCAATGCACGTGCCTACGCCGGCAAGCACGTGGTGGTGGTCGGCAGCGGCAATTCGTCCTGCGAGATAGCCAGCCGCCTGGTGCCCCATGCCGCGTCGGTCACGCTGTCGGTGCGGCGCGCGCCGCACTTTCTGCCCAAGAGCCTGTTCGGCGTGCCGCTGGCGGCACTGGGTACGTTGATCCGTCGGCTACCGCCCCGCGCGAGCGACGCGGTGCTGAGCTGGTTGTCGCGGCGCTGGGTCGGCGACCTGTCGACCTACGGCCTGCCACCACCGGCACAGGGCGTGTCCGGGCTGGGCAGTGTCACGCCGACGCTGTTCATGCCGGTGATCGACGACCTGAAACAGCGCCGCATCAAGGTGGTCGGCCCGCTGCTGGAACTGAACGAGCAAGGCGCCGTGGCCCACACCGGCATCGACCGCACCGAGCGCTGCACGCTGCGCATGGACGTGATCGTTGCGGGCACCGGCTACACCACCGGCCTGGAGGCGCTGATCCAGTACCCCGAGGCGCTCACGGCGGACGGCAAGCCGACCGTGGATGACGACGGCCAGTCGAGCGTTGCGCGGGGCCTGTTCTTCATCGGCTACCGCAACCCCCTGAGCGGGCAGCTGCGCGAAATCGGCCTGCAGGCGCCTGGCGTGGCAAGGGCGGTCAAGGGCTATCTCGACGCCACGCAACTGGCGCCTTGCACCGGCTCGGCGAAGGTTTCCCTGTAGGCGTAAAGCCCCGGGGTGCCACCGGTCATGATGAACAGCACGTTATCGCCGCGGCGATAGCGGCCCTGTCGCAGGTCGGCCAGCAGCCCGGCGAAGGCCTTGCCCGAGTACACCGGGTCCACCAGCACACCTTCGCAGCGCGCCATCAGGCGCACCGCTTCGAGCATGGCCTGGGTCGGCAGCCCGTAGCCTTCGCCCAACTGGCTGCCATCGATGTTGATCGCACTCGCATCGAGGCTTGCAGCATGGCCCAGCAAGGCCAGCGCCTGGCGAGTCAACTGCAGGGTCGTGGCCGCCGCGGCCTGCTGGTCGGCCAGCACCGACCAGGACCTGACGCTCGCCGCACCCCGCCCCAGTACCTCGAACCCCGCCGCAAGCCCGGCATGGGTGCCGGCGCTGCCATTGGGAACCACGACCTCGTCGAATCGCACGCCCATCGCGGTTTCCTGCTGCACGATCTCTTCGGCGCCACGGGCGTAGCCCAGGCTGCCAAGCGGCGTGGAACCGCCGGTGGGAATGACCAGCACCTTGCGACCTGCCGCACGCAACTGCTGCGCGCGCGCCTCGGCCGCTGCCAGTGCATCGGCGCCCCTGTCCAGCACCTGCACCCTGGCCCCGAACAGCTGGTCGAGCAGCACATTGCCATTGAGCTCGTAATCGCAATCGGCCCTGGGCACCGCACGGCTGAGGATCAGTTCGCATTCAAGCCCCAGCCGGGCGCACACGGCGGCCGTCAACCGCGCGTGGTTGGACTGGATGCCGCCCACGGTGATCAGGGTGTCGACGCCGTTCTTCAGCGCCTCGCCCAGGTGAAACTCCAGTTTGCGCAGCTTGTTGCCGCCACCGCCGACAAGCATGTGGTCATCGCGCTTGAGGTACAGGCCGACACCCATGGCCGGCAGGCCCAGATGGTGCTCGATACGCTCGGCGCGTTGTATGCCGGTGGCGCCCTGCAGCAGATCGGCGCGCGCGAATGCGCCCAGCGCCTGGCTCAGTACATGTCGCATGGGATGACACCTCGTGCTCTGGTTCAATGCCACGGACTATAGGGATAAACTAAAGCGCAATAAACGCACGCCAGGTTAGCAATTGGCTCACTCAACGTTAGTAATCATCACCTCTCGGATCACTCGATGAGCAAGCTCAGGCAGATGGAAGTGTTTGTTGCCGTGGTCGAGGCCGGCAGCTTTGCTGGGGCGGCTGCCGCGCTGGGGATGTCGGCGGTGATGGTGGGGCGGCATGTGCAGAGCCTTGAGAAAACCCTGAACACCCGGCTGGTTCAACGCACCACACGCCGGCAGACCATAACCGGCGAAGGCCGTATCTTCTATGCCGAGGCCAGGACCGCCCTGGAGCAGGTCGCCTACGCCTACAACCGGGTAGAAGCCTCCAGCGACGCGCCCAGTGGCCTGCTGCGGGTGACCGCGCCGATGACACTGGGGGTATCGCTGGTCGGCCCGCTGGTGACCGAGTTCATGCAGCGCTACCCGCAGGTTCAGGTCGAGCTGATCCTGAGCAACGAGGTGGTGGACCTCTACGAGAGTGCCTTCGACCTGGGCTTCAGGATCGCCGAGCTGGTTGACGCCAACCTGGTCTCGCAGCCCCTGCCGCCCTATCAGATGGTGATCTGCGCCGCCCCGAAATACCTCGAGAAGGCCGGCGAGCCGACAACACCGGAGGCGCTCCACGCCCACCGAATCCTCACCCACACCTCCTGGAACAACCGCTTTGCCTGGCCACTCAAGCAGGCTGGCAAAGAGGTGTTCTGGCCCGAGCAGGCGGTGCTTCGCAGCAACGATGGCCAGGTACTGCTGCAGGCCGCCATTGCCGGCAGCGGGATCCTGATGCAGCCGGACTTTCTGGTGGCCGCCGCGCTGGCGAACAAGGAGCTGGTGAGCATTCTGGGGGCGTATGTGCCGGCCCACAAACCGGTGCAGATGGTGTATCCACGCTCGAAGAAGTCACTGCCCAAGCTCACTGCCTTCGTCGCGTTCATCCAGGCGCGGCTCGACTTGCCGAGCCAGCCCTGATCGCAGGGCCGGCGGGCCGTCAGGCCTGCGCCGCGTCGCGCACCTGCATCAGCGCGAAGCCCAGCAGGTTCAGGCCGCGCCAGCGGTCCGGCCGGTGGGCGTTCTGGTCATCCTGCGCCAGGCCGATCCCCCACACCCGGTCCACCGGGCTGGCCTCCACGATCACCCGCGTGCCGGTGCCCTGCAGGAAGGCCCCCAGTTCCGCGTTCTGGGAAAACTTGGCCTGGTTGGCCCGCACCACGATCGCGAAACGCTCCTGTGCCCACCGCGCCTCGTCGAACCCACGCACCTGGCGTCCGAGTGCCTTGGCCGCATTGGGATCGGTCGCCTCGATGATCCGTGCCCGCGTCTGTTCATCACCAAACAGCGCCGCCTTCTCGGCCATCATGTAGTGCTCGGCCGACTGGTACGACTGCCCGCCCACCTCGAACGGCGCCACGTACCACTGGCTGAAACACGAGGCGGTGACACCCTTGCGGCTCACCTGATGGCCCCAGAAGAATACGAACTCGGGCCTTTCGCCGGCCAGGTAGCGGGACACCAGGTCCTCGAGCATCTGTGAATCGTTCACGCTGATTGCCTCTCCAATAACACCATTGCAACGGTCATCCGGCCGCAGCACCGAACGGTGCCTGCCGGCCAGGACGGTGATACTACCGCGTAATGCAGCACCCGCTCACAGCGCCTCCAGAAATGCCTTCAACGCCTTCAACTCCACCCGGTCCAGCCCCAGCGCCTCGAACTGTGCGGAGGTGACAGGAAACAGCGGATCGCCCTGCTGCCCAGGCTTCGGCACCGGCCTCGGCATGCCCACGTTGTAGAACGCCAGCACCTGATCGAGGCTGCTGGCGAAACCGTTGTGGAACCACGGGCCGGTGCGGCTCACCAGGCGCAGCGAAGGGGTGCGAAAACGCCCCACGTCCGCGGCCAGGCCGGTGACTTCATGGCGACCCAGGTCCTCGCGGCTGCGCCCGTAGAACGTCAGGCCGGCATTGTGAAAACGCTGGTCGCTCATTCCCGGCCCGAAGTGGCAGTTCATGCAGCGCGCCTTGGTGCGAAACAGGTGCAGCCCGTATAGCTGCTGGTCACTCAGCGCAGCAGTGCGACCGCGCAGGAAGCGCTCGAACGGCGTGCGCTGCGCGACCCGCAACAGGTCGCGCTGGTACGTCGCCAGGGCTGCGGCAATCTGCTCGGCACCCAGCGCCTGCCCGGGAAACGCCACGGCAAACAGTGCCGGGTAATCGGCGCTGGCACGCAACCGGGCCACCAGTTCATCGACGCTGAAGGCCATTTCCGCCGGATCGACGACCGGCATCAGCGCCTGGGTTTCCAGGCTGTCGGCGCGGCCATCCCAGAACAGCTGTGGGGCCAGGCCACTGGTGACCACGCTCGGCGCATTGCGCCGGCCTGGCGCACGCCCATGCCCGAACGACACCCGGCGCCCATCGGCGAACGCCAGGTCCGGCTCGTGGCACGAGGCACAGGCGATCTGCCCCGACCGCGACAGGCGCGGGTCGAAGAACAGCGTGCGCCCCAGCGCTGCCTTCTGTTCGGTGTAGGGGTTGTGCGCAGGCGAGGGTGCACGCTCGGGCAGTGGCCCCAGCTCCTGCCAGGCCACGCCGGCGTCCACCTGCGGCGCCGGCCAGTGTGCCGGCGGGCGGCTGTAGGCCTTGCGCAGGCAGGCCGCATCAGCCGATGCACACAGGGGTGCGTGGTGCTTCGCCCACAGGGCCGGGCTGGCCAGCATGAGTGCGATGCCAATCAGGAACAGGCGCATCTCAGAAGGTGTACCCCACTTCCAGCCAGTACTGGCGACCCACTTCATAGGTCGACACCGAATTGCTGTTGACCGTGGCGTTGGCATTGACCGACTTCTTGTCGAGCACGTTGAACACGTCGACGTTGACGAAGATGGCCTGGTCCCGTGCGGTGGGGATACGCCAGCCCAGACGCGTGTCCCAGGTCAGCGCCGCGTCGAATTTCTGCTCTTCCCACACATCCACCGAGGTGCCCCTGTAATCGACGTTGCGCCCGGTGTCGCCGATGCGCTTGTAGCCGGCCCGGTAGCGCCAGAAGTTGCTCCACTGCAGGTTGGCCTGGGGGATGTCGGTGATGGTGGTCAGGCGCGCCGTCCACGGTCGGTTGTAGTTGGTCGCCGGGCGGTCCTGGTAGTTGATGAAGCTGCCCTGGTACTGGATCACGTCGTTCTGGTAGTAGGTGTCGTCGGCCTGCACATAGCTGGGCGAGGAAGCCTTGCTGTCGGTCCAGTTCAGCGCCAGCTGGCCGCCGGTCTGCGTGCCCAGCAGCGTCCAGCGCTGCATCGGCGTCACGGTCAGGGTGTAGGTATCGGTCTCGCTCTTGCCGTCGTTGGTGTAGGTGGTGTAGTTGCTGGCCAGGTCAGGGTCGGTGGACGGCTGCCCCAGGGTGCGCCCGGACACCTGTACCACCTGGTCGCGGCCCTTGCGATTGACGTACTTGAGGCCGTACTCGATGCCGGCCCACTGCTGCACCACGCCCAGCATCAGCTCGTCGTCATAGGGGATGTCGAGCTGATTGAACAGCGTCTGGTTGCTGCCGTTGGACTTGGTCACCCAGGGTTTGTCGAGGCTCGCGCGGGTTTCGTTGAAGCGCAGGCGGTTGCGCCCGTCCTGCAACTGCCAGCTGGTGACGCTGCGGCCGTAGTAGCGGTTGGCACCGGCACTGAGCAAGGT
Source organism: Pseudomonas sp. VE 267-6A (assembly GCF_024126555.1). Classification (NCBI taxonomy): domain Bacteria; kingdom Pseudomonadati; phylum Pseudomonadota; class Gammaproteobacteria; order Pseudomonadales; family Pseudomonadaceae; genus Pseudomonas; species Pseudomonas sp. VE 267-6A. The sequence continues at coordinate 236,320 of NZ_JAMYBY010000003.1, forward strand.
GGTGCGGTCACCGAACACGTCGTACTCCAGGGAGAAGCGCGGTGCCCAGGTGGTCTTGTCCATGTAGTCGTCACTGTCCACGCGCACGCCGGGGCGCAGGGTCAGCTTGCCCAGGGTGATCTCGTCCTGCACCCAACTGCCCCAGGTGGTGGTGGTGAAATCGAATTCGCCGGGGGCATAGCGGGTGCGGCTCTTCATGTACTGGCCGGCCCAGCCACTGACGGTCTCGCCCATGTTGCAGGCAACGGAATCGGTCACCCCCGCGCTGTTGGTACAGCTGTTGGTGGCGGCCGGGGCCACGTAGGTACTGCTGTCGGTGAGGCGCTCGTAGCGCACGTACTGGCGGGAGAACTCCAGGCCGGTCTGCGGGCGGTGAATGGCGCCCAGCCAGTCGAAGCTGCGCCAGTCGGCATTGAGCTTGTACTGCCAGGTGCGCTGCTGCTGTTCGATATCGCCCCAGCCCCCCTCCAGGGTGTTGGCGGTGGTCTTGCTGCCGATGCCCCAGTCCTTGGTGGTCGACTTGCGCCAGGTCCAGTAGTCGGCCGAGTCCGAGGTGCGGCTCTGTTCCTGGCGGCTCCAGGCCAGGGTCTGTTCGACGCGGGCCAGGTCGCCGTCCCACACGGTGCGCAGGTTCAACTGGGTACCGCCAACCTTGTTGTCATAGCCGGAGTTGGCGACGTTGGCCCGGAAGTAATGGCTCTCTTCGGGCGCGTGGGTCACGCTGGTCTCGACGGTGAGCCGGTCGCTGGCTTGCCATACCGACTTGAGGAAGTAGTTGTCGATGCGCCGCTCCTGCTTCTCCTTGTGATAGCCCATCTCTTCGACGTTGTTGTAGGAGTAGAGGCTCAGCGGAATGGTCGAGCGCTTCTGGCTGAAGTTGCCGATCAGGCCGAAGGTGTCGGTCAGGTGGCCTTGCAAGGTACCGCGCACGATGACCTTGTCGAACTCGGGCTGCTCGTCGGGCGAGCCGGAGTTCTCCATGCGCTGCTCTTCCGTCTCGTCGATGTGGTATTTGGTCCAGGCCGAGCGCGTGGTCTGTACCGAGAACTTGCCGTGCAGGGCCTTGGTCGGGGCGCGGGTCTGGGCGTCGATCACCCCACCGTTGAAGCCGCCATAGGCGGCCGGCACGTTGCTGTCCAGAACCGTGATGTTCTCCAGCAGGTCGGTGTCCAGCGCCAGGCCCTGGCTGCGCCCCGGCACCCTGTCCAGCAACTGCACGCGGTCTTCGGCCGGGTCGATGTCGTTGTTCATGTTGATGCCGTCGACCAGGAAGGCGTTCTGGTAGAACGCCGCGCCGTTGATGCTGATGTTGGCCGGGGCGATTTCTCCGGGTGTCTTGCTGCTGAGCTGGTTGTCGTCGAACTGAACGTTGGGGTGGCTGCGCAGCAGGCTGGTGATGTCGCCGTTGCCGGCCGGCATTGCCTCGATAAGCTCGCGATCGATATGGGTTTCACCCTGTGGCAGCAGCGCCCGTTCGCGGACCTTGGTGTTTTCCAGCTGGATCTGGTCGGCACGCGGACGCACCACCCGTTGCAGCAGCAGCGCGTCGTCGCCGATATGCACCCATTCCAGGTCGCTGCCCTTGAGCAGGATCGCCAGCGCCTGATCGGCGCTCAGCTCGCCACGCACCGGCGGGGCACTGAGGTTGCCCAGCAACTGGCTTTCGACACTGATCTGCAGGCCGGTCTGCTGCCCCAGCGCCATCAGCGCAGAGCCCAGCGGCTGGCGCGCGATATCGATGCTGTGGCGTGCCGGCTCGTCATCGGCCAGCACCGGCAACGACACTGCCAGCCCCACTGACAGCAACAGCAGGCGCGCACTGCGCCGACGACCCTGCAACGACTCTTGGGTGCGAATGGACATGCTCTGGTGAACTCCCCGTGCGGCGCGAACGATACGCGCCTGTAAATGAGAATCTGTACGATTAACTCAGCGGGGCAATAAACGAACGGCGATGGGGAATTTCCAGAACTTCGTGAATTTATTTTTTTCCAGGCGGCGAAGCGCGCTCACGGATGACCGTGATGTACGGCCCCCATTGCGTCAGCTGCCCGCCCAGCGGGGCGATGGCCAGTTGCAGCGCGCTACCTGGCGACCGCAGGTTCAGCGACGCGGTGATGCGCCGCTGGCCCAGGGCACGGTCCTGCAGCAGCAACACGCCGGGGTAATACGCACGCAGTTGTTCGATGACTTCGGCCAATGGACGGTCGTTGACCAGCAACTGCCATTGGCGCCATGCCGCAACCTGCTCCAGCTGCACCCGGCTGCGCTGCGCCGGGCCCTGGTTCAGCCCCACGCGCAGACTGTCGCCCGCGCCCAGCGCCGGCACTGCCAGTTCGCCGCGCCTGTCACGCACCTGCACCGAGCCGCTCTGCACTGCTACCGACACCGCGCTGCGGCTAAGGTCCACATCGAACGCCGTGCCGGTGACGGTCACCTTCACGTCTTCGGCCTGCACCGTGAAGGGCCGCGCGGCGTCATGGCTGACCTCGAAGAATGCCTGGCCCTTGAGCAGCGTGACCGCACGCGCACCCGGCTCGAACGCCACGCGGATGGCGCTGTCGCTGCCCAGTTCGATGTGGCTGCCGTCGCTCAGGCGCACCTGCCGGTGCTCGCCCGCCGTGCTGCTGTAGTCGGCCGGCGGCGCACGCCCCACCAGCAACAGCACGCAGGCCGCCAGCGCGCTCGCCGCCAGCGCCCGGCGTGGCCAACTGCGCCGGCGGGCTGCCATGCGCGGTGCGGCGGGCACCTGGTGCGCCGTTGGTGGCTCCAGCGGGTCGATGCCGGCGCTCAGCATCCAGACCTTTTGCACCTTGCGCCAGGCCGCCGCATGGCGTTCGTCAGCGGCCAGCCAGCGCGCATGGGCCTGGTGCAGCAGCACGTTGTCCGGTTCGGCATTGCATTGCAGCAGCCAGTCCATGGCGGCCTGCCACACCGGGTCGTCCTTCAGCGAGCCGGGCGTTCGGCAAGACGGGGTGGTATCAGTCATCGGCCAGATGCTCCGCACAGTGGGTCAGTGCGTCACGCACCAGTTGGTGCGCCAGACTAGTCGAAATATTCAAGCGGGCGGCAATTTCCTGAAAAGTCATGTGCTGCAAGCGGTGCATGTGAAAGGCCTGCCGCGCCCGCTCCGGCAGCAGCGCCAGGGCGTCCTGCAGCACACGCAACTGATCGCGGTGCAGGGCCTGATGCTCCGGCGACGGTGCGCTCGACGGCAGCTCATCGAGCCGTTCGCCGCCATCGGGCTGGCGGTTTTCCAGGGTCGTGCGGCGCAGCAGGTCGAACGACAGGTTGCGCACGATGCGGTACAGGTACCCCACCGGGTTGCCCAACTGCGCACCGGCGTCGGCCTGCCCGCAGAAACGCAGCCAGGCCTCCTGCACCACGTCCTCGGCCTGCGCACGGCAGCCGACGATGGGTGCCGAATAGTCGACCAGCGCAGCACGGTGGGAAAGGTACAACTGGAGTTTATCGCTGGGGCAGGACACGGCGACGACCATTGAAGGCAGGAGCGGGTTGGGAGGGCCGCTATTCTGCATTCAATTGCGAATGATTATCAACTGAAATATCAGACCTGCTACTGCGCCTTGAGGTGAGCTAGCCCGCCACCACCGCGGGTTCATGCACTGTCACCCGGTTGCGCCCGCCGTGCTTGGACAGGTACAGCGCATGGTCGGCCCAGGCAATCAGTTCGGCGTGGCTGCTGGAGGGCTGGCTCAGATCGGCCACGCCCAGGCTGATGGTGAAACGGATGTCCTGCCCCTCATGGCTGACGCTCAGGCGTTCGACCGCCTTGCGCAGGCGCTCGGCAAAGATCAGCGCGCCGGCCTTGTCGGTGTCCGTCAGCACCACGCCGAACTCTTCGCCACCGTAACGGCCGGCCACGTCGCTGTCGCGGATCTGCTCGCGAACCACCCTGGCCACCTGGCGAATGACGGCATCGCCCGCCGGGTGACCATAGGTGTCGTTGACCCGCTTGAAATGGTCGATGTCGAACATCACCAGGCTGGTGGCATTGCCATAGCGCTGATTGCGCGCATGCGCCAGTTGCAGGCACTCCTCCCAATGCCCGCGGTTGTACAGGCCGGTCAGGCAATCGGTGCTGGACAGCTTCTGCAACTGCGCGTTGGCGGCCTGCAACTGGTGGCGGTTGGTGGCCACATCGGTCACGTCGTAGATCACCAGGCAGATCTGGCGGATCTCGCTGTCGGTGGAGCGCAACGGCAGCAGCGTGGTGTTCTGGTACATGAAATCCACCTGGCCGGTGATCGGCTGGTAGTTCTTGAACCGCACCAGGTACGGGCGCTGCTCCCAGATGGTGAAAGCCGGGGTGCCCAGGGTCGCGACGCTGTCCACCTTGTGGCTGAACCATTGCCGGTCGACCTCGGGGAACAGGCTGAAGAAGCACTGGTTGTAGGCATCCCTGGGCTGCACCCCCGAGCGGTTTTCCATGAAGGTGTTCCACACCTGCACCCGATGTTCGCGGTCGAGCACCACCACGCCCACATCGATGCTCTGCACGATGCTCAGCAGCCAGTGAAATTCCTTCAGGTCGATAGGATCGCGCATGGGCTCAGTTCATCAGGTAGGCAAGTTTATGGGTCAAGCGCTCGATGGAGTCTTCGGTGAACAGCAACAGCAGGTCGAAACGGATATCGTGCCCTTCCAGGCTGTAGCTGATCTCGACCGCCAGGGTTTTCTGCCAGCGTTGGCCGTTGACCTGGATAAGCTCGTCGATGGTGCCGTGCTGCCCGAGGATCTGCGGGTGGCCCTGGGAGAACACCACGTCGATCTGCTCGGCAATGCTGCTCAGGCACGCACCGATCAATACGCTGGAGAAGTCCAGCAACAGCTCCATGTCGGAATACTCGATGCTCTGGTGGCGCATCAGCTTGGCCATGTCGGCGATTTCCGAATCGTGGAACATCAGCAGGGCCTCGCCGGCGATGCCGCTGCCGATGAAGCCCTGGCAGATTGCCGTGAGCCGCTGGCTGCTGCCCGCGTCGGCCAGCGCCATGTGCAACTCGCCCACCTCGAAGAGGTTGACGCTGGGCACAGGCAACTGCACGAACACGCCCAGCACCTTGGCGATCAGGGCCGCGGCGCGGCCGATGGCGACGTTGACCGTTTCGCTGAACACCTCGCGAAAGCCGATGACGGCAGTCGCCGCACCGGCCAGCGGTGTCGCCGAGCGCTCACCCAGCAGCCCCAGCTGGGCCAGCAGGCGGCGCAGCTCGTCCTGGTCGAAGGGTTTTTTCAGAAACGCCAGCGCGCCCAGGTCCAGCACCCGGCGCACGGCCTCTTCCTGCACATCGCCCGAGATCACGATGACCTTGGGGCTCAGGCCTTCGTCACGCAGCGCAGCCAGCACCTGGTAGCCATCCATGGTGGGCATGGTCAGGTCCAGCAGCACCACCTGGCCCAGGCCGCGGCGTATGGCGTCCATGGCCTGGCGCCCGTCGCTGGCCTCGGTAACCGTCACCGGCCAGTTGGCGGGCAACGCGCGCAGGACCTGCTTGCGGGCCACCATGGAGTCATCGCACACCAGCAAGGACATCGTTGACACAGACGGGGCGCTCATCGAGTGAATATCAATATAAAAAGTAATGGCATCATGCCATGATCCGACGCCAGGTTCTACGTACCTGCGGCGTCAGCGGTGCTGAGCGAATCCACTTGCACATTCCCTGCCAGGCCATCGCGCAGCATCTGCACGAATGCCTCCCGCGCCGGATGTCGCCCCGCCCCCTCGTGCCAGTAGAACAGGTTGTCGACCGCCTTCAGGTCGGCGAACTCGTGCCCGATCCACCCTGCGCCCTGGCGGTACTGCTCGTAGATGCCGCGCGGCACCAGTGACACCCCGGTGCCGGCGCTGACGCAGCTGACTATCGCACCGTAGCTGCCGATGCCCACGATGGGCAGCTTGTGCCCCTGGGCCTGCAGCCAGTGCTCCAGTGCCGCCCGATACGGACAGCCTTCAGGCCACATGAACACGGCCTTGCCCACCAGGTCCGCGGCGCTGCGCAGCGGCCCCAGTGACGGTGCGCCGATCAGCAGCAGGTCTTCCTGGTACATCAGGGTGCGACGCAGGTGCGGGCGCTCGACATCCACCGCCACGATCGCACCATCGAGACGGTGGTTGAGCACATCGTCGAGCATCTGCGACCAAGTGCCGGTGCTCAGCTCCAGCGTCACCTCGGGATAGCGCGCATGGTACTGCGCCAGAAACCGCGGCAGACGCCCGCTGGCCGAGGACTCGATGGCGCCGATGCGCAAGCGTCCGGATGGTTTGGCGGACGGCGCCAGCGCCTGCCTGGAGGCCTCGGCCAGGGCCAGCATCTGCGTGGCATAGGGCAAGAAGGTTTCCCCCGCCGGACTGATCACCAGCCCGCGCCCGCGGCGATGGAACAACGGCACGCCCAGCTCGGCCTCCAGCGCCTTGATCCGCGCCGTGATGTTGGACGGCACGTAGTGCAGCACCTCGGCCGCACGGGCAATGCTGCCGGTGTCGTGGACGGTCTTGAACATGCGGATCTGCATCAGCTCCATACATCACCCAAAGTGAACGATTGGCTCAGTATAAGTCGATTGTAGTGAGCAGTAGGTGTTCCGATACTGAGCGCACCCGCCCTTCGGAAGCCCACCCCATGACCCGCCCCAGCTCACTGAAAATTGCCTGCGCCGTACTCTTCGTGCTGCTGTGCTGGGCCTACTCGCCCACCGGCATCCGCCTGGGCTTGCAGGGCTATGCGCCCACGCACCTGGCGCTGGCGCGCTTTATCGTGGCGTCGCTGTTCATGGCGGTCATCGCGCTGCTGCGCGGCATCACCCTGCCCCGGCTCAGGGACGTGCCCACCCTGCTGTTGCTTGGCCTGTTCGCGGTCAGCCTGCACCATGTGGCCATCAACTACGGCCAGCGTGGGGTCAGCGCCGGGGCGGCCAGTGTGCTGGCGCAGTCCACGCCGCTGTTCAGCCTGCTGATCGCGCACTGGGTGTTCAAACAGGTGGCCGGGGCCTGGCATTGGGGCTGCCTGCTGCTGGGCATGGCCGGCGCGGCGATCGTGGTGGCCGGCGATCGCGGGCTCGGCCAGTTCGACCCGCACGGGTTGCTGATTCTGGTGGCGGCATTGTCGTGGAGCATCTATTTCGCCCTGCAGAAACACCACGGCCACCGCTACGACGCGCTGACCATCACCTGCTACACCGTATGGTCGGGCACTGCATTGCTGATGGTGTACCTGCCGGGGCTGCTCGACGACCTGGGCCACGCGCCGTCCCAGGCCAACACTGCGGTGCTGGTGCTGGGGGTATTCCCCAGCGCGCTGGCCTACCTGGCCTGGGCCTGGGTACTGCGCCACTGCGAGGTCACCCGGGTGACCCTGGCGCTGTACCTGATACCCGCCTTCGCCATGCTGATCGCCGCAGCGCTGCTGGGCGAGCGGCCCTCGGCTTCGGTGATGCTGGGCGGGCCGTTGGTGCTGATCAGCGTGCTGGCGCTGAACCTGAGGCCGCCTCGGCTGCCGGTTCAGCCGGGTCGCCAAACTTCACATTGAAGTAGTCGAGCAGGGTCTGGCCACGACGCAAGGTACTGCGCACCTCTTCGCTCTGCGCCAGCAGTTCGGCGCTGGGCCTGGCATGCTGTTCAGCCGGCAGCGGCGTCGACCACGCCTTCACTTCAGGAGGTATGCCCGCCTTGGGCCGGTTGTTGACCCAGTGCGAGATATGGCACGGCAAGGTCCAGCCGCCGAAGGCCTGCACAAACAGAAAGCCAAACCAGTGCTGCCACCACGGGAAGTTGTCGCGATAGCCCTGGCGGGCCATGTGGAAGAACGCCACGGTGCCCTCCTCGAACTCTTCATCGGGCGCTGGCGGCAGGCTCGCCGGGCCCTCTTCCATGTACACCCGGATCGCTTCCCATTCGGCAATCGCCGCGCCCAGGTGGCCGCTGGGCACGTTGATCCACAGCACATTGCCGGTGTCGGCCTGACGCAGGCAGAACATCAGGTTGAAGGCGGGCAGCACGGCGTACTCGGTGACGGTGCGCCCCGCGCTGACGCAGGCGATCACCGACTCCCACGGCACGAAGATCGGCGCCGCGCCCCGAGTGGGCACGAACGCCACCTCGCGGCGCTGGCGGTTGAAGCGTATCGGCGGGTGAATCGTCACCTCGCGCATCACCCGCCAGAACATCCCCGCATACAGCAACGACAGGCAGGCGATGAAGCCCCAGATGAACCCGTTGGCCATGAAGTCGGCGAAGGTGCTCCAGAACGGCTCCACATGGCGGCGTGCCCAGGAGCCGAGCAAGGCAGTGAGCATGAAACAGGTAACCACGCCCATCACCGAGGCGATGCCGCAGCGCGCCATGAACTCGAAGTTGCCCTGGCCGATGGCAAAGTCCAGGTACACCTCGTTGGATTCGCGGTGCAGGTTGCGGCTGCTGTAGGCCGGCATGCCGGTGGGGATCGGCAGGGGCGAGAGGTAGACGATCTCGGTGCCGGCCACCCGCTCGAAGTCACCGGCGTGGGGCAGGCGTTCGTATTTGCTGTCGGTCATCGAGCTATTCCTCTTCCAGCGTCAATGGCCGCGCCATGTCTTTGATCCAGTGCCACAGGATGTAGAAGATGGGGCTTGCGCAGCAGACACCGATCAACAGCAGCCCGACAGCATTGTTGAGCAGCTGGCGCGGGTTGCACTCCAGGGGGCCGCTGTTGCCCTTGCCCATGCGCACACAGCCATGCTCCGGATAGGCCATGACATAGGCGCCCCAGGCAAACAGCGCGGCCAGCAGGGCGAACAGCAGCATCAGGCCCACCTCGGTATCGCGATTGCCCAGGCGCTCCCAGCGTTGCGCCAGCCGCAGGTTCAGCATGCGTCGACATCCTTGTTCATACAGGCTCCTATGAAAAACGGCGCACAGTATCACGCAAATAGTCGTCGAGCAGTTTTACATCGCCGTGGGGCCTGGGCAGTGCCGGGGCGGCTCCCCCTCGTGCCAGCTCGCTCTCGATGAACTGGTGCAGCAGGACGCGGCGAGGCCCGTAATCGGCTTCGCTGGCGATGCGTTTGACGCGAAGCAGCTCGTCCAGGTCGGCCAGCAGCAGCGGGTCGTGCAGGGTCGCCTCCACCAGTTGGGCGAACGCGGTGGGCGGCATGCCCAGGCCCTGTTCGATCCAGCGCACCGCCAGCAACGGGCGCAATACGTAGAGGTACTTCTTCAGGCGCACCTCTTCGCCCTGCAGGTAGATGCGAAAGTTCTTGGTAGCCATCGACAGGTAGTGGTGAAACGCCGCCTGCGGCGAATGGAACTGTCTGGCCAGGCCGCGCAAGGCTTGCAGCGCCCCCGGCTCGGCGCGGTACACCAGCGGCGAGTCGAGCCATTCGAGCAGGGTCGGGTTGGCATTGCGCAGCAGGCGCAGGGTCTTGCGCAGCTCCCAGCCACTGATGTCGAGTTCGTCGGTGAGCGGGCGCTCGATCACGTCGCGTGGCTCGTCGATGCGCAGGTACCAGTCCTGGCGGTGCACGTAGATGAAGCGCACGTCGAAGTCGCTGTCGGTGGAGGCAAAACCCCAGGCGCGGCTGCCGGATTCGCAGGCGTAGAGCACGCGCACGTCATGCTCGCGCTCGATGCGTTGCAGTTCTTCGAGTACCCAGCTGCGCATCGCACTGGGCAGGGGGTGACGGTCTTCCATGTTCATGTTCGAATCCTCGTTGTACCCCTTCGCCGGCACGGCCGGCGAAGAGGCCATCAGCCTTTCACACACACCACCTGACGCAACGTGTGCACCACTTCCACCAGCTCGCGCTGCGCCGCCATCACCGCATCGATGTCCTTGTAGGCCATCGGGATCTCGTCGATCACGTCCTTGTCCTTGCGGCACTCCACATGCGCGGTGGCGCGCACCTGGTCCTCAAGGGTGAAGGCCTGTTTGGCCCGGGTACGGCTCATGACCCGCCCGGCACCGTGGCTGCAGGAGCAGAACGATTCCTTGTTGCCCAGGCCGCGCACGATGAAACTCTTGGCGCCCATCGAGCCCGGAATGATCCCCAGCTGGCCCTTCTGCGCCGACACCGCGCCCTTGCGCGTCACCAGGATCTCCTGGCCGAAGTGCTGCTCTTTCTGCACGTAGTTGTGGTGGCAGTTGACCCCCTGCAGGTTGGCCTCGAACGGCTTGCGGATGACCTGGCGCGTGGCCTCGATCACCGCGTGCATCATCAGTGCACGGTTCTGCCGGGCAAAGTCCTGGGCCCACTCCACCGCCTGGACGTAATCGTCGAAATGTCGGCTGCCTTCCTCGAAGTACGCCAGTTCCTTGTCCGGCAGGTTGGCGATGTGCTGGCGCATGTCGGCCTTGGCCAGCTCGATGAACAGGTTGCCGATGGCATTGCCCACGCCCCGCGAGCCGCTGTGCAGCATGAACCACACGCGGTCGGCCTCATCCAGGCACACCTCGATGAAGTGGTTGCCGCCGCCCAAGGTGCCCAGGTGCTGGCGATTGTTGGTCTTCTGCAGCTGCGGGTACTTGTCGGTGATCGCCTTGAAACGCCCGGCCAGGGCCGACCACGCCTGATCGGCGGCGGTCGGTACGTGGTTCCACGCGCCCTGGTCGCGCCGGCCGAAGGTCTTGCCGTGGGGCACTGCCTTCTCGATGGCGCTGCGCAGCCCTTGCAGGTTGTCGGGCAGGTCGGCCGCCACCAGCGAGGTGCGCGCCGCGATCATGCCGCAGCCGATGTCCACGCCCACCGCCGCCGGGATGATCGCGCCCAGGGTCGGGATCACGCTGCCAATGGTCGAGCCCTTGCCCACGTGCACATCGGGCATCACGGCCAGGTGCTTGAAGATGAACGGCAGGCGCGCGGTGTTCATCAGTTGCTGGCGTGCGTCCTCGTCCACCGGCACGCCCTGGGTCCAGAGCTTGATCGGTTTGCCGTTGGCCACTTCGAGGATGTTCATGTGTTTCATCTCAATTGTCCTTGTAGCCCGCCAGGCCCGAAGGCCTGGCAGGTGTCATGCGGTTTTCAGGCTGACCAGCCCATTCAACACCTGATCCAGCCCGCCGAATACCGAAATCCGGTCGATGCGCTCGGCCACCCGCTCCAGGGTTTCCAGCTCCTTCAGGCGCAGGGCCGTCGGGTTGTCTTCCATGACCTTGGCGGTGTTGAGCAGCGAACGGGTCGCCGAAGTTTCCTCGCGGCGCCGGATCACGTTGGCCTGGGCCGCCTTCTCCGCCTCCACCACTTGCGCCAGCAGGGTCTTCATTTCACCCGGCAGGATGATGTCGCGTACGCCCAGGCCGCTGACCTCGATGCCGCTGCCCACCAGTTTCTCGGCCAGGTACTGGCTGACGGTGTCGTCGATCAGCTGCTTGTTCTCCAGCAGCTCGTCGAGGGTACGCGTGCCCACGGCCGCACGCAGGCCGAACTGCACCTCGCGGTACAGGTGCTCCAGCGGTTTGCTGAGGCTGGCGAAAGCCATCAGCACGTCGCTGTAGCGCCAGTTGGCCGCCAGGTTCAGGCGCAGGCTGACCTTGTCGCGGGTGAGGATCTCCTGGCCGCTGACCTCCAGCGACTGGATGCGCATGTCGACCATGTCGACGCTCACCTGGCGGTTGAAGCGCCAGAAGCCGTACTGACCGGCCGGCAGCAGCTCGACCACTGCGCCATCGACCTTGAGCACGCCCACATGGAAGGCCGGCACCGGCGCCAGCAGCACCGCATCCAGCCCGGCCAGGGTGCGACCGCGCAGCTTGGGCTGACCGAGCTGGCCGAGCAGGATCGGCTCCAGGCGATAGCTGTGGGTCAGGTCGATGCGCTGCAGGGTCTGCGCGCTCTGGCCCTTCCAGTACAGCTGGCGGCTGCCCGGTGGCAGCAGTTCCGCCAGTGCGCCATCCTCGAAACGCAGGCCCACTTCGTGTTCGGCCAGGTCCATGCGCTCGAAGTACTGATCCACCACCGCCGGCTCGCTCTGGCGCAGGTAGCCGGCCAGGCGGTGCTCGAAGCGCGGGGTGTTGAGGCTGAAGGTTTCCACCGTCAGCCGGTTATGCAGGTCAAAGCGCTGATGCACGCCCGGTTCCAGGATCGACACGAAGTCGCCCTCGCAGAACAGCAGGCCGCGTTCGTTCTTTTTCACGATGAAGCGCTTGAGCAGTTTCATTCTGTATTTCCCTTTCAATGAATTCCGTGGTGCCGGTGCGGCCGGTACGCCGAGCGCTGCAGGTGGGGCCCGGGGGGAGGTGCACGCGTCGGGACATCAGAGTCCTTTGCCGACCGAGTCCTTCGGTCCGACGTTGCGCCTTGCCCCGGGCCCGGCCAGCAGGCCGGGCGTACCAGCGGTGGCGGGGGCGTCCTTCGCGACAGTCAGCCATCCTGGCTGCAAGTGCGTTGCCCTCGCCTCACCGGCGGGTGTTACGGGTACAGCTACCGTGGAGGGTATGTAACGAGTTCTAGGCTCGTTGGCGGCCCCATCCGGGGTTGCGCCAGCGACCGGTCGTTGCGGCGGCGGCATGCACGACACCAACACCAGGGGTGGGCTCGTGCACCGGTGGGGTTGTGAACCCCGACCCGTTGGCCTGCTTGGCGATGCGGTCGAAAGCGTTATTGCGAGGGGCGTGCCAGGTTTTGTTAAAGCGTTAGAATTTATTTTCAACCCATTGATTTATAAGTGTTTTATTTTCATCTTCGTTAAATCAACCTGCGCACCGGGCAAATGCTTGAGGGCTTTTATGTATACTTTTATCTCTTCATTTATCCAAAAAGATAAACAGCATGCACAAGCGCAGCGTTGCCATCGGCTTCATCGGTACCACCCTCGACCGCAACGGAAAGGGTGCCGCGCGCTGGAACAAGTGGCGGCCCACCGTCGCGCTGTGCCAGCAGCCGGATCTTTCGATCGACCGCCTGGAGCTGATTCACGGCAAGAGCGAACGCGATCTGGGCCTGGCCGAGCGCCTGCGCGAGGATGTGCTCAGCGTGTCGCCCCACACCGAGGTGCGCCTGCACCGCTTGGCACTGCACAACCCGTGGGATTTCGAAGAGATGTACGGCGCGCTGCATGACTTCGCCCGCAGCTACCACTTCGACACCGAGCACGAGGACTACCTGGTGCACATCACCACCGGCACCCACGTTGCGCAGATCTGCTGGTTTCTGCTGACCGAGGCGCGCTACCTGCCGGCGCGACTGGTGCAGACCTCGCCGGCGCGCGGCAAGGAAGAAGAGCGTGACCCGGCCGGCACCAGCACGCTGATCGACCTCGACCTGTCGCGCTATGACCACATCGCTTCGCGCTTTCAGCGCGAGCAGGCGCACAGCCTGGCGTTTCTCAAGGCCGGCATCGCCACGCGCAACGTGGCGTTCAACCACTCCATCGAGCAGATCGAGCGCGTCGCCCTGCGCTCCACCGCCCCGATGCTGCTGGTGGGGCCGACCGGTGCCGGCAAGTCGTTCCTGGCCCGGCGCATCCATGAACTCAAGCGCACGCGCCACCAGCTGGAGGGCCGCTTCGTCGAGGTGAACTGCGCCACGCTGCGCGGCGACGGCGCCATGTCGAGCCTGTTCGGGCATATCAAGGGCGCCTTCACGGGTGCACAGAACGCCCGCGACGGCCTGCTGCGCGCCGCCGACGGCGGCATGCTGTTTCTCGACGAAATCGGCGAACTGGGCGCCGACGAACAGGCCATGCTGCTCAAGGCCATCGAAGAGAAGCGCTTCTTCCCGATGGGCGCAGACAACGAGGTGCAAAGCGACTTCCAGCTGATCGCCGGCACCCACCGTGACCTGCGCAAGCAGGTGGCCGAAGGGCTGTTTCGCGAAGACCTGTATGCGCGCATCAACCTGTGGACCTTCGAACTGCCGGGGCTGGCCGGGCGGCGCGAAGACATCGAGCCGAACATCGATTTCGAACTGCAGCGCCACGCCCGCGAACAGGGCCGCAACGTGCGCTTCAACCTTGAAGCCAAGCGCCAGTACCTGGCGTTCGCCCATTCACCGCAAGCACGCTGGGCCGGCAACTTTCGCGAGCTGTCGGCCTCGATCACGCGCATGGCGACCCTGGCCGACAGCGGACGCATCGACGAGCCCCTGGTCAGTGAAGAGATCACCCGGCTGCAACGGGCCTGGGGGGTTGCGGCGCCCACCGAGCCGTTGCTTGAAGGGCGTGAGCTGGACCTGTTCGACCGCCTGCAACTGGAGGCCGTGCTGCGGGTGTGTCGCGATGCCCGCTCGCTGTCCGACGCAGGGCGCCAGCTGTTTGCGGTATCGCGCCAGGACAAGGAAAAACCCAACGATGCCGACCGCCTGCGCAAATACCTGGCGCGCTTCGAACTGGACTGGAACCAGCTGCGCAGCTGAGCTGCCATGCTAGAATCCGCGCCCCGGCCGTATTGGCCGGCACACTTTCCCTTCCACCGAAAAAGGACTCTCGGTCTTGTCGTTCATGACATCTCCTCGTCTGCACTTTGCCACCCTCAGCCTGTTCACCGCCCTGAGCCTCACCGCCACCGCCAGCTTCGCCGACGAAGACGAGGCCGTTGCCAAGGGCCGCTGGCAGGGCCTGGCCGGCATGGCCAACCTCTACCTGAACGATGCCGACGCACAGGAATTCATCGATGCCGGCGACAAGGAGAAAAGCGAGCACGACAACATAGCTGGCGCCCTGGCCTATTACCTGACGGCCGCACGCCTGGACCCGAAGAACGCCTATGCGTCCTACCAGGCCGGCGCCGCCCTGGCCTCGATGGAGAAGTTCGATCTGGCTGGCGACCTGCTCGACCAGGCCCGCGAGCGCGGTTTCTGGCAGGCCGTGATCCTGCGTGACGACGACGAGCTGGAGGGCATGAAGGACGCACCGGCCTACAAGAAACTGCTGCAGAGCGCCGAGGCCAACTACGCCAAACAGGCCAAGGATGCCGGTGCGGCGGCGTTCAGCATCCCCGAAGGCAAGGCCCCGGCCGGCGGCTGGCCGGTGGTGGTGTGGTTGTCCGGCTACGGCACCGAAGGCAGCAAGGGCATTCGCATGCGTGAAGAGCTGGTGGGCGAACGCGCCGTACTGGTGGGCGTGAACGGCACGCTCAAGCGCGACGAGGGCCAGTTCATGTGGCAGCAACACTCGGTCGAGCCGACCGAGAAAGCCGTGGCGGCCGCGCTCAAGGCCCTGGAAAAGCAGACCCGCATCGACCGCTCGAACGTGGCGCTGATCGGCTTTTCCCAGGGCGCCGAACATGCGGCGCACCTGATCGCCGAATACCCGCAGCATTACAGCGGCGCAGTACTGCTGTCGCCGGGCGGCTTTCGCATTCCATTCGCCGTGCAGAAGGCCAAGGACAAGCGCATCGTGATCGTGCACGGCGCCAAGGAGCATTCGAGCAACCTGGAACTGACCGCAACCACGCAGAAGGCATTCGAAGGCAGCAACCCGGTGCAAAGCCACGAACACCCGGCCGGGCACACCTTCCAGGATGACTGGGAAACGGCGTATCGCGGGTACCTCGATTACGCATTGGGGCTGACCCCGGCGGGCTGACTACAGCGCGGCTTTCGCCAGCAAGGCTGGCTCCTGCAGGGTTGGGATAAACGGCAGGAGTCAGCCATGCTGACGAAGAACCCTTCGAGATCTGTCCAAAAGTCCTACAGCAGGCCCCAAAAAACCATTCTATGCTTGCACCTGAGTTCGACGCCCCTGTGGCTCGAAGCTGGGGGGCTGTCATCGATGCACCGGGGCGCCGCAAGCCAATCCCGACACCGATACAGCCCCTCTTTTTTTTGCCTCAACGCAGCCCCAACTGCCCCCGCAGGTAGTCATACAGCCCCGACGCACTCTTGCGATAGCCATCAGCCGTCAGGTGCACCAGGTCGCCTCGCGCCAGCCCCTCTGCCTGCCAGCGCGCAATCGAGCACTCCCCGCCCATGTAGGCCTGCCAGTCCCAGAACAGCACGTTGGCCTGGCGTGCCACCTGGCGCTGGATCTGCACCACCTGCGGCAACGACTGCGGGCGCCGCGTCGCGCAGGTGCGCGCGCCACGCTGCTTGATCGAGTCCGAAGGCCCCACCAGCAGGATCACCGCCCGTGGCTGCACCCGCTTGAGCTGGGCCACGGTACGGCGCAACTGGTCACGGTACTTGGCCATGTCCAGGGTGTTGTCGAACGCTTCGTTGGTGCCATAGGCCAGAATGATCAGGTCCGGGCGCAGGGCCTTGAGGTTTTCCTGCCAGCCAGCCTGCCATTTGTCCTGCACCTCCAGCCGCGCACCGTTGATGCCCAGGGCCGAATAGGTCACCCCGGCGTTCTTCTGGCCCTGGATGTACCAGCCACCCAGCACCGTGCCCGGGTGGGCATTCAGGCTCATCTCCACCGGCAGGCTGATGCTGTTGAGCGGCGGGCTGAAGCGCCACTGCCCGTTGCTTGCGGCCAGCATCACGCGGCGCGCCGCGTTCTGCCCGCCACGGGCGGTAAGGCTGCTGTTCTCCCGCGCCTGGTACAGGGCCGAGATACGGTAGCGCTGGGCACTGGGTTCGCGCGCCTCCAGGCGCACGCTCGGGTTCGCCGCCAGCGGTACCGACAGGTAGCCCCCCAGCGGGAACTGGGTGCTTTGCTGGTTGCGCGCCGACACCAGCTCCCACTGGCGCCTGGCCGTCTTGAGGATCAGGTTGTCGTAGCGCGTGCCAGGTACCGGTGTCGCCGCCACAAAGCCTATGCCGCCATCGCCGTACTGCGACTGCAGCAGGCGACGCATCTCGCCGCTGAACAGGTCGGCGGCAGTGTGCGAATCTCCAAATTGCACGATATTGACCGGTGTGCGACTGGAGGTGCGCAGCTTGCCGGCCAGCACCGCAAGGTTGCCGTCACGGCTGCCGGTCGCCTTCTGCTGCACGGCGAGGGGGCGCGCGGCCGGCGCGTTGACCGCCGCCACCGGGCTGCAGCCCGGCAGCGCGCAGATAAGCGCCGCCAGCACCAGGATGTTGTGCGCTCGGCGCATGCTCAGTGTCCCGTTACGGTCAGGCCCGGGAAGGCGATCATCGACAGTACCTGCTCGGCGATCAGCTTCTGGCCCGTGGTGGTGAAGTGGATGCCGTCGTCGACACGGGTCTTGACCCGTTTGCCCTGGCTGTTCTGCAGGGTATAGGAGAACTCGTCGGCCTGGTAACCGAGCACGCCGTTGGCCGACACGTAATGCTGCTGGTACAACTGCGCCTGGCTTTCATACAGCCCGCTGAGATAGGCCATGGCCGTCGACAACCTGGGCTTTTGCATGTTGGGCGGGCCGACCCAGATCACCTGCACATTGTGCGCACGGGCCTCGTCCAGGATCCGGTCGATGCGCTTGCGGTACAGCGCCTCCCACTCAGGCGATTTGAAACGCAGGAACGGCTTGCCCTTGGACTCGGGCATGTCCCACGGGTCGTTCGGACCCAGGAACACCACCATCAGGCGGATGTTGGGGTGATTCTGCAGCGTGTCGGACACCGTCTGCGGCCAGTTGAAAAAACCGGGGTACGCCAGGCCCGTGCTCTGGCGGCTGAGGTTGACGCTCTTGATCTGGTAGCGCTTGAGCAAGGTGTTGGCCAGGTGCGGCGCCACGCCCTGCATCAGCGAGTCGCCCACCAGGAACACTTCGTCGCCAGCCGCCAGGCTCACGGCCTTGGGCGGCTGCCCCGGCACCAGCGGTTGCGCCGCCACCTTGACCGGTTGCGCGGTGGGCTGCGCGGCGGGCGCCTGCGCCACAACCGGCTGCACTGCCGCTGGCTGCACTGCAGGGGGCCTGGCCGCAGGTGTCGGCGCCATCACCGGTACCTTGGCAGGCGCCGGCGCCTTGGCATGCGGCTGCGCCAGGTCGACCAGCACCACCGGCATACTGGGCGGCAGCTCGACCGTCGGCATGCCCTCGGCCTGGGCCAGCAGGGTCTGGCGCTCCAGGCTGTCGATGAAGCTGCTGCGCGCATCCCCCAGGGCCTGGGTCAGGTTGCCGCCCAGGCGCCACGCCTGGCTCTGCCCTACCCAGGGCAGCTCGCAGCTCTGGTGATACTTCTGCTGGCAGTACAGGCTGATGGAGTTCTGGTTCAGCCAGAACAGCAGCAAGGTGGTGACCAGGATCGCGTACAGCACCTTGGCCGCGCCCATTTGCGTCTTGAACAGCTGACCGGTACTAGAAGCTTGCATAGATGAACCCCGGCACGCCCGATTGCGAAGCGAAGATGACCAACGACACGAACAACCCCAGCGGGATCGGGTAGAGCTGCCAGGGCAGCCGGCTGCTGGCGGCAAAACCCTGGCGCAGCAGAGCCAGCACCTGCGGGTACACCGCGATGTACAGCACGCAGCCCAGCAACAGCAGGCCGGTGGTGCTCAACAGCCCGCCCAGGCTCAGGCCGGCGATGCCGCCGAGCATGTCCAGCGCATCATCCAGGCTCGCGCAGCGAAAGAAGATCCAGGCGAAGGCGACGTAGTGGAAGGTCAGCAGGCGCGCCAGCACATCCGCGCCCGGCCAGCGCATCGGTTGTGGCAGCACGTAGGTTGAGGCCTTGTACAGCGCCAGCCCCACGCCGTGCAGCGCACCCCAGATGATGAAGTTGAGGCTCGCGCCGTGCCACAGGCCGGAAACCAGCATCGCCAGCAGCATGTTCAGGTTGCCGCGCCACACGCCCTGGCGGTTGCCGCCCAGCGGGATGTACACGTAGTCGCGAATGAAGGTCGACAGGCTGATGTGCCAGCGCCCCCAGAACTCCTTGAGGTTGCGGGCCGCGTAGGGCGCATTGAAGTTGGCCGGCAGGCGAAAGCCCAGCAGCAGCGCCACGCCGGTCACCAGGTTGGTGTAGCCGCTGAAGTTCAGGTAGATCAGCAGGCTGTAACCGTACACGCTCAGCAGCAGTTGCTCGGCGCTGAAGCCGCTTGGGGTCTCGAACACCGGGTCGACCCACTCGCTGCCCAGCCAGGCACTGAAGAAGAACAGCTTGACCACCGCCAGCGCAATCAGCCCCAGCGCCCGCTGCGGCTCCAGCACCTGGCGGATCTGCGCCGGGCGAATCTGCGGCAGCATGTGCGCGGCGCGGTTGACCGGGCCGGCCACCAGGCTGGGGAAGAAGGCGAGGTACAGGGCCAGGTCCAGCGGCGCGGCCGGGGCCATTTCACCGCGGTTGATCGACACCAGGTAGCTGACCGAATGGAAGGTGTAGAACGACAGCCCGATCGGCAGCAGCACCTCCAGCACCGGCAGCGAGACGTCCAGGCCCAGGTCGGCCAGCGCGGCCTGCACGCCCCCCACGAAGAATTCCTGGTACTTGAAGACATAGAAGCAGCCCAGCACCAGCAGCAACACCATCAGGTAGGTGAAGCGCCGTCCGGGATGTCGCGCGCTGAACAGCCCCAGCAGGTAGACCAGCAGGGTGTAGCCGAGCAGGATGTACAGCGAATCGAGGCTGAAGCTTGCGACCAGCGCATAGCTGCCCGCCAGCAGCAGGACGTTCTGCAGGCGAACGCTCCAGCAAAGGCTCCAGTAGACCGCGAAAAACAGAGTGAAGCAGAGGCCGAACTCGATCGAAAGAAAGCTCACAACGTAGTCCATTACGCGACATGGAAGGGGGGACCCTGACCCGGATACAACCCGCGGCGCAGAGCGGGCGCGATTATGGCAGACAGCAGTGAGCCCCCACAATGCAAGCGGTGCAGGAAAATCAAGCCTGTTCCCACGGCATTTATGCAACAGAATGCGACGAAAGATCACAGGCGCTGATTTGCTCCCCCTGCCCTGCTCTGCTAGTGTCGCGCCGTTCAAACCGCCACCAGAGACAGCCGCCATGGCCCGAAAAAAAGCTGCCATTGACTTCGAGCAATCCCTTGCCGACCTGCAAGCGCTGGTCGAACGCCTGGAGAACGGCGAACTGTCGCTGGAAGACTCGCTGACCGCCTTCGAGCAAGGCATCGGCCTGACCCGCGATTGCCAGAGCGCCCTGACCCAGGCCGAGCAGAAGGTCCAGGTGCTGCTGGAGCGCGACGGCGAGTTGCGCGCCGAGCCGTTCGACGCGGAACAGCCGGAATGATTGCCGCCTACCAGGCCCGTTGCCAGGCCCAGGTGGATGCCGCGCTGGAAACCCTGTTCCACGCCCCCTCGAGCGAACTCGAGCGCCTGTATGCCGCCATGCGCTACAGCGTGATGAACGGCGGCAAGCGGGTACGCCCGCTGCTGGCCTATGCCGCCTGCGAGGCGCTGGGTGGCGCCAGCAGCGATGCCGACGGCGCCGCCTGCGCAGTCGAGCTGATCCACGCCTATTCGCTGGTGCATGACGACCTGCCGGCGATGGACGACGACGACCTGCGTCGCGGCCAGCCCACCACCCACAAGAAATTCGACGAGGCCTGCGCGATCCTGGCCGGCGACGGCTTGCAGAGCCTGGCCTTCAGCGCCCTGCTCGACCCGCGCCTGAGCCCGCAGAGCGATGCCATTCGTCTGGCCATGGTGCAGGCCGTGGCCCAGGGCGCCGGCCCCGCCGGCATGGTCGGTGGCCAGGCCATCGACCTGGGCTCGGTGGGGCTCAAGCTCGATCAGACCGCGCTGGAGTACATGCACCGGCACAAGACCGGCGCGCTGATCGAAACCAGCGTCAAGGTCGGCGCCCTGGCCAGCGCGCGGGCCGATGCCCAGACGCTTGCGGCCTTGCAGCAGTATGCCCAGGCCATCGGCCTGGCGTTCCAGGTGCAGGACGACATCCTGGATGTCGAGAGCGATACCGCGACCCTGGGCAAGCGCCAGGGCGCAGATATCGCCCGCGACAAGCCGACCTACCCGGCATTGCTGGGGCTCGAAGCCGCCAAGGCCTACGCGCTGGAACTGCGCGACCAGGCGCTGGCAGCGCTGGCTGGGTTCGATGACAAGGCCGAGCCGCTGCGGGCGCTGGCGCGGTACATCGTCGAACGCCGCAGCTGACCGCAGCGGCCCTTCGCCGGCAATGCCGGCTCCTGCATCGAACCCTGTAGGAGCCGGCATTGCCGGCGAAACGCACACCACATACCTCAATGGGCAGCCTTCACCGCAATAAGGTAAACTGCCGCCTCATCACACCTATAACGATTCGCCTGATGCCCACGACGTTTCAAGAGATCCCCCGCGAACGCCCGGTCACGCCGCTGCTTGACCGTGCCGATACGCCAGCCGGCCTGCGTCGTCTGGCCGAAGCCGACCTGGAGAAACTGGCCGACGAACTGCGCCAGGAGCTGCTCTATAGCGTCGGCCAGACCGGCGGGCACTTCGGTGCCGGCCTGGGCGTCATCGAACTGACGATCGCCCTGCACTACGTCTTCGACACTCCGGACGACCGGCTGGTGTGGGACGTGGGCCACCAGGCGTATCCGCACAAGATCCTCACGGGTCGGCGCGAACGCATGCACAGCCTGCGCCAGAAGGACGGCCTGGCCGCCTTCCCGCGCCGCGTCGAGAGCGAGTACGACACCTTTGGCGTCGGGCACTCCAGCACCTCGATCAGCGCCGCGCTGGGCATGGCCATCGCCGCCCGCCTGCAGAACCAGGCACGCAAGTCGATTGCAGTGATCGGTGACGGCGCGCTCACCGCCGGCATGGCCTTCGAGGCGTTGAACCACGCCCAGGAAGTCAACGCCGACATGCTGGTGATCCTCAACGACAACGACATGTCGATTTCGCGCAATGTCGGCGGCCTGTCCAACTACCTGGCCAAGATCCTCTCCAGCCGCACCTATGCAAGCATGCGCGAGGGCAGCAAGAAGGTGCTGTCGCGCCTGCCCGGCGCCTGGGAGATCGCCCGCCGCACCGAGGAGTATGCCAAGGGCATGCTGGTGCCCGGCACCCTGTTCGAAGAGCTGGGCTGGAACTACATCGGCCCCATCGACGGCCACGACCTGCCCACCCTGATCGCCACCCTGCGCAACATGCGCGACCTCAAGGGGCCGCAGTTCCTGCACGTGGTGACCAAGAAGGGCAAGGGTTTCGCCCCGGCCGAGGTCGACCCGATCGGCTACCACGCGATCACCAAGCTCGAACCGCTGGACGCCCCGGCCACCGCGCCGAAAAAGGCCGCCGGGCCGAAGTACTCGGCGGTGTTCGGCCAGTGGCTGTGCGACATGGCCGCTGCCGACCAGCGCCTGGTGGGCATCACCCCCGCCATGAAGGAAGGCTCGGACCTGGTGGCGTTCAGCGAACGCTACCCCGAGCGCTACTTCGACGTGGCGATTGCCGAGCAGCACGCGGTGACGCTGGCGGCGGGCATGGCCTGCGAGGGCGCCAAGCCGGTGGTGGCGATCTATTCGACCTTCCTGCAGCGCGCCTACGACCAGTTGATCCATGACGTGGCGGTGCAGAACCTCGACGTGCTGTTCGCCATCGACCGCGCCGGCCTGGTGGGCGAAGACGGCCCGACCCACGCCGGCAGCTTCGACCTGTCGTTCCTGCGCTGCATCCCCGGCATGCTGGTGATGACCCCCAGCGACGAGAACGAGCTGCGCAAGATGCTCAGCACCGGGCACCTGTACAACGGCCCTGCCGCCGTGCGCTACCCGCGTGGCAGCGGGCCGAACGCGACGATCGACGGCGACCTTGAGCCGCTGGAGATCGGCAAGGGCGTGATTCGCCGCCAGGGCAGCAAGGTCGCCCTGCTGGTGTTCGGTGTGCAACTGGCCGAAGCGCTGAAGGTGGCCGAAAACCTGGATGCCACCGTGGTCGACATGCGTTTCGTCAAGCCGCTGGATGAAGCGCTGGTGCGCGAGCTGGCCGGCAGCCATGAACTGCTGGTGACCATCGAAGAGAACGCCATCATGGGCGGCGCCGGCTCTGCGGTCAGCGAGTTCCTGAGCGCTGAAGGCGTGCTCAAGCCGATGCTGCACCTGGGCTTGCCGGATGTGTACGTCGAGCATGCCAAGCCGGCGCAGATGCTGGCCGAATGCGGGCTGGATGCTGCCGGGATCGAGGCTTCGGTGCGTCAGCGGATCCAACTGCTGGGCCTTTAGACCCCTTTCGCCAGCCAGGCTGGCTCCTGCCTGCAGGAACCAGCCTGGCTGGCGAAGGGCGCATCAGCCCAGCTGACGCGGTACCCGGTACAGGTAAAGGATCACCACGCTGGCGATGGCCAGCAGAATCTGCGGCACTCCCTCCAGGCCCACGAACACCGACAGTGCGGCCACCCACGCCGGCAGGCAGGCGAACAGCATCGACACACGGCGAACCCGCGCCAGCTCTATCCAGGCCGCCGGCTCTTCAGCGCTGTTCAGCGCCTTTTCAGTGGCAATCAATGCACGCTTGTAGGCGCTGAAACGCGGCAGGCTGAAGAACATCGAGGCCAGCCCGGCCAGAAACACCGGCATCACCAGCAGCGGGACACGCGCCACGCTGCCTCCGAACGCCCAGCCGAACACCAGCAGCGGCGCCAGGGCAATCGCGAAGAACTGCCACCAGGCGAACGCCAGCCGCCGCTTGACCTGGCCGCGGGTCACGCCCGACCGGCCTCGCCCTGGTGCTCGTTGCCCATCATGTGGCCGAGCTTGCCGGCCTTGGTGGCCAGGTAGTGCTTGTTATGCGGATTGTGTCCGGTGTGCAGCGGCACGCGCTCGGCTACCGCAATGCCCATGGCGGTGAGGGCTTTTACCTTGCGCGGGTTGTTGGTCATCAGGCGCAATGACGTGACGCCCAGGTGCTCGAGCATCGGCTGGCACATGGCGTAGTCACGCTGGTCGGCGGCAAAGCCCAGGCGCTCGTTGGCCTCGACGGTGTCGGCGCCGCCGTCCTGCAGTTCGTAGGCGCGAATCTTGTTCAGCAGGCCGATGCCACGGCCCTCCTGACGCAGATACAGCAGCACGCCACGGCCTTCGCGGGCGATGGCCTGAAGAGCGGCCTCCAGCTGCGAACCACAGTCGCAGCGCTGGCTGAACAGCGCATCGCCGGTCAGGCATTCGGAATGCAGGCGCCCCAGTACCGGCTCGCCATCGGCTACATCACCCAGGCTGAGCACAACGTGCTCGCGGCCGGTGGCTTCGTCGAGAAAACCATGCATGGTGAACGTGGCAAAGGGGGTGGGCAGCTTGGAAGCGGCAACAAAGACGACGGGCACCTTGTGCTCCTGATCAATAACGTGAAATTTGATGTGCGCCGATTGTAACAGCAGCGTAAGGCAGGTGCTTAGGCTGAATTCTTGGGCAAACAGATCGAGAAGTTAGATGCTGGCACGTGCGCCCTGCCCGGAATCGGGAACGGATACGGCTGCTGCCAGCGCTCGAAGATCTCGCGCAATTCACCGCTGGCGATCAGTTCGTCCATGCGCCGATCGAACAGCGCCCGGAGCGCACAGGCCTGCTCGGTCCTGGCAAAGGCCAGGTACAACGGCAACTCGGCGATGTGGGTGCGGCGGAACCGGGCCTTGTCACGGGCCTGGTTGTACACGTAGTCCACCTCGGTCTGGGCATCGATATAGAAGTCCACGCGCTTGAGTTCGAGCATCGGCAGGATGCCGTCGCGCCGCTGCACCTCGCGAAACTCCTTCACATCGGGCAGGTAGCGCTGGTACTCGTAGCCACGCACCCAGGAGAGCTTGTAGCGGCCGATGGTGGCGGCGCTCGGCACCGGCAGGCTGGCCAGGCCCAGGGCGTAGATATGATCCTGGTCGAAGGCGTTGCGCGGGTAAAGGTAGTCGTTGCTTTCCTGCTCGTAGGAGCCGACCCAGGCATCGGCCTCGGCGCGTTTGACCAGGCCCACTGCGCGGCTGTAGGGCACGCTGATGGCGAGCACCTTGACCCCCGCCGGCTCGAACACCTTGCGCAACACGTCCCAGGCCATGCCGCGCCCTTCGACGTCGGTGTAGTCCGGCCAGATCTCGCTGGCCAGGCGCACCTCCTGCGGCAACGCGGTCGGCTCGCCAGCGCAGGCGATGCCGCCACCCAGCGCCAACACCAGCAGCAACACTCGCCATGCGCGCATCAGGCCACTCCCTTCAGGTGAAACTCCACACCAGCGCCTGCATGCCCAACCAGGCGAACACGCCGGCCAGCACGTCATCGAACATGATGCCGAAACCGCCATGCACATGCCGGTCGATCCAGCGGATCGGCCACGGCTTGAGTATGTCGAAGAAGCGGAACATCAGAAAGCCTGCCAACAACCATAGCCAACCTTCCGGTACCAGCCAGAGGGTTATCCACATGCCGACCATCTCGTCCCACACGATGCCCTCGTGGTCATGCACGCCCAGGTCGTCGGCGACCTTGCCGCACAACCATACGCCGAACAGCATGGTCAGCCCCAGCATCAGCCAGTAGCCCCAGTCGGGCAGCATCTGCCACAGCGGGATGAACGGCACGGCCACCAGCGAACCCCAGGTGCCCGGCGCCTTGGGCAGGGTGCCGGAGCCGAAGCCGAAGGCCAGAAAATGCCAGGGGTTGCGCCAGACTGAAGGCGGCACGTTTTCTGCCGGCACCTGATTGGGGTGATCGGTCACGGTGTCTCCCTAAAAATGTTGATAACCCCGCGTGCGCGGGGTGATGTCCGCCCCGGCGTGGTCACGCAGGCTGACGCCGCTGCCCGCCTCCACCCGACCGACCACGTGCACCGGCCAGCCGACAGCCTGCAGGCCGGCCAGGTGCGCGGGGGGCAAGGTGAAGGCAATCACGTAGTCGTCGCCACCGGTGAGCGCGGCCTGTCGCGCACCTTCCAGGCCCAGCAGGCCCTGCAGCGCCGCACCCAGCGGCAGCTGTTCGAGCGACAGCACAATCGACACGCCCGAGGCCGTGGCAATGTGTCCGCAATCGGCCAGCAGGCCATCGGAGATATCCAGCGCCGCGCTGGCCTTGCCTCGCAGCGCCTGACCCAGCGCCAGTTGCGGTGGCGGCGACCAGTAGTGCGCCAGCAGCGGCTCGGCCAGCGCCACCGCCGCCTCGCGTTCGCCAAGCACCAGCGGCAAGGCCCCGGCGGCGTTGCCCAGCTCACCGCCGACACACACCAGGTCACCAGGCTGCGCACCGCTGCGCGTCAGGGCCTGGCCGGCAGGCACGCGGCCGAACACGGTCATGGTCAGGCTCAGCGGCCCATGGGTGGTGTCCCCGCCTACCAGGCTCAGGCCGCATTGTCGGGCCATCAGGTTCAGACCCTGGGCATAGGCCTTCAGCCAATCGGCGTGAACCGTCGGCAGGGTCAGGGCAAGGGTAAAGGCCACGGGGGTGGCGCCCATGGCTGCCAGGTCACTGGCAGCCACCGCCAGCGAGCGCTGGCCGAGCAGGAACGGGTCGCACACAGCCGGGAAATGCACCCCGGCCACCAGCGTGTCGGTGGACACGGCCAGTTGCTCGCCGGCCGGCAGCGCCAGCAGGGCGCAATCGTCGCCGATCCCCAGGGCGACCCCGTCGCCGGCCTGCGCACAGGGCGCGGCGGCGAAGTAGTGGCGGATCAGCTCGAATTCACCCATGGGCAGGCAGCGCCGCAATCAGCGCTTGAACGCCTTCACTTCGGCTTCGCGCAGCCGCGGTGCGAGCTTGTCGAGCACACCGTTGACGAACTTGTGCCCGTCAGTGGCGCCGTACACCTTGGCCAGCTCGATACCTTCGTTGATGACCACGCGATAAGGCACGTCGACCCGCTTGATAAGCTCCCAGGTGGACAGGCGCAGCACCGACAGCTCGACCGGATCGAGCTCTTCGAGCACGGTGTCCAGGCAAGGCGCGAGGGCCTTGTCGATTTCTTCCTTGATCGCCGGCACGCCGTGCAGGATCTCGCGGAAGTAGGCACCGTCGACATCGGTGAAATCGTTATCGACCCGGAACTGCGCTTCGATCTCGTTCAGCGAGTGCTTGGCCATGTGCCACTGGTACAGCGCCTGGGTCGCGAGCTTGCGGGCTTCGCGACGCTTGGCGCTCTTGGAGGGCTTGCCAGCATCCGCAGGTTTTGGATCGCGCGGGTTGAAACGATCGCTTTCGTCGCTAATCACTTGGCCTCCAACTGCGCCAGCAGGCTGACCATTTCCAGGGCGGACAGGGCCGCTTCGGCGCCCTTGTTGCCGGCCTTGGTGCCGGAACGCTCGATGGCCTGTTCGATCGAATCGACGGTCAGGACACCGAAGGCAACCGGCACGCCGAACTCCATGGACACCTGGGCCAGGCCCTTGGTGCATTCGCCCGCCACGTATTCGAAGTGCGGGGTGCCACCACGGATCACGGCGCCCAGGGCGATGATCGCGGCGTATTCGCTCTGCTGGGCGACCTTCTGTGCCACCAGCGGAATCTCGAACGCACCCGGTGCACGGATGATGGTGATGTCGCTTTCGCTCACGCCGTGGCGAACCAGGGCATCAACGGCACCGCTTACCAGGCTTTCGACGACGAAGCTGTTGAAGCGGCCAACCACCAAAGCATAGCGACCTTTGGGGGCAATGAAGGTACCTTCGATGGTCTTCAGGGACATTGCGGGGTTCTCATCTTAAAGAGCCAGGCCGCAACGGTGCGGCCTGTGGGAGTTTTGTTCCGGATCAACAGCGGGAAACCAGCCCCTGCTTTATTCGGAGGGCACGTATTCTACAACTTCCAGATCGAATCCGGATATCGCATTGAACTTCATTGGCGAACTCATCAGGCGCATCTTGCGTACGCCCAGGTCGCGCAGAATCTGCGAACCGGCACCCACGGTGCTGTAGGTGGTGGGTGTCTTGACCTGGCTGCTGTCGGCGCTTTCGCGGATATGCGCCAGCAGCACGTCGCCGTCCAGCGGGTGGCCGAGCAGCAGCACCACGCCGCTGCCGGCCTCTGCCACGGCGCTCATCGCGGCGCGCAGGCTCCAGCGGCCGGGCTGCTTGACCAGCAGCAGGTCGCGCAGCGGGTCCATGTTGTGCACCCGCACCAGGGTCGGTTCCTCGGCGCAGATCTTGCCCAGGGTCAGGGCCATGTGCACGTCGCCTTCGACCGAATCGCGGTAGGTCACCAGGTTGAACTGACCCAGTTCGCTGTCCAGCGGCTGCTCGGAAATCCGCTGAATGGTACGTTCGTGGATCATGCGGTAGTGGATCAGGTCGGCGATGGTGCCGATCTTGATGTTGTGCTCGGCGGCGAACACTTCCAGCTCGGCGCGACGCGACATGGTGCCGTCGTCGTTCATCACCTCGCAGATCACCCCGCTCGGCTCGAAACCGGCCATGCGCGCCAGGTCGCAGGCCGCCTCGGTGTGGCCGGCACGGGCCAGGGTACCGCCGGGCTGGGCCATCAGCGGGAAGATGTGGCCCGGGCTGACGATGTCTTCGGCCTTGGCGTCCCGGGCGGCGGCGGCCTGCACGGTGCGCGCGCGGTCGGCGGCGGAGATGCCGGTGGTGACGCCTTCGGCAGCTTCGATCGAAACGGTGAACTTGGTGCCGAAGCCCGAGCCGTTGCGCGGGGCCATCAGCGGCAGCTTGAGCAGCTCGCAGCGCTCGCGCGACATCGGCATGCAGATCAGGCCACGGGCGTGCTTGGCCATGAAGTTGATGTGTTCGGCCTTGCAGCACTCGGCGGCCATGATCAGGTCGCCTTCGTTCTCGCGGTCTTCGTCATCCATCAGGATGACCATTTTGCCCTGGCGAATGTCTTCGACCAGTTCTTCGATGCTGTTGAGCGCCACGCGGCACCCCCTTCTAAATCAGGATTTCAGGTAGCCGTTGGCGGCCAGGAAACTTTCGGTGATGCCACCCTTGCCCGGCTCGGCGGCCTTGTCGCCCAGCAGCAGACGCTCCAGGTAACGGGCCAGCAGGTCGACCTCAAGGTTAACCCGACGCCCGGTGCGATAGTCGGCCATGATGGTTTCAGCGAGGGTGTGCGGCACGATGGTCAGCTCGAACTCGGCGCCATCGACCTGGTTGACCGTGAGGCTGGTGCCATCGACGGTGATCGAGCCCTTGTGGGCGATGTACTTGGCCAGTTCGGCCGGCGCGCGCAGGCGGAACTGGATGGCGCGGGCGTTATCGCTGCGCGAGATGACCTCGCCGACACCGTCGACGTGGCCGCTGACCAGGTGGCCGCCCAGACGGCTGCTGGGGGTCAGGGCCTTTTCCAGGTTGACCCGGCTGCCTACCTTGAAGTCGGCAAAGGCGGTGCAGTCGAGGGTTTCGCGGCTGACGTCAGCCCAGAAACCGTCGCCAGGTAGTTCGACGGCGGTCAGGCACACGCCGTTGACGGCGATACTGTCGCCCAGTTTCACGTCGCCCAGGTCGAGCTTGCCGGTTTCGACATACACGCGCACGTCGCCGCCTTTGGGGGTGAGTGAACGGATGCTGCCGATGGATTCGATGATGCCGGTGAACATGAGTCCTCCTTCAGAACGGGTCGCGCAAGGCGCAGGCCGCGAATTATACGCCGGGCGCAGGCACAGGAATGGCAGTGACTCGCCAGTCATCGCCTACGGCGCGCATGTCGGTGATTTTGAGGGCCTGCGCTTCGCTCATTCTGGCCAGGGGCCAATCGAGCAATGGGCGGGCACTGGAGCCGAGAAACTTGGCAGCGATGAAGAGCTGGTATTCGTCCACCAGGCCCTGTTGCGCGAAGGCACCGGCCAGGCCCGGGCCGGCCTCCACCAGGACCTCGCTGGCACCACGCCGGGCCAGTTCGCGCAGCAGCGCGGGCAGGTCGACGTGCCCGTCGGTGCCGGGCAGGCTCAGCAGGTCATGGCCGGCCTGGGCGTACTGCGCAACTGGCGCGGCGGCCGTCACCACCAGCACCGGGCCGGCCTGGAAGAACGGCGCCGTCAGCGGCAGGCGCAGGCGCCCGTCGATGAGCACGCGCAACGGTGGGCGGGCCATCGCCAGGGCGGTGCTGTCGGCGTCCAGCCCAAGCTCGTCGGCGCGCACGGTCATGCGCGCGGTGTCGGCCAGCACGCTCTGGGCGCTGGTCAGCACCACGCTGGAGCGCGCGCGCAGACGCTGCACCGCCGAGCGTGCGGCCGGGCCGGTGATCCACTGGCTCTCGCCACTGGCCATGGCGGTGCGCCCGTCCAGGCTCATCGCCAGTTTGACCCGCACAAAGGGCAGGCCGTGTTCCATGCGTTTCAGAAAGCCCGGGTTGAGTGCGCGGGCCTCGGCCTCCAGCACACCGCTGGCAACCTCGATACCGACGTCGGCCAGGCGCTTGAGCCCCTGCCCCGCCACTTGCGGGTTGGGGTCCTGCATGGCCGCCACCACCCGCGCCACACCGGCCTTGACCAGCGCCTCGGCACACGGCGGCGTGCGCCCGTGGTGGCTGCACGGCTCCAGGGTCACATAGGCACAGGCGCCACGGGCCAGCTCGCCGGCCTGGCGCAGCGCGTGCACCTCGGCATGCGGTTCGCCGGCGCGTACGTGCCAGCCTTCGCCGACCACCTGCCCGTCACGCACGATCACGCAACCGACCCGCGGGTTGGGGTGGGTGGAATAGAGACCCTTGCGCGCCAGTTCCAGCGCACGGGCCATGTAGTGGGCGTCGAGCACGTCGCGTTCGCTGGGCAGGCTCATTGCTTGGAAGGCTCGCGCGCCAGGCGGTCGATTTCTTCACGAAATTCGTCCAGGTCCTGGAAGCGGCGGTACACCGAGGCGAAGCGGATGTAGGCCACTTCGTCGAGCTTTTGCAGCTCGGCCATCACCAGTTCGCCGACGACCAGCGACTTGACCTCGCGCTCGCCGGTGGCGCGCAGCTTGTGCTTGATGTGGGCCAGCGCCGCTTCGAGGCGCTCGACGCTCACCGGGCGCTTTTCCAGCGCCCGCTGCATGCCGGCGCGCAGTTTTTCTTCGTCGAAGGGCTGGCGGCTGCCGTCGGTCTTGATCAGGCGCGGCAGCACCAGTTCGGCGGTTTCGAAGGTGGTGAAGCGCTCACCGCAGGCCACGCATTCGCGGCGACGGCGCACTTGTTCGCCCTCGGCAACCAGTCGCGAGTCGATGACCTTGGTGTCGTTGGCACCGCAGAAGGGACAGTGCATGGTGGCAGGCAACAAAAAAAGGGAGGGTCATGGTAGCGCATCCCACTGGCAAGACAAGCCAAAGCAGTTACCATCCAGTGAGGAAATATCCCCCCGAAGGAATTGATCATGCCCTTTAGAGCGCTCGTTGTGCTCAGTTTTGCCGCCCTGCTGGCCGCCTGCAGCAGCGATGAACCCAAGCCGGTGCTGGCCCCCAAGGCCCCGGTAGCGGCCAAGCAACCTGTGGCCCTGGGCCCGCTGCCGGCCTACCAGCGTGAAATCAGCGGCACCCTGCTTGGCATCCCGTCGGGCGCCGAGGTCGAGCTGGCGCTGCTGGTGGTCGACCCGCGCGGCCGCCCGCAACGCCTGCTGGCCAGCAGCAACCTGGACGCCAACGGCCAGGACCTGCCGTTCCAGCTGCGTTTCAACCCCGAGGCGTTCCCTGCCGGTGCGCGGGTGGAGCTGCGCGGGCGTGCCAGCCAGTCCGGGCAGCTGATCCTGCACCTGCAACCTGTAGCGGTCAGCAGCCCGCAAACCCAGGCCACCGGCCCGCTGCGCCTCGAAAAAGCGCCGTGACCGCGCCGATCCACCTGCAACAGGCGTTGAGCGGGCTGCTGGGGGACGCACGGCTGGTGGTCAGCGAGCTGCCGGCCTGCGACCTCAAGCTGTGGCTGATCGATGCGCACAACATGGACCGCGCGTTCAGCCCCGAGGAAACCCGGCGCATCCTGCACGAGCCGCCCTACTGGGCCTTCTGCTGGGCCAGCGGCCTGGCCATGGCGCGCTACCTGGCCGCCCGCCCCGAGTGGGTGGCCGGCAAACGCGTGCTGGACTTCGGCGCAGGCTCGGGCATTGCCGGCATCGCCGCCGCCCGCGCCGGGGCGCTTGAAGTGGTGGCCTGCGACCTCGACCCGCTGGCGCTGCAGGCAAGCCGCGCGAATGCCGCGCTCAACCAGGTGCAGTTGGGCTACTCCAGCGATTTCTTCGCCGAGGCCGACCGCTTCGACCTGGTGCTGGTGGCCGATGTGCTCTACGACCGCGCCAACCTGCCGCTGCTCGATGCGTTTCTCAGCCGCGGGCACCAGGCGCTGGTGGCCGACTCGCGGGTGCGCGACTTCCGTCACCCCCTGTACCGCCAGCTCGACACCCTGCACGCCCTGACCCTGCCAGACCTGGCCGAACCCCACGAATTCCGCCAGGTGAGCCTGTACCACGCCAGCCGCAGCGCTTTATAGTGTTGCCATTCAAGGATTTGCGAGAGTCGCGATGAGCCAGGAAACCCCGTACATCTTCAATGCCACCAGCGCCGACTTCGACCAGTCGGTGATCCAGAACTCCTACGTCAAACCCGTGCTCGTCGACTTCTGGGCCGACTGGTGCGCGCCGTGCAAGGTGCTGATGCCGCTGCTGGAGAAAATCACCGCCGAATACCGGGGTGAGCTGCTGCTGGCCAAGGTCAACTGCGATGTGGAACAGGACATTGTCGCGCGCTTCGGTATCCGCAGCCTGCCGACGGTGGTGCTGTTCAAGGATGGCCAGCCGGTCGACGGCTTTGCCGAGGCACGCCCGGAGTCGGAAATCCGCGCAATGCTCGAACCGCATGTGCAACTGCCGCCACCGGCGGCGGCCGACCCGCTGGTAGTGGCCCAGGGGCTGTTTGCCGAGGGACGCTTCAGCGAGGCCGAGGCGCTGCTCCAGGCCCTGCTGACCGAAGACAACAGCAATGCCGCGGCACTGATCCTGTATGCCCGTTGCCTGGCCGAGCGTGGCGAGCTGGGCGAAGCGCAGACCGTGCTCGATGCGGTCAAGAGCGATGAGCACAAGGCTGCACTGGCCGGTGCCAAGGCGCAGCTGACGTTCCTCAAGCAGGCCGCCAGCCTGCCGGACGTGGCAGACCTGAAGTCACGCCTGGCACAGAACGCCGAGGATGACGAGGCGGCGTATCAGCTGGCAGTGCAGCAGCTCTCGCGCCAGCAGTACGAGGCGGCGCTGGACGGGCTGCTGAAACTGTTCAAGCGCAACCGCGGGTATGAAGGCGGCCTGCCGCACAAGACCCTGCTGCAGGTGTTCGACCTGCTGGGCAACGAGCACCCGCTGGTGCTGGATTACCGCCGCAAGCTGTTTGCTGCGTTGTACTGAGGTCAACCGCCCGCTCCCACAAGGTTACCTACCCGCGCTGTGGGAGCGGGCTTGACCCGCGATGGGATCAACGCGGTGTTCAGCCGACCCAGTGATAGACCGGCGCATCCGCCCCGCTTTCCACCCTCACCTCGCTGCTATGGCGCAAACGCACCAGCAGGCGCTTGCCGGCCGCCGTATTGCCCGCCAACCCCTCCAGCGCCTCCAGCAACTGGGGCCCGTTCAACTGACCGGCCTTGCGCAACACCTCGCGCGCCGCCTGCCACACTGCATCGTCCGGGCGAACCGGCGCCGTCGGTACAGCAGCGGCAACCGCCGGCGCCCCGGCCGCCTGCAACTGCCCGCCCAGCTGCGCCCACTCATGGGGCTCCAGCTCCACGCTCAAATCCACCGGCCATTCGCCGATGTGTCCACGAATACGCACGTTCGCACCCTCCACTCGATCAGGCGCCCATGCTCCCACGAAGTTTCATCCAGCGACACTGGTACGCGGCCGACAAGTTGTTATAACATTTCGAAACTCTTTCAGCGCCTTCCGGAGTTCCGCCCATGCGTCGTCTGCTGCTTGCCTTGCCGTTCGCCCTGCTGCCCCTGAGTCTAGTTTACGCCCATGACGACCATGACCATGAGCATGGCAGCCTGGGCGCCCATGAACATGGCGTGGCGCACCTGAACGTCGCACTCGACGGCAATGCCCTGGAGCTGGAATTCGACAGCCCGGCGATGAACCTGGTGGGCTTCGAACATGCCGCCACTTCTGCCACCGACAAGGCCAAGGTCGCGGCCGTGCGCGCCCAGCTCGAAACACCCCTGGCGCTGTTCGCCCTGAACAAGGCAGCCGGTTGCAGCGAAACCGACCAGGACCTGCAAAGCCCGCTGTTCGGCGACAAGCCGGTGCATGACGAGGATGGCGACGCCCACGATCACGAACACAGCGACATCAACGCCCATTACAAACTCGAATGCACCACCCCGGCCCAGCTCACCCGCCTGGACCTGGCGCCACTGTTCAAGGCCTTCCCCGCCACCCAGAAGATCCAGCTGCAACTGGTGGGCCCCAATGGCCAGAAGGGCGTGGACCTGACCCCGACCCACAGCGCGATCGACTTCTGACATGGGCCAGGCACTGATCGAACTGTCCCGGCTGGGTTTCGCCTGGCCCGGCCAGCCTGAGCTGCTGGACATACCGGCGTTGCGCCTGCAGGCCGGCGAGTCGCTGTTCCTCAAGGGCCCCAGCGGCAGTGGCAAGACCACCCTGCTGGGCCTGCTGGGCGGGGTGCAGAAGGCCGACCGCGGCAGCATCCGCCTGCTCGGCCAGGAGCTGGGTGCGCTCAGCCAGGGCCAGCGCGACCGTTTTCGCGTCGATCATACCGGCTACATCTTCCAGCAGTTCAACCTGCTGCCGTTTCTGTCGGTACGCGAAAACGTCGAGCTGCCGTGCCGTTTCTCGCGCAGCCGGGCGCAACGCGCCGGCCAGCGCTACGGCAGTGTGGACAAGGCCGCCGCCAGCCTGCTCGCCCATCTGGGCCTGAAGGACCCGGCACTGCTGGCACGGCGCGCCGACAGCCTGTCGATCGGTCAGCAGCAACGGGTGGCCGCCGCCCGCGCGCTGATCGGCCAACCCGAGCTGGTGATTGCCGACGAGCCGACTTCGGCGCTCGATGCCGACACCCGTGAAGCCTTCATCCGCCTGCTGTTCGCCGAATGCCGCGCAGCCGGCTCCAGCCTGTTGTTCGTCAGCCACGACCAGAGCCTGGCACCGCTGTTCGATCGCCAGCTGTCGCTTGCCGAACTCAACCGCGCCGCGCGCCCTGCCAGCGACCTGGAGGCCTGATGTACCTGCTCCGCCTTGCCCTGGCGAGTCTCGCCAACCGCCGCTTCACTGCCCTGCTCACCGCCTTCGCCATCGCCCTGTCGGTGTGCCTGCTGCTGGCGGTGGAGCGGGTACGCACCGAGGCCCGCGCCAGTTTTGCCAGCACCATCAGTGGCACCGACCTGATTGTCGGTGCGCGCTCGGGCTCGGTGAACCTGCTGCTGTACTCGGTGTTTCGCATCGGCAATGCCACCAACAACATCCGCTGGGACAGCTTCGAGCACTACGCCAGCAACCCGCGGGTGAAGTGGGCCATCCCGATCTCGCTGGGCGACTCGCACCGCGGTTATCGGGTGATGGGCACCACCGAAGCCTACTTCGAGCATTACCAGTACGGGCGCAAGCAGCACCTGCAACTGGCCAGCGGGCGTGCCTTCGCCAGCGACCCGTTCGAGGTGGTGCTGGGCGCCGAGGTGGCCGACGCGCTGCATTACAAGCTCGGCGACAAGCTGGTGCTGGCCCATGGCGTGGCCGCCATCAGCCTGGTCAAGCATGACGACAAGCCGTTCACCGTGGTGGGCGTGCTGCAACGCACCGGCACCCCGGTGGACCGCACCCTGCACATCAGCCTTGGCGGCATGGAGGCGATCCACGTCGACTGGCACAACGGCGTGCCCGCCCGCGGCGCCGGCCGCGTCAGCGCCGAACAGGCCCGAGGCATGGACCTCACACCCAAGGCCATCACCGCGTTCATGCTGGGCCTGAACAACAAGATCAGCACCTTCACCCTACAACGCGAGATCAACGAGTTTCGCGGCGAGCCGCTGTTGGCGATTCTGCCCGGCGTGGCCCTGCAGGAGCTGTGGAGCCTGATGGGCACCGCCGAACAGGCGCTGTTCGTGGTGTCGCTGTTCGTGGTGCTGACCGGCCTGATCGGCATGCTCACGGCGATCCTCACCAGCCTCAACGAGCGCCGCCGCGAAATGGCCATCCTGCGCTCGGTGGGTGCACGCCCCTGGCATATTGCAGGGCTGCTGGTGATGGAGGCGTTCACCCTGGCGCTGGCGGGGATTGCCGCCGGGCTTGGCCTGCTCTACCTTGGCATCGCCCTGGCCCAGGGCACGGTGCAGGCCAACTACGGCCTGTACCTGCCGCTGGCGCTGCCCAGCGCCCACGAGTGGAGTCTGCTGGGGATCATCCTCGGCGCCGCCGTGCTGATGGGCAGCATTCCGGCCTGGCGGGCCTACCGCCAGTCGCTGGCCGACGGTTTGTCCATTCACCTGTGAGAACGCCCGTGATACGTCGTGCCCTGCTGTTGTTGCTGTTGATTGCCCCGCCCCTGTGGGCGGGTGAGCCGCGCACGCTGGAATGGCCGCAATTGATCCCCGAGGGTGCACCGGTGATCGTGCCGCAGATGACCCCACTGCACGACCTTTCGCAGTTGAGCAACGCGCTGGCCGGCGAAAGCGGCCCGGCGGCGCAGCAGCAGGCGCCCGACGCGCCGGTGGTGAAGGCACTGGATGGCCAGCAGGTGAAGCTGCCGGGCTACATCGTGCCACTGGAAGTCAGCGAGGAAGGCCGTACCACCGAGTTCCTGCTGGTGCCGTACTACGGCGCATGCATTCACGTGCCGCCCCCACCGTCGAACCAGATCGTGCACGTGTTCAGCGAAATCGGCATCAAGGTCGAGGAGCTGTACCAGCCCTACTGGATCGAGGGGCCGATGCAGGTCAAGGCTTCCAGCAGCGAGCTGGCCGAGGCCGGCTACCAGATGGAAGCCGAGAAGATCTACGCCTATGAACTACAATAGAAGCCCCGCGCCAGGGCGTTTGCGGTTTCATTGAGCTGCGTCAAGAATCACCGCCTGTCAGCTCCTTACCATTGGACACATTAAATTCTAAACGTCCTTTGGGAGCTTCCATGAACAAGTCCTTGCTCAGCGCCTCGCTCATTGCCCTCGCGCTTGCAGCCCCTGTTGCCCACGCCCACCAGGCGGGCGATTTCATTCTGCGTGCCGGTGCGATCACCACCGCACCGAACGAAGACAGCGGCGATATCAAGCTCGATGGCACCAAGGTTGGCGGCACCAAGGCCACCCTGGACAGCGACACCCAGCTGGGCCTGGCCTTTGCCTACATGCTGACCGACCACATCGGCCTGGAACTGCTGGCAGCCACCCCGTTCCAGCACGAAGTGGGCGTCAAGGGCCTGGGCGCGGGCCTGGACGGCAAGCTGGCGAACATCAAGCAACTGCCACCGACCCTGTCGCTGCAGTACTACCCGATGGAACCGACCTCCAAGTTCCAGCCTTACGCCGGTATCGGTCTGAACTACACCCTGTTCTTCGATGAAGACCTGAGCAGCAGCCGCAAGGCCCAGGGCTTCAGCAACATGAAGCTCAAGGACTCGGTCGGCCTGGCCGGCCAACTGGGCATGGACTACATGCTGACCGACAACCTGCTGGTCAACGCCGCGGTCTGGTACGTGGACATCGACACCAAGGCCACCATCGACGGCCCAAGCGCGCTGGGCGTGGGCAAGACCAAGGTGAGCGTGGATGTGGACCCATGGGTCTACATGGTGGGTGTGGGTTACAAGTTCTGACCATGAAAAAGCCCCGATCATTCGGGGCTTTTTTTTGGCTGCGATTCCCGCCAGGAAAACACCGCCTGCAGGAGCCGGCGTTGCCGGCGAAGCTTTTTACGTTCAGCGCCCCAGCAGGTGCGCCAGCCCATCGGCCAGCGGCGTCGGCTCGGGCAGGTCGAAGCGCGCCAGCAGCCGCGCATTGTCGGCCCGCGAATGACGGATATCACCCGCGCGCGCCGGCCCGTGATTGACCTCGGGCAACGGCCCTACCACCTTGCGCAGTGCCTCGAGCAACTGGTTCAGCGTGGTGGCGCGGTTCAGCCCCACGTTCACCGCCCCCTCCTGCACCTGCGTCTGTTCCAGCGCCTGCACCAGCACCGCCACCAGGTCGGCCACATACAGGAAGTCACGGGTCTGCTCGCCATCGCCAAACAGGTTGATCGGCGTGCCGTTGAGGGCGCGCTCGCAGAAGATGCTGATCACCCCCGAATACGGCGACGACGGGTCCTGGCGCGGCCCGAAGATATTGAAGAAGCGGAACACCACCGGCTCCAGCCCATGCTGGCGGCGATAGAAGTCCAGGTACTGCTCGCTGGCCAGCTTGTCCACCGCATAGGGGGTCAGCGGCGCCTTGGGCGTGTCCTCGTCGATGGCCTGGCCTTCACCGTTGTTGC
This sequence comes from Pseudomonas sp. VE 267-6A, assembly GCF_024126555.1. Classification (NCBI taxonomy): domain Bacteria; kingdom Pseudomonadati; phylum Pseudomonadota; class Gammaproteobacteria; order Pseudomonadales; family Pseudomonadaceae; genus Pseudomonas; species Pseudomonas sp. VE 267-6A. The sequence continues at coordinate 274,413 of NZ_JAMYBY010000003.1, forward strand.
CGTACACCGCGGCGCTGGAGGCAAACAGCACGCGCTTGATGCCGGCCACACGCATCGCTTCGCACACGTTCAGCGTGCCGATGAAGTTGCTCTGGTGGGTCCTGACCGGGTCTTCCACAGAGGCCTGCACCGAGGCCACCGCCGCCAGGTGCACCACGGCCTGGCAGCCCTCGGCGGCCCGGGCCACCAGGGCGGCATCGGCCACGTCGCCCTCGATCAGTTGCAGGCGCGGGTTGTCCAGCTGCAGGTTCAGGCGCCGGCCGGTAGACAGGTCGTCGAGCACACGCACTGCGTACCCCTTGGCCAGCAGCGCGTCGCTCAGGTGGGAGCCGATGAAGCCGGCCCCCCCGGTAATCAGGATAGGAGCATCAGCCATGACGATAGAACCGGTCCAGTAGGGTCGGCAGGCCGGCGCGCCAGGCACGCGGCTTGATGCCGAAGGTGTGGAGGATTTTCTTGCAGGCCAGCACTGCGTGCTGGGGTTCTTCGCCAGCATCCGGGCGGGCGGCGTGGGCCTGCGCAGTGGGCGCTTCGACGGCCAGCTGACGCAGTTGCCCGGCTTCGCTGAGGATCGCCTGACCCAGCGCCAGCGGCGTGGTCGCCTCGTTGCCGGCGTAATGGTAGGTGCCCCACAGTGGCGCGCCACAGTCCAGTTGCTTGAGCACCGCCAGGATCACCCGCGCTGCATCGTCGACCGGGGTCGGGTTGCCACGCCGGTCGTCGGCCAGCAGCAGTTCCTGCGAGTGCTCGGCGCGAGTCAGAAAACGCCCCAGCACACCGTCGACGCTGTCGTCGAGCACCCAGCCAAAGCGCAGCAGCACGTGCTGCGGGCAGGTCGCGCGCACGCTCTGTTCGATGCGCCACAACGCCTGGCCACGTTGGCCGAGCGGTACCGGCTCGTCCTTTTCGCTATAGGCCGTGGCCCGCGAACCGTCGAATACCCGGTAGCTGGAGGGTTGCAGCAAGATGATGTTGTGGTGCTGGCACAGTTCGGCCAGGCGCTCGACCGCACGCTCCTGCGAAGCCAGGCGCTGCTCGCTCACCGATTCGGCCTGGAACCAGTCGAAGTAGTAGGCCAGATTGATCAGCGCATCGGGGCGGGTGTCATCGAGCAGCTGGGTCAGGCTCGCGGCATCCCAGCCCTGGTCAGGTGGGCGCGGCGCCAGAAAGCCGATATCTTCCTCGGCCCCGAGGCGAATCAGCGCTTGCCCAAGGGCATTTCCACCACCCAACAGCATCAGGCGCATTCGCATAGAGTCAGCAGGTCCGGTCAGATAAATTGAGGGAAAGCGGATATTTTGCGGCTTCCAGCAGGCGAAGTCCAACGCGGGGCCGACTGGCGCCAAAGTCTAGAGTGTGTCAGCGCAAAGTGTGACGGGTTCAACGTAGTTCAAGAAATAACCTGCGCGCCCACCAGAAATGCCCGACTGCATCTACTGTAAAAGCGTCAGCCTCGCTGGTTCATGTCGACTTGTCGACCCTTCACCCCGGGCAAGAGGACCGCTTCATGCCGATCAAGACGGCCGCACACGGACGTGAGCGTTGGCAATTCGACGAACCCAGCCCGGGCCGCGAGTGCCTGGTGGTCGAAACGTTCGACGGCTACAGCCAGGAAGGTCGCCTGCTGATCCCCGATATCGAGCACGCGCCGCCGCTGTTCATGCTCGGCGGCGCACGCAGCGACTTCACCCACCTCAACCCGCTGCTGTACCGCCTGCAGGCCCTGGGCATCGGCTCGCTGACCGGCAACCTGTCGGGGCACAGCCTGGCCAGCCTGCCGGGGGCCCGGGCGCCCTCGCTGCACACCAACCTGGCCGAGGCGCTGCGCTTCTTTCGCCACGTCGAGCATCGCTGCAACACCGTGATCGGCCACAGCCTGGGCGCAGCGCTGGCGCTGAAAGTGGCAGCGCACCATGCACGCCAGGTGAACAAGCTGGTGCTGCTGTGCCCGGCGGTCTATGCCGACAGCGCCTACGATGCACCCTTCGGCCCGGCCTTCACCCGCGCCATCAGCACCCCCCACGGGTTTCTCGACAGCGACAGCTACAAGTTCCTGCGCAGCTATCGCGGCCAGGTGCTGCTGGTGCTGGGACAATACGATGGCCTGCTGGCCGGCCACCACGGGCGAACCCCGGGCACGTCGGCAGGCCATGTGGAAATCGACGGCATGCTGCGCTACAGCCCGATCCCGGCCGAAGTCATCCAGGCGCTGAGCGACACCCTACCCCCCGGGCATTTCGAACAGCTGACCCTGCCCGACTGCGACCACGGCATCGCCGCCCACCTGCGCGCCCATCCCCCACAGGCCGGGGCCCTGGCGCAGCAGGTGGCGGCATTCATTCGCCGCTGAGCACGGCGCCCTTCACTCGATCTCGAACAGGCCGTTGCGAATCGGCCCGACGTTGAGCCGTGCGCGCACATCGTCATCGATGCGCGGGTCATCCGGGCGGTACAGCCGGACCTGGCGGTAGGCATTGATGCGGTTGATTTCCGGGCCCAGGTATTCCCACACCACGCGGGTACACGCCGGAGTGCGCCGGTCACCGCTGGAGACGCCGGTCTTGAGGCCGTTGAGCCGGGTGATGCGGCTCTTGAAGCTGGGAATCAGGATGGTCTGGCTCATCTCGTTGACCGTCAGCGATTCGTAGTCGATCAGAAACACCCGGTCCTGCAACTGAAAGGCCGCGCCCAGGTAGCGGCAGCGCACCCAGTCTTCGGCCTGCACGTCGGTGCTGCTGGAGCGCTCCTGGCGTTCCTGGCGCTCGAACAGGAACGTGCCGCGTTCTTCGCGCAGGTGCACCAGCGACAGCAGGATGCTGCCCGGCACCGACATGCAGTTGGAATACTCGAAGTAGTAGCCGCAGTAGCGCGACAGATTGCCCTCGTGCTCGCGCAGCGGGCGCAGCAGTTCCAGCAACGGGTCGGCCTGGGCCGGGCTGGCAAGCGCCGAGCTGCGCGCACCGATCAGGCGCGCGAACTGTTCCGGCGGCAGGCCCAGTTCGTAGTCCTCGACGCCGAAGAAGTCGCCGATGCGCTTGAGGTTGTACGCCGTCGGCTGGCTCTGCCCGCTCAGGTACTTGTTGAACTGCGCCCGGTTGATCGACAGCTGCCGGCAAACCTCGGAAATAGAGCGGTAATGGCTGCACGCCAGCTTGAGGTTGGGGCCCAGGTGTTGACTCATTGATCAGGTACCGATTGATGCGATAGGCGCCAGTTTAGCATCAGGTCGCATCAACTCAGAGCAACCCGCGAAATTGTAACGACGTTTGTCATGACCAACCATGCGCCCCCAGGCAAACGGCGCACGCCGTCAGCCACTGTCATTCAGAACAAGAACCGAGGTCACGCCATGCTCGAAGTGCTCAACGATTTCCTTTCGGGGAAGCTCCTTATCGTGCTTATCGTCGGACTGGGAAGCTATTTCACCCTGCGCTCGCGATTTGTGCAGTTTCGCCATTTCATCCATATGTTCGGCGTATTCAAGGAATCGTTGCGCGGCCAGGCGGGCCAGTTGAGTTCGTTCCAGGCACTGATGCTGAGCCTGGCCGGGCGCGTGGGTGCCGGCAACATCGCCGGTGTCGGTATCGCCGTGACCCTGGGCGGCCCGGGCGCGGTGTTCTGGATGTGGGTGACGGCGCTGGTGGGCATGTCCAGCAGCTTCTTCGAATGCACCCTGGCGCAGGTCTACAAGCGCGCCGACGGTGACGGCCTGTACCGCGGAGGCCCGGCCTACTACATCCTGCACGGCCTCAACCTGCGCGCCATGGCAGTGGTGTTCTCGGTGTTGCTGCTGGTGACCTACGGCTTCGCCTTCAACGGCCTGCAGTCGTACACCGTGACCCACTCGCTGCAGAACGCCTTCGGCTTCGCCCCGGAGCACACCGGGATTGCCCTGGCCGTGCTGCTGGCCATCGTGTTCCTGGGCGGGATCAAGCGCATCGCTTCGGTGTCCGACCTGCTGGTGCCGGTCAAGACCCTGGCCTACATCGGCGTTACCCTGTACGTGATCGGCAGCCAGATCGAACACGTGCCGGCCATGCTCGAAACCATCTTCAAGAGCGCCTTCGGCCTGGACCCTGCCTTCGGCGGCCTGCTGGGCAGTGCCATCGTGATGGGCGTCAAGCGTGGCGTGTTCGCCAACGAAGCGGGCCTTGGCAGTGCGCCCAACGTGGCCGCCGTGGCGGCAGTGAAACACCCGGGCGCCCAGGGCGTGGTGCAGGCATTCAGCGTGTTCCTCGATACCTTCGTGATCTGCACCTGCACCGCGCTGCTGATTCTGCTGTCGGGCTTCTACACCCCGGGCTTCGAAGGTGACGGCATCGTGCTGACCCAGAACTCGCTGGCTGCCGTGGTCGGTGACTGGGGTCGCCTGTTCGTCAGCGTGGCGCTGTCGCTGTTCGTGTTCACCTGCATCCTCTACAACTACTACCTGGGCGAAAACAGCCTGCAGTTTCTGACCCGCAACCGTGCGGTGCTGATGGTCTACCGTGCCCTGGTGCTGGCGCTGATCGTGTGGGGCTCGGTGCAGAACCTGTCGACCGTGTTCGCCTTCGCCGACATCACCATGACGTGCCTGGCCTTCGTCAACCTGATCGCCCTGGCGCTGCTGTTCAAGATCGGCCTGCGCGTGATGCGCGACTACGACGACCAGCGCAAGGCAGGCATCAAGCAGCCGGTATTCGACTCGGCCAGGTTCCCCGACCTGGACCTGGACACCCAGGCCTGGCCTGCTGTCCAGCCCGCTGAAAGCACACGCCCTGCCAGCGTGGGCGAAGCTCAAGCTCAAGCGCAACGCTGAGCAACCCTGTGCCGCCGCCCCGTTCGCGGGCGGCAGCCGATTCGCGATGCCCCTTTTCTCACCTGCCTGGAATGCTCACCATGCGCGCGGTCAAGAACCTTCTCGTCCTCTACACCGGCGGCACCATCGGCATGCTGCAAACGCCCCATGGCCTGGCGCCGGCCGGTGGCTTCGAGGCACGCATGCGCGCCTGGCTGGACACGCACCCGACGCCACCCCGGGTGCACTGGCGCCTGCAGGAGATGTCACCGCTGCTCGACAGCGCCAACATGCAGCAGGCCAACTGGCTGGCCATGCAGGCGGCCATCGTCACAGCGGTGACGCGTGATGGCCACGACGCCATCCTGCTGCTGCACGGCACCGACACCCTGGCCTACAGCGCAGCAGCGTTGTCGTTCCTGCTGCTGGGGCTGGATGTGCCGGTAGTGCTCACCGGCTCGATGCTGCCGGCCGGCGCACCGCACAGCGACGCCTGGGACAACCTGCACGGCGCCCTGGCCCTGTTCGAAAGCGGCCTGCAAAGCGGCGTGCAGCTGTATTTCGCAGGCCAGCTGCTGCACGGCGCACGGGCCAGCAAACTGCGCAGCGAGGCCTTCGATGCGTTTGCCGCGCCGGCGCGCCACCGCGAAGGCAGCCGCGCCAGCGCGTTGCCCGCGGTACTCGGCTATGCCCAACCGCGGGTGCCGGTGAAACTGGCGGTGCTGCCGGTGTACCCCGGCTTGCAGGCCGAGCAGGTACAGGCACTGGTAGTGAGCGGCGTGCGCGGCCTGCTGCTTGAATGCTATGGCAGCGGCACCGGCCCATCGGAAGATGCAGCACTGATGCAGGCGTTGCAGAAGGCGCGCCAGGGGGGCGTGCTGATTGCCGCCATCAGCCAGTGCATCGAGGGCAGTGTGCTGTTCGATACCTACGCCGCCGGCAGCCGCCTGCGCGAGACCGGCCTGGTATCGGGCGGCGGCATGACCCGCGAGGCGGCGCTGGGCAAGCTGTTCGCCCTGCTGGGCGCGGGGCTGGACATCGACACCGCCGAGCACTGGTTCGCCCTGGACCTGTGCGGTGAACGGGTGGCCTGAGGCACTGCGAAAAATGGCGGAAGGCAGCCGGAGTCGAACCTGCCCGGGAACGGCTGCCGTCCCCAACCGGGTTTGAAGCCCGGCCGCGCCACCGGGCGCGATTGCCTTCCTTGAATTCAGTTGTCGCCCGGTTGAGCCAGGGCATTGTCGCGGCGAATGCGGCGCTGGTCGCCCAGGCGCCGGGTCAGGCCGATGCGATCGAAGTATTCCAGCACCTGGATGCTGCGCTTGCGCCCGATACCCAGCGCATCACGAAAAACCGTCACCTGCACCTCATCACCCGCCATGCGCAACAGCATAGCCGCCATTTGCCGCACTGTGGCCTCGGGATAGAACAGATCGCGCACCACCTGGTGCACCTGGCCCAGACGCGCCATCTTGCGCAGCAGCAGCCGTACCTCGGCTTCTTCGCTGCCGGTGGCGCGGGCCAGGTCGCGCACCCAGGGCGGATCGAAACGCGCCGCCAGCAGCAACGGTTGCACCTGTTGCCAGAGCGCCGTGTCGGCCTCGTTCAGGCGCGCCTGGTGCGTGGGCAGGTGCAGCCACGGGCCGCTGCTGGCAATCGCCTGCTCGCCCAGCAACTCGTCCACCAGGCTGATGAACGCCGGCCGCTCCAGTGCCAGGCTGGCGAAACGGCGCAGGCGGTCGCGGTCAGGGCCGAGCTGGTCGGGTTCGAGCTCGTGAAAGCGCGCCAGTTGCGCCAGCACCCGGGCCTTGAGCGCCTGCCATTGCGTCGTGTCGAACAGCAGCGGCCCCTGCCGCGTGGCCACCACCTGCACCTGCGCATCCAGCCGCCAGTGGTTGCGCAAGCGATTGAACTGGCGCTCCAGGCGCTGCGGGTCGAGCCCGCCCGTGCCTTGCGCAAGCAGCGCCGGCAAGGCCTTTTCCAGGCTGTCGGCCGCCGCCAGTGCCTGCAGCTGCGCCAGCCGCTGCGGGCTGCGGCGCTGGCGGGCCGGGGCGAATGGATCGAGTACGCGCCCGCCGCCAAGGGTGCGCTGGGCACTCTGGTCGCGCAGCACCACGGAGTCACCATGCACCGCCTGCACCGGCGCGTTGACCAGCAGCTGCGCGAACATGCGCGCCCCGGGCGCCAGCCGCTCGCCTTCCAGCAATGCGACGCGGGCGGTGACGTCCTGGGTGCCCAGGTGCAGGTGCACCGGGCTGAAATGCTCGAGTGCACGGGCTTCCCCGGCCAGCAGGTGCAGTTCGATATCCAGCCGCTGAGTAGGCGCATGCAGCCACTCGGCCAGCAGCCAGTCGCCGCGGTGGATATGCTCCAGCGCCAGCCGCTCGGCACTGATGTTCAGGGCCACGCGCTGCCCGGCGAAGGCCTGGGTCGCGACCTGGTTCTGCGCGTGCAGGCCGCGCACCCGCACCGGTTTGCCCGCCTTGCCCAGCACCAGGCTGTCGCCCACCTGAACCTGCCCGGACAACGCGGTGCCCGTGACCACGATACCGGCCCCGGCCACGCTGAAGGCCCGGTCGATGGCCAGGCGAAAAGCGCCACCCTGGCTACGCGGCTGCAGGGCGTGCTGCGCGGCGAGCAATGCCTGACGCAGTGCCTCGATACCCTGGCCGCTGACACTCGACACCGCGAACTGCGCCGCCCCGGCATACGGTCCCGGCGCAAGCAGCCCGCGCACCTGGGCCTGCACCGCCTGCACCCGCGCCGGCTCGACCCGGTCGCATTTGGTGATGGCCACCAGCGCCTGCGCGATGCCCAGCAGTTCGACGATGGCCAGGTGCTCGCGGGTCTGGGGCATCACCCCGTCGTCGGCCGCCACCACCAGCAGCACCAGGTCGATACCCTGGGCGCCGGCCAGCATGTTGTGGATAAACCGCTCGTGGCCCGGCACGTCGACAAAGCCGGTCAACGGCGCATCCGCCGCCAGCGCTGCATAACGGTAGCCAAGGTCGATGGTGATGCCGCGTTCGCGCTCTTCGCGCCGATGATCCCCGGCCTGGCCGGTGAGGGCTTCGAGCAGCGCGGTCTTGCCATGGTCGATGTGCCCGGCGGTGCCGACGATCACGTGGGCAGTACCGCCAGTTGCGTCAGCTGCGCCAGCCACGCGGGTTCGTCATCCAGCTGGCGCAGGTCGAGCCACAGCGCGTCGTCGTCCAGGCGCCCGAGCACCGGGATGGGCAACGCGCGCAAGGCCGCTTCCAGCGCCAGCAGGCTGCGACCGCGCAGGCGCTTGGACACCTGTGGGCGCATGCACAGCGCAGCACTGGGCAGGCGTGCCACCGGCTGGCTGCCGCTGCCGATCATGCCCAGTGCAGGCAGCGCGGCAACGCTCCACGACGCGCCCAACGCCTGTGCCATGCGCGGCGCCAGGCGTTCGGCCTGGGCCAGGATCTCGGCTTGCGGCCGGGTCAGCAGGCGCAGGCTGGGCAGGCGCTCGGCCAAACGGTCGGGGTCGCGGTACAGGCCCAGCACCGCTTCCAGCGCGGCGAGGGTCAACTTGTCGACCCGCAGGGCACGCTTGAGCGGGTTCTTCTTGATGCGCGCGATCAGCGCCTTGCTGCCCACGATGATCCCGGCCTGCGGACCGCCGAGCAGCTTGTCGCCGCTGAAGGTAACGATATCGGCGCCATCGGCCAGGGCCTGACGCACCGTGGGTTCGGCGGGCAGGCCCCAGCGGGTCAGGTCGATCAGGCTGCCGCTGCCCAGGTCTTCGAGCAGCGGCAGGCCGTGCTGGTGGGCCAGTTGCGCCAGCTCGGCGGTGGGCACATGGCTGGTGAAGCCTTCAATGCTGTAGTTGCTGCAATGCACGCGCATCAGCAGGCCGCTGCGCGGGTTGATTGCCGCTTCGTAGTCGCGGGCGTGGGTGCGATTGGTGGTGCCCACCTCGTGCAGCCTGACCCCGGCGCGGGCCATGATGTCGGGGATGCGGAATGCACCACCGATCTCGATCAGTTCGCCGCGCGAAATGATGCCCTCCTTGCGCGCGCCCAGGCTGTTGAGCGCCAGCAGCACGGCGGCGGCATTGTTGTTGACCACGGTCACGGCCTCGGCGCCGGTGAGCTCGCGGATCAGGCCTTCGATCAGGTCGTCACGGTCGCCGCGCTTGCCGCTGTCCAGGTCGAACTCGAGGTTGAGGGGGTGGCGCGCGGCAAGCTGGACAGCCTCGATGGCGGCTTCGGGCAGCAGCGCGCGGCCCAGGTTGGTGTGCAGCACGGTGCCGGTGAGGTTGAACACCCGGCGGATGTGGCTGCGGTGCCGGGCGGCGAGGCGTTCGTTGGTGCGGCCGGCGAGCACCTCGGGGGCCAGTTCGGCAGCGCCGAGCTGGCCGTGGCGGGCGGGCTCGCGCAGGTCATCGAGCAGTTGGCGCAAGGTGGCGAGCACGGCGTCGCGGCCGTAGCGGTCCACCAGGGGAACGCAGGCAGGGCTGCGCAGGAGGGTGTCGATGGAGGGTAGACGGTGGGTGCACTGAGTGACGTTGGAGGACATGCAAAAACGCTCCGGCCTATGTAGGAGCCGGCCTTGCCGGCGAATGGAACACCGCGCAGGGTCGGATCCCACAGTGTAGTGCGCCCTTCGCGCAAGGCCGGCCCTACAGGCCCGGGGCCAGCAACAGGTTCGGCGCCAGGCGCTGGTACCCCTCCTGATCCAGGCGCATGTCCAGTGCCAGGCTGGCCAGGTCTGCCGACAGGGCCTCCGATTGCGCATCGCTTTCAAGGTAGACCAGCTTCAGGTAACTGTGGCATTCGAGGCAGCATTCGGCCCGCAACGGCGCCTGCCCGGCGACATGGCGGTCATCCTCCAGGCTGAAGTACTGCAAGCCCTTGCTTTGCTCGCAATACACGCACTTGACCCGCACCGCATGCCATTCACAGGCACACAACGCACACACCAGGTAGCGCAGGCCGTTGTACTTGCCGCGGTGGCGGATTACCCCCGCCATCGCCGGCGAACCACATGCCGGGCACTGCCCCAGGCTGTCGCCGGGCTTGAGTTCGACGCCGGGCATGGCCAGCAGCCAATGGCTCCACGCCGCCTGCAGCGCGGCCCCCAGAAACGGCACCAGCGCCGCCGGCACCGCGCTGTACTGCCCGCCCAGCAGTGCCAGCGCCCACACCATGCGCTGCCCTGCCCCGGCCTCGCGCAATTGCGTCTGGGCCTGATGCGCCAGCGGCGAAGACGCCTCGTAGCGTTGCAACAGGGCATCCAGCCAGCCCTGCCAGGCGCCCTCGCGCACCAGGCTGTCGGCGGCCAGTGGCGCCAGGCCGTGGGTCACGCACAGCTGCAGGCGCTGCGGGTCGGGCATGGCCGCTGTCGGCGGGTTGTCCAGCAACCCCTGCTGCACGCGGCACAACCCGGCCACGAAGCGCAGGTAGTCGCCCAGCGCATGCCCCTCGGCCAGCAGGTCGAGGCGTTCGGCACGCAGCGCAAACAGCTGGGGCGGTGGCGGGTGCAGAAACGGCGGCGAACTGGCCGACGCCTGGATCTGATCGGGTTCCATCACGGTACTCAAGGCTTGGCTCCTTTGTGCGTGTCGGGCCGCTCGTCCCGAGTGACCTCCCGGTACCATAGCGCATGGTGCTTGCGCGCCCACGCGCGGCTGACCCAGCCATGCAGCATGGCGCTGACCGAGCCCTTGATCCAGATGCCGGCATAGATGTGCACGATGATGCTCAGCACCAGCACGAAGCCGGCCAGGGCATGCAGCAGGGTGGCCAGGCGAATGGTGTCGATACCGAAGTACGCGCTGAAGTAGGCACGCCAGATCACCACGCCACTCACCAGCAGCACCAGCATGCACGCCAGCAGGGTCCAGAACAGCAGCTTCTGCCCGGCGTTGTACTTGCCCACCGGTGGTACGCCCTCCTCCTCGTTGCGGATCACCCGGTCGACCCGGCGCAGCCACTGCCGGTCGGTGGCGGTGATGAAGTTGGCCCGCCAGAAGCGCAGCACCAGCCCCAGGAACAGCACGAACATCAGCACGCCCATGAACGGGTGCAGGATGCGTGTCCACGGCCCGCCGCCGAACAGGTGGCTGAGCCAGAACAGCGCCGGGTGAAACAGCGCCAGCCCCGACAGTGCCGCCATGAAGAACAGGATCGCCACCAGCCAGTGGTTGGTGCGCTCGTTGGCGGTGTAACGCAGTATCGGCTTGTGCTTCATGGCCGTTGCTCCCCTGGTGCGGTGGGCTTGCCCGGGTCATACACATGCACCGACGGGTCGACCTGATGCACGCTGGTGTCAGGATGCTCGTCATCCTCTTCCTCGACCCGCTGCGGGCCGATGCGTACGTAGTGGAAGAACCCGGCCAGCACCGCCGCACCCATGGCCAGCAGCGCCAGCGGTTTGCTCACGCCCTTCCACAGCCCGACCAGCGGGCTGATCACCGGGTTGTCGGGCAGCCCCGCGTACACGCGCGGCGTGTCGGCGTGGTGCAGCACGTACATCACATGGGTGCCACCCACGCCGTCCGGGTCGTACAGGCCGGCATGCTCGAAGCCCCGCGACTTGAGGTCGACGATGCGTTCGGCGGCGTGCTCCTGCATGTCGGTCTTGCTGCCGAACACGATGGCGCCGGTGGGACAGGTCTTCACGCAGGCCGGCTCCAGCCCCACGGCCACGCGGTCGGAACACAGGGTGCACTTGTAGGCCTTGTGGTCCTTCTGCGAGATGCGCGGGATGTTGAACGGGCAGCCGGTGATGCAGTAGCCGCAGCCGATGCAGTGGTCCTGGTTGAAGTCGACGATGCCGTTGGCGTGCTTGATGATCGCCCCCGGGCTGGGACAGGCCTTGAGGCAGCCGGGGTCGGCGCAGTGCATGCAGCCGTCCTTGCGGATCAGCCACTCCAGGTTGCCGTCGGCGGTCTCGTGCTCGGTGAAGCGCATCAGCGTCCAGCTTTCAGCACTGAGGTCCTGCGGGTTGTCATAGGTGCCGTGGTTGTGACCCACCTCGTCGCGCAGCTCGTTCCATTCCGAACACGCCACCTGGCAGGCCTTGCAGCCGATGCACTTGGTGGTGTCGATCAGCTTGGCGACCTGCTCCTGCTGGCGCACCGAGGGGGGCAGCGTGGTGGTGGCCGAACGGGCAATGATGTCTTGGCTGGCCATCAGATTTTCTCCACGTTGACCAGGAACGACTTCGATTCCGGGGTCTGTGTATTGCCATCGCCGAGGAACGGCACCAGGGTGTTGGTCAGGTAGCCATGCCGCGTCAGCCCGGTGAAGCCCCAGTGCAGCGGGATACCGACCTGGTGCACGGTCTGGTTGTTGACCTGCAGCGGACGAATCCGCTTGGTGACGACCGCCACCGCCTCGATATGCCCACGCTTGCAACTCACCCGCACCCGGTCGCCGGCCTGGATACCCTTCTGCTGCGCCAGCACTTCACCGATCTCGACGAACTGCTCGGGCTGGGCGATGGCGTTCAGGCGCGCATGCTTGCTCCAGAAGTGAAAGTGCTCGGTCAGCCGGTAGGTGGTGGCCGCGTAGGGGTAGTCCTTGGCCTGGCCGAGGGTGTCCCACACCGAGTCGAAGATGCGTCCGGCCGGGTTGCTGGTGGCCTTCTTGTTGGTGGGGTGCAGCGGGTTGATCCCGATCGGCGTCTCGAAGGGTTCGTAGTGCTCGGGGAACGGGCCTTCGGCCATCTTGTCGACGGCGAAGAACCGGGCCACCCCTTCGGGGTTCATGATGAACGGGTTCATGCCCGCCTCGGGGGGCACGTCGGCCTTGTAGTCCGGGGTGTCGGTGCCGGTCCAGGCCTTGCCGTTCCACCATACCAGGCGTTTTTTCGGGTCCCAGGGCTGGCCTTGCGGGGTGGCCGAGGCACGGTTGTAGAGGATTCGCCGGTTCATCGGCCAGGCCCAGGCCCAGCCCAGGTTCTGCTTCATGCCATACGGGTCGCTGTTGTCGCGCCGAGCCATCTGGTTGCCCTGCTCGGTCCAGCTGCCGCAGAAGATCCAGCAGCCGGACGCGGTACTGCCATCGTCCTTGAGCTGGGCGAACCCCGACAGTTGCTGGCCGCCCTTGAGCGCGGCGCCGGTGGCATCGACCTGATCGGTCACGGCCATGCCATTGAGCTCCCTGGCCAGCTCCTCGGGGGAGGGTTCATCGGCGACCTTGTACGGCCAACTGAGGTTGAGCAGCGGTTCGGCAAACGCGCCACCCTCGGCGCGGTAGCGTTCACGCAGGCGCAGGAACAGGTCGCTCATGATGCGCACGTCGGTTCGGGTTTCCCCCGGGCCGTCGGCGCCCTTCCAGTGCCACTGCAGCCAGCGGCTGCTGTTGACCAGCGAACCGTCCTCCTCGGCGAAGCAGGTGGTGGGCAGGCGGATGACCTCGGTGGCGATGTCGGCCGTGCTGACGTCGTTGTACGGCCCTGCGTTGCGCCAGAACTCCGAGGTTTCGGTGGCCAGCGGGTCCATCACCACCAGCCACTTGAGCTTGCTGAGCGCGGCAGTGACGCGGTTCTTGTCGGGCAGCGCGGCAATCGGGTTGAAGCCCTGGCACATGTAGCCGTGCACCTCGCCCCTGCCCATCATGTCGAACATCTTGAGCACGTCGTAGCCTGGGATGTCGAGCTTGGGCAGCCAGTCGTAGCCCCAGTGGTTCTCGGCAGTGGCGTTGGCGCCATACCAGGCCTTCATCAGACTGACGTGGAACTTGCCGTAGTTCTGCCAGTACGACAGCTGCCCTGGGCGCAGCGGCTTGAGGGTGCGTTTGGCGATGTAGCCGTCGTAGTCCTGCTCGGCATCACCGGGCAGGGTCAGGTAGCCCGGCAAGGAGTTGGACAGCAGGCCCAGGTCGGTCAGGCCCTGGATGTTGGAGTGCCCGCGCAGGGCGTTGACCCCGCCACCCGGCATGCCGACGTTGCCCAGCAGCAGTTGCACCATCGCCGCGCTGCGGATGATCTGCGCGCCGATCGAATGCTGGGTCCAGCCCAGGGCATAGAGGATGGTCATGGTCTTGCCGGGTGTGGAGCAGGTGGCGATCTCTTCCCAGATCTTCTGCATGCTGGCCTGGGGCATGCCGCAGGTCATGCTGGCGAGCTCCGGGGTGTAGCGGCTGTAGTGCTGCTTCATCAGCTGGTAGACGCAGCGCGGGTCCTGCAGGGTCGGGTCGACCTTGGCGAAACCGTCTTCACCCAGTTCGTAGCCCCAACCGGACTTGTCGGCATAGGTACGCTTGGCCGCATCGTAGCCACTGAACAGCCCGTCCTCGAAGCCGAAGCCGGCTTTGACGATGAACGACACGTCGGTGTAGTTGCGCACGTACTCGTGCTGGATCTGGTCAGTGCTGAGCAGATAGTTGATCAGGCCGCCCATGAAGGCGATGTCGCTGCCGGTGCGAATCGGCGCGTAGTAATCGGCCACCGAGGCGGTACGGGTAAACCGTGGGTCGACCACGATCAGCCGCGCCTGGTTGTGCACCTTGGCTTCGGTCACCCATTTGAAACCGCACGGGTGCGCTTCTGCTGCGTTGCCGCCCATCACCAGAATCAGGTTCGCGTTGGCGATATCGGTCCAGTGATTGGTCATGGCACCACGGCCGTACGTCGGGGCAAGACTTGCCACCGTCGGGCCGTGTCAGACACGCGCCTGGTTGTCGAACCCCAGCATGCCCAAACTGCGAATGACCTTGTGGGTCAGGTAGCCGGCTTCGCTGGAAGCCGCCGAGGCCGCGAGGAACCCGGTGCTGAGCCAGCGGTTGACGGTCTGGCCCTGGGCGTTCTTCTCGATGAAGTTGGCGTCGCGGTCGGCCTTGACCAGCTCGGCCACGCGGTCCATGGCCTCATCCCAGCTGACGCGCGTCCACTCGTTGCTGCCCGGCTTGCGTACCTGCGGGTACTGCAGGCGGCTGGGGCTGTGGATGAAGTCCAGCAGGCCTGCACCTTTGGGGCACAGGGTGCCGCGGTTGACCGGGTGATCGGCGTCGCCTTCGACGTGGATGATGCTCTGCGCCACGTTCTTGCCCGCATCGCCCTGGCTGTACAGGATCAGGCCGCAGCCGACCGAGCAGTAGGGGCAGGTGTTGCGGGTTTCCTTGGTGTGGGCCAGCTTGAAGTGGCGTATCTGTTCGGCGAAGGCCGGCGCGGGGGCCATGCCCAGCGCCGCCAGGCTCGAACCTCCAAGGCCGATGGCGGCGACCTTGAAAAATTGCCGACGGTTGAGATCCATCGTGCACTCCTGATCAGGTGGTGGACGCGCGGAGCATTGCCGGCGTCTCGTGAACAGTCACGGTGGCGGCCACTGGGTGGTCGTCAATATTCACTCTAGCCAAGATCGGGCCAAGCACCATTAAAACGGATTATCGATGCGTGCAACGGGTGCATAATCGCCAGCCTGACCACCATCGCCAAGGGACTGCATGATGCAATTGGACAAGAACGGGTTGCCGCTGCTGGAGCAGTTTGGCGAAGAAGGTTTTGTGGACTGCGTGTTTCAGGTGCAGCACCTGATGCAGGATGACGTGCACTACCACTTTGACCTGCGTGCCGCGTTCGCCGGGTACTCGGTGGGTGTGCGGGCGCGGCTGCGGCGCGACGTGCAGCCGGGGTTCGATGGCGAGATGAACGTGATACAGGCGCACTTCTACAGCGACGGGCTCGAGATCTCGTCGCTGGGCCTGGAGACCGAGCGGTTCATCGAGGCGCTGGCACAGCTGTATGAAATCGAGCTGATCGATGGCCCCGGGGCGGTCGGCGAGCGCTTCAGCGTGATTGCGCTGCACCAGGCGGACACCGGGCTTGAAGCGGGTGCGGTGCGCCTGAAGGTGTTCGGCAACGACCGTTCGGATTCGGCGCCAGGCAGCTACTACGAAAGCTTCTTCAATGTCGACCTGCCGGCCGGTCATGTGTACTGGAACGAGAAGGACGTGGAGTATCGCGCACCGATGCTCAATGCACTGGCGGGGCTGGTGGGCCAAGGCGTGGCCGCGGCGTGAGTGCTCACGGGCCGCTTCACCTCCTGGCGCCCCGCTAGAGGTACCGCGAGGCCCGCACGTACGCTGAACATCGCAAGCGTGTCAGGGCCACCGCCCACCGAGGTTTCCCCAGAACGCAAAACGGCCGATGCAGTGCATCGGGCGTTTGTCTTGAAGCGCGGCGTTGGCCAGGGCTCAGAACGGGATGTCGTCATCGAAGCTGTCGAAGTCGGCAGCCGGCTGCGGCGCAGGCTGTTGCGGCGCAGGGCGCTGCTGAGGGGCCTGCTGCGGACGCTGCTGAGGCGCCTGCTGACGCGGGGCCTGGTTGTAGTTGTTGCCACCCTGCTGCGAACCGTCCTGGTTCTGCGGACGACCACCCAGCAGCTGCATGGTGCCCTGCATGTCGACGATGATCTCGGTGGTGTAACGCTTGATGCCGTCCTTTTCCCACTCGCGGGTCTGCAGCTTGCCCTCGATGTACACCTGCGAACCCTTGCGCAGGTACTCGCCGGCAATCTCGGCAACCTTGCCGAACATCGACACACGGTGCCACTCGGTACGCTCGACCTTCTGGCCGGTCTGCTTGTCGGTCCACTGCTCGCTGGTGGCCAGGCTGAGGTTGGTCACCGCGTTGCCGTTGGGCAGGTGGCGAACTTCAGGGTCCTGGCCGCAAGTGCCGACCAAAATGACTTTGTTAACCCCACGGGCCATAACGTTCTCCTAGGCTTGGCACGCCGCGGGCGCCGGGTTTACCAGCAGCTCCAGGGCCGTACGATCCAAAATTTGTGTATCCAGTTTGATATAGATGGCGGCTTCCTCTGCCACCACCACTGCGTCGGTCACACCCGGCACGGCCTTGAGGCGCTCGGTCAAGCCCGCTTCGCGCATCGCTTCTGGCGACAACGGCAAGCGCAGGCTCGTCACGTAAGGTGGTTCGCGCATAGTAACAGCTATGGCCAACCAAAGGGCACAGAGGCCTGCGCACCCCAGGAAAACCACGCTCAAGCCGCCATGCTGGAACAACCAGCCACCCATGATCCCGCCCAGCGCCGCCCCCAGGAACTGGCTGGTGGAATACACCCCCATCGCCGTGCCCTTGCCACCGGCCGGCGACACCTTGCTGATCAGCGAAGGCAACGAGGCTTCGAGCAGGTTGAAGGCGGTGAAGAAGATCACCGTGCCGATCACCAGTGACTGCAGGCTGTTGCCCAGCTCCCAGAAAAACAGCTCTGTGAGCATGAGCACACTGACCGCGCCGAGCAGGACACGTTTCATCTTGCGCTTTTTTTCACCGTAGATGATGAACGGAATCATTGCGAAGAATGAAACCAGCAAGGCGGTGAGGTAGACCCACCAGTGCTCCTCTTTCGGCAACCCGCCACGCTCCACGAACGCCAGCGGCAAGGCGACGAAGCTGGCCATGAGGATGGCGTGCAGCACGAAGATGCCGACGTCCAGGCGCAGCAGGTCGGGGTGACGCAGGGTCGGCCCCAGGGCCTGCTTGGCCACGCCCGACTCGCGGTGCGCCAGCGGGCCGTTGGAGGCCGGCACCACGAAGGCGATCAGGCCGATGCCCACCACCGCCATCGCCGCGGTGGCCAGGAACAACCCCGACAGGCCGAAGGCCCGCGTTACCAGAGGCCCCACGACCATCGCCACGGCGAACGACAGGCCGATGCTCATGCCGATCATGGCCATGGCCTTGGTGCGGTGCTGTTCGCGGGTGAGGTCCGAGAGCAACGCCATGACTGCCGCGGAGATGGCGCCCGCACCCTGCAGGATGCGCCCGGCGATCACGCCCCAGATCGAGTCGGCCTGCGCTGCCAGCACGCTGCCCAGGGCAAAGATCACCAGCCCCAGGTAGATCACCGGCCGACGGCCGATGCGGTCGGAAATGACCCCGAACGGAATCTGCAATACGGCCTGGGTCAGGCCATAGGCACCGATGGCCAGGCCGATGAGCGCCGGCGTGGCGCCCGCCAGGTCCATGCCATAGGTGGCCAGTACCGGCAGCACCATGAACATGCCCAGCATACGGAAGGCGAACACCAGGGCCAGGCCGCCTGCGGCGCGGGTCTCGCTGCCGCTCATGCGTTCGCTGTGGGGATCGTGCATGGATAAACCTCGTGTGAACCGGCGGCGATTCTACCAGTCGGATCGGTTAACGGCATATACGCGACGCTTTGCCGCGTGGTGGCAGCGCGCCGTATACTCCTCCGTTTATGCCCGCCAAGCGAGGCCGCAGTGGACAAGATCCTGATACGTGGGGCACGTACCCACAACCTTAAGAACATCGACCTGACCCTGCCCCGGGACAAACTGATCGTCATCACCGGTCTGTCCGGGTCCGGCAAGTCATCGCTGGCGTTCGACACCCTCTACGCCGAAGGCCAGCGTCGCTACGTGGAATCGCTGTCGGCGTATGCCCGCCAGTTCCTGTCGATGATGGAAAAGCCAGACGTCGACACCATCGAGGGGCTGTCGCCGGCCATCTCGATCGAGCAGAAGTCGACCTCGCACAACCCGCGCTCGACCGTGGGTACCATCACCGAGATCTACGATTACCTGCGCCTGCTGTATGCCCGTGTGGGCACCCCACGCTGCCCCGACCACGACATCCCGCTCGAAGCCCAGACTGTCAGCCAGATGGTCGACCTGGTGCTGGCCCAGCCCGAGGGCAGCAAGCTGATGCTGCTGGCTCCGGTGATTCGCGAGCGCAAGGGCGAGCACCTGGCGGTGTTCGAAGAGCTGCGTGCCCAGGGCTTCGTGCGCGCACGGGTCAACGGCAAGCTGTACGAGCTGGACGAGTTGCCCAAGCTCGACAAGCAGAAGAAGCACAGCATCGATGTGGTGGTCGACCGCTTCAAGGTGCGCGACGACCTGCAGCAGCGCCTGGCCGAATCGTTCGAAACAGCCCTTAAGCTGGCCGATGGCATCGCCCTGGTGGCGCCGATGGACGACGAGCCGGGTGAAGAAATGATCTTCTCGGCGCGCTTCGCCTGCCCGATCTGCGGCCACGCGATCAGCGAGCTGGAGCCCAAGCTGTTCTCCTTCAACAACCCGGCCGGCGCCTGCCCGACCTGCGACGGCCTGGGCGTGAAGCAGTTCTTCGACATCAAGCGCCTGGTCAACGGCGAGCTGACCCTGGCCGAGGGCGCGATTCGCGGCTGGGACCGGCGCAATGTGTATTACTTCCAGATGCTCGGCTCGCTGGCCGCGCATTACGGGTTCAGCCTGGAGGTGCCGTTCAACGAGCTGCCGGCCGACCAGCAGAAGGTGATCCTGAACGGCAGTGGCAAGCACAACGTCGACTTCAAGTACCTCAACGACCGGGGCGATATCGTCAAGCGCTCGCACCCCTTCGAGGGCATCGTGCCGAACCTGGAGCGGCGCTACCGCGAGACCGAATCGGCCACCGTGCGTGAAGAGCTGGCCAAGTTCCTCAGCACCCAGCCCTGCCCCGACTGCCGCGGCACCCGCCTGCGCCGCGAGGCGCGCCATGTGTGGGTGGGCGAGAAGACCCTGCCGGCGGTTACCAACCTGCCGATCGGCGATGCCAGCGACTACTTCGGCGGCCTCAAGCTGACCGGGCGCCGTGGCGAGATCGCCGACAAGATCCTCAAGGAAATCTGCGAACGCCTGCAGTTTCTGGTGAATGTGGGCCTGGACTACCTGACGCTGGATCGCAGCGCCGATACCCTGTCGGGCGGCGAGGCCCAGCGTATCCGCCTGGCCAGCCAGATCGGCGCCGGCCTGGTGGGGGTGATGTACATTCTCGACGAGCCATCCATCGGCCTGCACCAGCGCGACAACGATCGCCTGCTGGGCACCCTCAACCACCTGCGCGACATCGGCAACACGGTGATCGTGGTGGAGCACGACGAGGACGCCATCCGCATGGCCGACTACGTGGTGGATATCGGCCCGGGCGCGGGCGTGCATGGCGGCCAGATCGTGGCCGAGGGCACCCCGGCCGAGGTGATGGCGCACCCGGACTCGCTGACCGGCAAGTACCTGTCGGGCCGCGTGAAGATCGCCGTGCCGGCCAAGCGCACCCCGCGCAACAAGAAGCTGTCGCTCAAGCTCAAGGGCGCACGCGGCAACAACCTGCAGAACGTCGACCTGGAGATCCCGATCGGCCTGCTGACCTGCGTGACCGGCGTGTCCGGTTCGGGCAAGTCCACGCTGATCAACAACACCCTGTTCCCGCTGGCGGCAACCGCGCTCAATGGTGCCAGCACGCTGGAAGCTGCGGCCCACGACAGCTGCGATGGCCTGCAGCACCTGGACAAGGTGGTGGACATCGACCAGAGCCCGATCGGGCGTACACCGCGCTCCAACCCGGCGACCTACACCGGGCTGTTCACGCCGATCCGCGAGCTGTTCAGCGGCGTGCCGGAGTCGCGCTCGCGCGGCTACGGGCCGGGGCGTTTCTCGTTCAACGTCAAGGGCGGGCGCTGCGAGGCGTGCCAGGGCGATGGCCTGATCAAGGTCGAGATGCACTTCCTGCCCGACATCTACGTGCCGTGCGACGTGTGCAAGAGCAAGCGCTACAACCGCGAAACGCTGGAGATCAAGTACAAGGGCAAGAACATCCACGAGGTGCTGGAAATGACCATCGAGGAAGCCCGCGAGTTCTTCGATGCGGTGCCGGCACTGGCGCGCAAACTGCAGACGCTGATGGACGTGGGCCTGTCGTACATCAAGCTGGGCCAGTCGGCGACCACGCTGTCCGGTGGTGAGGCGCAGCGGGTCAAGCTGTCACGCGAGCTGTCCAAGCGCGATACCGGCAAGACGCTGTACATCCTCGATGAGCCGACCACTGGCCTGCACTTTGCCGATATCCAGCAACTGCTGGACGTGCTGCATCGCCTGCGTGACCACGGCAACACCGTGGTGGTGATCGAGCACAACCTGGACGTGATCAAGACCGCCGACTGGCTGGTGGACCTTGGGCCGGAAGGCGGCTCCAAGGGCGGACAGATCATCGCCTGCGGCACGCCGGAGGAGCTGGCCGAGATGAAGCAGTCGCACACGGGGTATTACCTCAAGCCGCTGCTGGCGCGCGACCGGGCCTGAACTGCAGGAGCCGGCCTTGCCGGCTCCTGCACAGCGGCATGCGGGCACAAAAAAAGGCCATCGGGTACGCCCCGATGGCCTTTTTCGTTGCGCGGCGGATTACATCTGCGATTGCAGGTAGTTCTCCAGGCCCAGCGACTTGATCAGACCCTGCTGCTTCTCCAGCCAGTAGGTGTGATCTTCTTCGGTGTCGGCCAACTGCACGCGCAGGATGTCACGGCTGACGTAGTCCTTGTGCAGCTCGCACAGCTCGATGCCTTTGCACAGCGCAGCGCGCACCTTGTACTCAAGGCGCAGGTCGGCGGCGATCATCTCGGGCACGGTGGTGCCGATGTCCAGGTCGTCCGGGCGCATGCGCGGGGTGCCTTCGAGCATGAGAATGCGGCGCATCAGGGCGTCGGCGTGTTGTGCCTCTTCTTCCATCTCGTGGTTGATTCGCTCGTAGAGCTTGCTGAAGCCCCAGTCTTCGTACATGCGCGAGTGGATGAAGTATTGGTCACGTGCCGCCAGTTCGCCCGTCAGCAACGTGTTGAGATAATCGATTACGTCCGGGTGACCTTGCATTGCCCTGACTCTCCCTGTGTGAAAGCCATAGTTTGAACCAGGATGACTGTAAGGTCACTGCAAATTGCGCTAAAACCGCTAAAAAAGTGGGTAAACAGTAGTCAATTGCATTGAAAAACCGCCCAGATGAGGGCGGTTCTTCTTATCACTTCGACTTAGGCCAGATTGAGACCCAATGCCTTTGCGATTCCCCCTCCGTAGGCCGGATCGGCCTTGAAGAAGTGCTGCAGCTGACGATCCACGACATCGCGCGAGACGCTGGCCATGGTGCCGGCGATGTTGGCGATCAGCAGGGCCTTCTGCTCATCGTTCATCAGGCGGAACAGCGCACCGGCATGGCTGTAGTAGTCGGTGTCTTCACGATGATCGTAACGGTCTGCTGCACCACCGAGGGCCAGTGCAGGCTCAGCGTACTGCGGGGCCTGCTTGGGTGCGTCGGCGTAGCTGTTGGGCTCGTAGTTGGGCGCCGCGCCGCCGTTGCTGCCAAAGGCCATCGAACCATCGCGCTGGTAGCTGTTCACCGGGCTGCGTGGGGCGTTTACCGGCAGTTGCTGGTGGTTGGTACCCACACGGTAACGGTGAGCGTCTGCGTAGGCGAATACGCGGCCCTGCAGCATGCGGTCTGGCGACAGCCCCACACCCGGGATCATGTTGCTGGGGCCGAACGCGGCCTGCTCGACTTCGGCAAAGTAGTTGAGCGGGTTGCGGTTGAGCTCCAGTTCGCCCACCTCGATCAGCGGATAGTCCTTCTGCGACCAGGTCTTGGTCACGTCGAACGGGTTCTCGGCACGGCTGGCGGCCTCGGCTTCGCTCATTACCTGGATGCACACGCTCCATTTCGGGAAGTCACCGCGCTCGATTGCTTCGAACAGGTCGCGCTGGGCGTAATCCGGGTCGGTACCGGCCAGGCGGGCCGCCTCGGCAGGCGCCAGGTTCTTGATGCCCTGCTTGGTCTTGAAGTGCCACTTGACCCAGGTACGCTGGCCCTGTGCGTTGATCAGGCTGTAGGTGTGGCTGCCAAAACCGTGCATGTGACGGTAGCCATCCGGGATGCCGCGGTCGGAGAACAGGATGGTGACCTGGTGCAGCGATTCGGGCGAATGCGACCAGAAGTCCCACATCATCTGCGGGCTTTTCAGGTTGCTTTGAGGCAGGCGCTTCTGGGTGTGGATGAAGTCCGGGAACTTCAACGGATCACGGATGAAGAACACCGGCGTGTTGTTGCCCACGATGTCCCAGTTGCCTTCCTCGGTGTAGAACTTGAGTGCAAAACCGCGAGGGTCACGCTCGGTATCGGCCGAACCCCGCTCGCCACCCACTGTGGAGAAACGCAGGAAGGTCTCGGTCTGCTTGCCGACGCTGCTGAACAGCTTGGCGCAGGTGTACTGGGTGATATCACGGCTGACGGTGAACGTGCCATAGGCACCCGACCCCTTGGCGTGTACACGGCGCTCAGGGATGTTCTCGCGGTTGAAGTGCGCAAGCTTTTCAATCAGGTGGAAGTCTTCCAGCAACAACGGACCCCGCGGGCCTGCCGAACGCGAGTTCTGGTTGTCGGCGACCGGCGCGCCACTGGCGGTGGTCAGCGTTTTGTTCTGGCTCATGCACTCTCTCCTTAATCAGACTTTTGCGGCCGGCTAATCGGCGTAGGCAGAAGTATCGACCAGGAACATGACACCATCAAATTCATTACATGACTGAGATCAATAGATTATTTCAATTCACGCAGAAACAAAAAACCGGGCACTGGGCCCGGTTCCTTGTTACAGACTGTTCGCCTTACTCAGCAGCTTCAACCGAGCCACCAACAGGACGATCAACCAGCTCGACGTACGCCATAGGTGCGTTATCGCCAGCGCGGAAACCGCACTTGAGGATACGCAGGTAGCCGCCCTGACGGGTGGCATAGCGCTTGCCCAGATCGTTGAACAGCTTACCGACGATTTCTTTCGAACGGGTACGGTCGAAAGCCAGACGACGGTTAGCAACGCTGTCTTCCTTGGCCAGGGTGATCAGCGGCTCGGCAACGCGGCGCAGTTCCTTGGCTTTTGGCAGAGTAGTTTTGATCAGCTCGTGCTCGAACAGCGACACCGCCATGTTCTGGAACATGGCCTTACGGTGAGAGCTGGTACGGCTCAGGTGACGTCCACTTTTACGATGACGCATGGGTTCATTCCTTACCAAACACTACGTTCGGTGATTACGACGATCAGGCAGTCGCCTTGTCGTCCTTCTTAAGACTTGCAGGCGGCCAGTTGTCGAGGCGCATGCCGAGGGACAGACCACGGGAGGCCAGAACGTCCTTGATTTCGGTCAAGGATTTCTTGCCCAGGTTCGGAGTCTTCAACAGTTCTACTTCGGTACGCTGAATCAGGTCGCCGATGTAGTAAATGTTCTCCGCCTTAAGGCAGTTGGCCGAACGCACGGTCAATTCCAGATCGTCAACCGGACGAAGCAGGATCGGATCGATCTCGTCTTCCTGTTCGACTACCACTGGTTCGCTGTCACCCTTGAGGTCGACGAATGCAGCCAACTGCTGTTGCAGGATGGTTGCAGCACGACGGATTGCCTCTTCAGGATCCAGAGTACCGTTGGTTTCCAGATCAATAACCAGCTTGTCCAGGTTAGTACGCTGCTCGACACGGGCGTTTTCCACCACGTATGCGATACGGCGAACCGGGCTGAACGAAGAGTCGAGCTGCAAGCGACCAATGCTGCGGCTTTCGTCTTCATCGCTCTGACGCGAATCGGCCGGTTCATAACCACGACCACGAGCTACGGTGAGCTTCATGTTCAAGGCGCCATTGGACGCCAGGTTAGCGATTACGTGATCGGGGTTAACGATCTCGACATCATGATCCAGCTGAATATCGGCAGCGGTAACCACCCCCGAACCCTTCTTCGACAAGGTCAGCGTAACTTCGTCACGACCGTGCAGTTTGATAGCCAGGCCTTTCAGGTTCAACAGGATTTCAATGACGTCTTCCTGAACACCTTCGATGGCGGAGTACTCGTGGAGTACACCGTCGATCTCGGCCTCGACTACTGCACAGCCAGGCATGGAGGACAACAGGATGCGGCGCAGCGCGTTGCCCAGGGTATGGCCAAAACCACGCTCGAGAGGCTCGAGAGTGATTTTAGCGCGGGTTGGACTGACGACCTGCACATCGATGTGGCGGGGCGTCAGGAACTCATTTACCGAAATCTGCATGGATGCACCTATTTTCTAGCCCTTACTTGGAGTAGAGCTCGACAATCAGGCTTTCGTTGATGTCGGCAGACAGATCACTGCGAGCAGGAACGTTCTTGAAAACGCCCGACTTCTTCGCGGTGTCTACATCTACCCACTCAACGCGGCCACGCTGGGCGCACAGTTCAAGGGCTTGAACAATGCGCAGCTGGTTCAGCGACTTCTCGCGAACCGCGACCACGTCACCCGGACGAACTTGGTAGGACGGAACGTTTACAGTCTTGCCGTTAACGCTGATCGCTTTGTGCGAAACCAGCTGACGGGATTCGGCACGAGTAGCGCCAAAGCCCATACGATAAACGACGTTATCCAGACGGCATTCGAGCAGTTGCAGCAGGTTCTCACCAGTAGCGCCCTTCGAGGAGGCCGCTTGCTTGTAGTAACCGCTGAACTGACGCTCGAGCACGCCGTAGATACGACGGACTTTTTGCTTTTCACGCAGCTGGGTGCCGTAGTCGGACTGACGACCGCGGCGCTGACCGTGAATACCTGGGGCTGCTTCGATGTTGCACTTCGATTCCAGAGCGCGAACGCCGCTCTTCAGGAACAGATCGGTGCCTTCACGACGAGACAGTTTGCATTTTGGACCAATGTAACGTGCCATTTATCTGTCTCCTGATTACACGCGGCGCTTCTTCGGCGGACGGCACCCGTTATGCGGGATTGGCGTCACGTCGGTGATGCTGGCGATCTTGTAGCCACAGCCGTTCAGAGCACGAACAGCGGACTCACGACCTGGACCTGGACCCTTGACGTTGACGTCGAGGTTCTTCAGACCATATTCCAGCGCAGCTTGACCAGCACGCTCAGCAGCTACTTGAGCAGCGAACGGGGTGGACTTGCGGGAACCGCGGAAACCCGAACCGCCGGAGGTAGCCCAGGACAGGGCGTTACCTTGACGATCGGTAATGGTCACGATGGTGTTGTTAAAGGACGCATGGATGTGGGCGATGCCATCAACCACTGTCTTTTTAACTTTTTTACGAGGACGAGCAGCAGGTTTTGCCATGTCTATATTCCTGTCGATTCGCTGGTGCGATTACTTGCGGATCGGCTTACGCGGACCTTTACGGGTACGCGCGTTGGTCTTGGTACGCTGACCGCGTACTGGCAGACCCCGACGATGACGCAGGCCGCGGTAGCAACCCAGGTCCATCAACCGCTTGATTTTCATGTTGATGTCGCGACGCAGGTCACCTTCAGTGGTGAACTTCGCAACTTCGCTACGCAGCTGTTCAATCTGCTCGTCGCTCAGATCTTTGATCTTCACGGCTGGGTTGACCCCAGTGTCTGCACAGATTTTCTGTGCAGTTGTGCGACCGACACCATAGATGTAGGTCAGCGAGATAACAGTGTGCTTGTTATCTGGAATGTTAACGCCTGCAATACGGGCCATTCAGTGGGACTCCAATTGACAGCTACCTACGCCCCGGAAGCCAAGAAATAGGGCGCGAGATAATATCGCTGTAGAAACAAATAATCAACCCAGCAGCGCACTAGCTGCTGGGTTTGAAGCACAGATCACACTCAGCCTTGGCGCTGCTTGTGACGTGGTTCCGCGCTGCAAATCACTCGCACAACACCTTCGCGGCGAATAATTTTGCAGTTACGGCACAGCTTTTTCACCGATGCACGAACTTTCATCACCAACTCCTCGAACCTTAAGGGTCTCTCAGCGCAGCATTCCGCTGCCACCGTAGCCTTTCAGGTTGGCTTTCTTCATCAGGGATTCGTACTGGTGCGAAACGAGGTGCGATTGTACTTGGGACATGAAGTCCATCACAACCACTACCACAATCAGCAACGAGGTCCCGCCAAGGTAGAACGGAACGTTTGCCGCTACCACCAGGAACTGGGGCAACAGACACACGGCCGTCATATAAAGAGCACCGAACATGGTCAAGCGGGTCAGAACGCCATCAATGTAGCGCGCCGACTGCTCGCCTGGACGGATGCCCGGAATAAAGGCACCGGACTTCTTCAGGTTTTCCGCTACGTCTTTCGGATTGAACATCAACGCCGTATAGAAGAAGCAGAAGAAAATAATCCCTGCACTAAACAGCAGAATATTCAACGGCTGACCAGGAGCGATCGACTGCGAGATGTCCTGCAGCCAGCCCATACCTTCAGACTGACCAAACCAGGCACCCAGCGAAGCCGGGAACAGCAAAATGCTGCTTGCGAAGATGGCTGGGATGACCCCGGCCATGTTCACCTTCAGCGGCAAGTGGCTAGTCTGCGCAGCGAAGACCTTGCGGCCCTGCTGACGCTTGGCGTAGTGAACGGCGATTCGACGCTGACCACGCTCAATGAACACCACAAAACCGATAATCGCTACTGCCAGCAAACCGATAGCGACCAGAGCGAAAATGTTGATATCGCCCGTACGTGCAGACTCGAAAGACTGCCCGATTGCTCTCGGAAGACCGGCGACGATACCTGCGAAAATCAACATCGAGATACCGTTGCCTACACCGCGCTCCGTGATTTGCTCACCCAGCCACATCATGAACATCGCACCCGCCACAAACGTGGAGACCGCGACGAAATGGAAGCCAAAGTCAGCAGAAAACGCTACACCCTGACCGGCCAGGCCGATGGACATGCCAACAGCCTGGACCAGCGCCAGGATAACGGTGCCGTAGCGGGTGTACTGGCTGATCTTGCGACGGCCAGCTTCACCTTCCTTCTTCAACTGCTCCAGCTGCGGGCTGACGGCGGTCATCAGCTGCATGATGATCGATGCCGAAATGTACGGCATGATCCCCAGTGCAAAGATGCTCATCCGTTCCAGCGCGCCGCCGGAAAACATGTTGAACAAGCTAAGAATGGTCCCCTCATTCTGTCGAAACAGTTCCGCCAGCCGGTCCGGGTTGATGCCTGGAACTGGGATGTGTGCGCCTATCCGATAGACGATGATCGCCAGAAACAGAAAACGCAGACGAGCCCAAAGTTCAGACATCCCGCCTTTACCGAGCGAAGAGAGAGCACCTTGCTTAGCCATTTATTCCTCGAACTTGCCGCCAGCTGCTTCGATAGCCGCACGCGCACCTTTGGTGGCTGCGATACCCTTGATGGTGACCGCGCGAGTAACTTCGCCGGACAGCATGATTTTCACACGCTGTACGTTTTGGTTAATCACGTTGGCATCCTTCAAGGATTGCACGGTGACAACGTCGCCTTCCACTTTGGCCAGCTCGGACAGACGCACTTCTGCGCGGTCCATGGCTTTCAGGGAAACGAAGCCGAATTTCGGCAGACGACGGTGCAGCGGCTGTTGACCGCCTTCAAAGCCTGGAGCGATGGTGCCACCGGAGCGGGAGGTCTGACCTTTGTGGCCGCGGCCACCGGTCTTGCCCAAACCACTACCGATACCACGACCCGGACGATGCTTCTCGCGACGGGAACCCGGCGCTGGACTCAGATCATTGAGTTTCATCGATTAACCCTCGACGCGCAGCATGTAGTAAGCCTTGTTGATCATCCCGCGATTCTCGGGAGTATCCAGGACTTCTACAGTGTGACCGATGCGGCGCAGACCCAGACCCTTAACACACAGTTTGTGGTTAGGGAGACGGCCGGCGGTGCTTTTGATCAGCGTTACTTTGACGGTAGCCATGATCAGCGGATCTCCTCGACGCTCTTGCCGCGCTTGGCAGCAATGGATTCAGGAGATTGCATAGCCTTCAGACCCTTGAAAGTGGCATGAACCACGTTCACTGGGTTGGTCGAGCCGTAGCACTTGGCCAGGACGTTCTGAACGCCAGCAACTTCCAGGACAGCACGCATCGCGCCACCGGCGATGATACCGGTACCGTCGGAAGCAGGCTGCATGTACACCTTCGAAGCGCCGTGGGCGGACTTGGTGGCGTACTGCAGAGTGGTGCCGTTCAGGTCTACCTGAATCATGTTGCGACGGGCAGCTTCCATGGCTTTCTGGATCGCAGCAGGTACTTCGCGCGATTTGCCACGGCCGAAACCAACGCGACCCTTGCCATCACCTACCACGGTCAACGCGGTGAAGGTGAAGATACGGCCGCCTTTTACGGTTTTGGCTACGCGGTTAACTTGAACCAGCTTCTCGATGTAGCCTTCGTCGCGCTTTTGATCGTTATTTGACATAACTTAGAACTCCAGTCCGCCTTCACGAGCACCATCTGCCAGCGCTTTAACGCGGCCGTGGTACTTGAAGCCAGAACGGTCAAAGGCAACTTGAGATACACCGGCGGCTTTCGCGCGCTCAGCTACCAGCTTGCCAACCTTAGTGGCCGCGTCGATGTTGCCAGTGGCGCCATCACGCAGGTCTTTGTCCAAAGTCGAGGCGCTGGCCAGGACTTTGCTGCCGTCGGCCGAAATGACCTGGGCATAGATGTGCTGCGAGGAGCGGAACACGCAGAGACGCACGACTTCGAGTTCGTGCATTTTCAGGCGTGCTTTGCGAGCGCGACGCAGTCGAGTAACTTTTTTGTCGGTCATTTGCTATGCCCTACTTCTTCTTGGCTTCTTTACGACGGACGACTTCGTCCGCGTAACGCACACCCTTGCCTTTGTACGGCTCTGGTGGACGGAAGTCGCGGATTTCAGCGGCCACCTGACCTACCAGCTGCTTGTCGATACCCTTGATCAGGATGTCGGTCTGGCTAGGGGTCTCAGCGGTGATGCCCTCAGGCAGTTCATAATCCACTGGGTGCGAGAAGCCGAGCGCCAGGTTCAGCACGGTGCCCTTGGCTTGCGCCTTGTAACCAACACCGACCAGCTGGAGCTTGCGCTCGAAGCCTTGGCTTACGCCCTGGACCATGTTGTTCACGAGTGCACGGGTAGTGCCGGCCATTGCGCGAGTTTGTTGGTCGCCGTTGCGAGCAGCGAAACGCAGCTCACCAGCTTCTTCAACAACTTCAACGGACGAGTGAACGTTCAGTTCGAGAGTGCCCTTGGCACCCTTCACCGAAAGCTGTTGGCCGACGAATTTGACTTCGACACCGGCTGGCAGCTTAACGGGGTTCTTAGCGACGCGAGACATGCTTATCCCCCCTTAGAACACTGTGCAGAGTACTTCGCCGCCGACACCGGCAGCGCGCGCAGCACGATCAGTCATCACACCTTTGTTGGTGGAGACGATAGACACGCCCAGACCGCCACGTACTTTCGGCAGTTCTTCGACGGACTTGTACTGACGCAGGCCTGGACGACTTACGCGCTTGACTTCCTCGATGACCGGACGGCCTTCGAAGTATTTCAGCTCGATGGACAGCGAAGGTTTGACTTCACTGCTGACCTGATAACCCGCGATGTAACCTTCGTCTTTCAGAACTTTGGCTACAGCCACCTTCAGGGTCGAGGACGGCATGCTTACGACGGACTTTTCAGCCATCTGGGCATTACGGATTCGAGTTAGCATGTCCGCTAACGGGTCCTGCATACTCATGGGCTAGACGCTCCTGATACAAGAAAAATTAGCCTTTCGGCTACTACAGTCACCTGAACACAACGGGCAAAAAACCCGGGCTCAGGTGAGCCGGTCATTCTAGACACATCCCAGAAACGAAACAAGCCCCATAAGGGGCTTGTTTCGTTGCAAGATCACCGGCGGTCGGAAGATCACTCCCCCGCCGCCAGGGCCCTGCCGGTACGTCTTACCAGCTGGCTTTGACCAGACCTGGAACGTCACCGCGCATTGCTGCTTCACGCAGCTTGTTACGGCCGAGGCCGAACTTGCGGTAAACGCCGTGTGGACGACCGGTGATGCGGCAGCGGTTACGCATGCGCGAGGCGCTTGCGTCACGTGGCTGCTTCTGCAGAGCGATCGAGGCTGCCCAACGTTCTTCTGGAGTTGCATTCAGATTAACGATGGTAGCTTTGAGCTCAGCACGCTTCTTGGCGTATTTAGCAACCGTGAGCTGACGCTTCAGCTCGCGGTTTTTCATGCTCTTCTTGGCCATTTTCCTACTCCAATCAGTTGCGGAACGGGAATTTGAAAGCGCGCAGCAGAGCGCGACCTTCGTCATCCGTACGAGCAGTGGTGGTCAGGGTAATGTCCAGACCGCGCAGAGCATCGATCTTGTCGTAGTCGATTTCCGGGAAGATGATCTGCTCTTTCACGCCCATGCTGTAGTTGCCACGACCGTCGAAGGACTTGGCATTCAGGCCGCGGAAGTCGCGAACCCGAGGCAGGGAGATCGCCAGCAGGCGGTCCAGGAATTCGTACATACGATCACGGCGCAGAGTGACTTTGACGCCGATCGGCCAGCCCTCACGGACTTTGAAGCCCGCGATGGATTTCCGAGCGAAAGTCACAACGGCTTTTTGACCGGTGATCTTCTCGAGGTCAGCTACAGCGTGCTCGATGACTTTCTTGTCGCCGACAGCTTCGCCCAGACCCATGTTCAGGGTGATCTTGGTAACGCGCGGAACTTCCATCACGTTCGCCAGCTTAAGTTCTTCCTTAAGCTTGGGAGCAATTTCCTTCCGGTAAATCTCTTTCAGTCGTGCCATGGTCTTCTACCTAGCAGTGTTCAAGCATCAACCGCTTTTTGGGTCGACTTGAAGACACGAATTTTTTTGCCTTCTTCTACTTTGAAACCAACGCGGTCAGCCTTGTTGGTTTCGCCGTTGAAGATGGCGACGTTGGAAGCGTGCAGTGGCGCTTCTTTCTCGACGATACCGCCTTGTACGCCCGACATAGGGTTAGGCTTGGTATGACGCTTCACCAGGTTGATCCCACCAACGACCAGACGGTCGTCAGCGAGAACCTTGAGCACCTTACCGCGCTTACCTTTGTCTTTGCCGGCGATCACGATGATCTCGTCGTCACGACGAATCTTTTGCATGTCGGATCTCCTTACAGCACTTCTGGGGCGAGCGAGACGATCTTCATGAACTTCTCAGTACGAAGTTCACGGGTCACTGGCCCAAAGATACGGGTGCCGATCGGCTCTTGCTTGTTGTTCAGCAGAACAGCAGCATTGCCATCAAAGCGGATGATGGAGCCGTCAGCACGACGGACACCGTGGCGAGTGCGGACTACAACAGCAGTCATCACCTGGCCTTTCTTCACTTTACCGCGAGGAATTGCTTCCTTGACGGTTACCTTGATGATGTCACCGATACCGGCGTAGCGACGGTGCGAACCGCCGAGCACCTTGATGCACATGACGCGACGAGCGCCGCTGTTATCGGCCACATCGAGCATGGATTGAGTCTGAATCATAAAATTTCTCCGACCCCTAGCCCTTAGACTTCAACAGCGCGTTCGAGAACTTCAACCAGTGCCCAGGACTTGGTCTTGGCCAGCGGACGAGTCTCGCGGATGGAGACCTTGTCGCCGATGTGGCACTGGTTGGTTTCGTCGTGCGCGTGCAGCTTAGTCGAACGCTTAACGTATTTACCGTAGATCGGGTGCTTTACGCGACGCTCGATCAGTACGGTGATGGTTTTGTCCATCTTGTCGCTGACGACACGGCCAGTCAGCGTACGGACGGTTTTTTCAGCTTCAGCCATGATCACTTACCTGCCTGCTGGTTGAGCACAGTTTTCACGCGAGCGATGTCACGCTTAACTTGCGAGAGCAGGTGCGACTGCCCCAACTGGCCAGTTGCCTTCTGCATACGCAGATTGAACTGGTCGCGCAGCAAGCCGAGCAGTTGCTCGTTCAGCTGCTGTGCTGATTTTTCACGAAGTTCATTCGCTTTCATCACATCACCGTCCGCTTAACAAAGGAGGTGGCGAGAGGCAGCTTTGCAGCCGCCAAGGCGAATGCCTCACGCGCCAGCTCTTCAGAAACACCCTCGATCTCGTACAGGACCTTGCCTGGCTGGATCTGGGCAACCCAGTACTCCACGGAACCCTTACCTTTACCCATCCGCACTTCGAGAGGCTTCTTGGAGATCGGCTTGTCCGGGAATACACGGATCCAGATCTTGCCGCCACGTTTTACGTGACGGGTCAGGGCACGACGTGCCGATTCGATCTGGCGAGCGGTGAGACGACCGCGAGCAACAGCTTTCAGAGCAAACTCGCCGAAGCTGACTTTGCTACCGCGCAGTGCCAGACCACGGTTGTGGCCAGTCATCTGCTTGCGGAATTTTGTACGCTTTGGTTGCAACATTTGGCGTACCCCTTACTTAGCAGCTTTTTTACGAGGCGCTGGTGCTTGTGGTTTCAGTTCTTCTTGGCGACCACCAATAACTTCGCCTTTGAAAATCCAAACCTTCACACCGATCACACCGTAAGTGGTGTGAGCTTCGTAAGTGGCATAGTCGATGTCGGCACGCAGGGTGTGCAGTGGCACACGACCTTCGCGATACCATTCAGTACGTGCGATTTCAGCACCGCCGAGACGACCGCTCACCTGGATCTTGATGCCCTTGGCACCAATACGCATGGCGTTCTGTACGGCGCGCTTCATGGCGCGACGGAACATCACACGACGCTCCAGCTGCTGAGCTACGCTCTGAGCTACCAGCATACCGTCGAGTTCCGGCTTGCGGATCTCTTCGATATTGATGTGCACAGGCACACCCATTTGCTTGGTCAGGTCCTGACGCAGTTTCTCAACATCTTCACCTTTCTTCCCGATAACGATACCTGGACGAGCGGTGTGGATGGTGATGCGTGCAGTTTGAGCCGGACGATGGATATCGATACGGCTAACGGACGCGCTTTTTAGTTTGTCTTGGAGGTACTCACGCACATTCAGATCTGCGAGCAAATAGTCCGCATAAGTCCGACCGTCTGCGTACCAGACGGAGGTGTGCTCCTTGACGATTCCCAGGCGAATGCCAGTGGGATGTACTTTCTGACCCATCTGATCGACTCCGTTACTTGTCCGCAACCTTGACAGTGATATGGCAAGACCGCTTGACGATGCGATCAGCGCGGCCTTTGGCACGCGGCATGATGCGCTTCAGCGAACGCCCTTCGTTGACGAAAACGGTGGAGACCTTCAGGTCATCAACGTCTGCGCCTTCGTTATGCTCGGCGTTGGCTACGGCCGACTCGAGGACTTTCTTCATGATTTCAGCGGCTTTTTTGCTGCTGAAGGCCAACAGGTTGAGCGCTTCGCCCACCTTCTTCCCGCGGATCTGGTCGGCGACCAAGCGGGCTTTCTGGGCGGAGATGCGAGCGCCCGACAACTTAGCGGCTACTTCCATTTCCTTACCCCTTAACGCTTGGCTTTCTTGTCAGCCACGTGCCCGCGGTAGGTGCGGGTACCGGCGAACTCGCCCAGTTTATGGCCGACCATGTCTTCGTTCACGAGAACTGGGACGTGTTGGCGACCGTTGTGTACCGCGATGGTCAGACCGACCATTTGTGGCAGGATCATCGAACGGCGCGACCAGGTCTTAACTGGTTTGCGATCGTTCTTTTCCGCCGCCACTTCGATCTTCTTCAGTAGGTGAAGATCGATAAAAGGACCTTTTTTCAGAGAACGTGGCACTGTCGTATCCCTCTATTTACTTGCGACGACGGACGATCATTTTGTCGGTACGCTTATTACCACGAGTCTTCGCGCCCTTAGTCGGGAAGCCCCATGGCGATACCGGATGACGACCACCGGAGGTACGACCTTCACCACCACCATGTGGGTGGTCAACCGGGTTCATGGCAACACCACGAACGGTTGGGCGAACGCCACGCCAGCGTTTGGCACCAGCTTTACCCAGCGAACGCAGGCTGTGCTCGGAGTTCGAGACTTCGCCCAGGGTCGCACGGCACTCAGCCAGGACTTTACGCATTTCACCAGAGCGCAGACGCAGGGTCACATAGACACCTTCGCGAGCGATCAGCTGAGCCGAAGCACCAGCGGAACGAGCGATCTGTGCACCTTTGCCCGGCTTCAGTTCGATGCCGTGAATGGTGCTACCCACTGGAATGTTGCGCAGTTGCAGGGAGTTGCCTGGCTTGATTGGAGCCAGAGCACCTGCGATCAGCTGGTCGCCAGCACTCACGCCTTTAGGGGCGATGATGTAGCGGCGCTCGCCGTCTGCGTAGCAGAGCAGTGCGATGTGAGCAGTACGGTTCGGGTCGTATTCGATACGCTCGACAGTGGCGACGATGCCGTCCTTGTCGTTGCGACGGAAGTCGACCATACGGTAATGCTGCTTATGACCACCACCTACGTGACGCGTAGTGATGCGGCCATTGTTGTTACGACCACCAGACTTCGATTTCTTCTCGAGCAGCGGTGCGTGAGGAGCGCCTTTATGCAGCTCCTTGTTGACCACCTTGACCACGAAACGGCGGCCAGGGGAAGTCGGTTTGCATTTAACGATTGCCATGATGCACCCCTTCCTTACTCAGCACTGCTGCTGAAATCGAGATCTTGGCCGGGTTGAAGGGAGATGATCGCCTTCTTCCAGTCATTACGCTTGCCCAGACCGCGAGCGGTACGCTTGGTCTTACCCAGAACGTTCAGGGTAGTCACGCTTTCCACTTTCACGCTGAACAGGCTTTCGACGGCCTTCTTGATTTCCAGCTTGGTTGCGTCGGTAGCAACCTTGAAAACGAACTGGCCTTTCTTGTCAGCCAGAACCGTGGCCTTCTCGGAAACGTGCGGGCCAAGTAGAACTTTAAATACGCGTTCCTGGTTCATCCCAGCAGCTCCTCGAATTTCTTCACGGCCGACACGGTGATCAACACCTTGTCGTATGCGATCAGACTGACCGGATCGGAACCCTGTACGTCACGTACGTCGACGTGCGGCAGGTTGCGAGCAGCCAGGTACAGATTCTGATCAACAGCATCAGAAACGATCAGTACGTCGCTCAGACCCATGCCGTTCAGTTTGTTCAGCAGGTCTTTGGTTTTCGGTGCTTCAACAGCGAAGTCCTGAACCACGACCAGACGGTCGGTACGCACCAGCTCGGCGAGGATGGAACGCATTGCTGCGCGGTACATCTTCTTGTTGAGCTTCTGCGAGTGGTCTTGAGGACGAGCTGCGAAAGTGGTACCGCCGCCACGCCAGATTGGGCTACGGATAGTACCGGCACGAGCGCGGCCAGTGCCTTTCTGACGCCATGGGCGCTTGCCGCCACCAGCAACGTCGGAACGGGTTTTCTGCTGCTTGGTGCCCTGACGGCCGCCGGCCATGTAGGCCACGACTGCTTGGTGTACCAGCGTCTCGTTGAATTCGCCGCCGAAAGTCAGTTCGGAAACTTCGATCGCTTGAGCGTCATTTACATTTAGTTGCATGTCAGCTTCCCCTTAACCGCGAGCCTTGGCAGCCGGACGCACAACCAGATTGCCGCCAGTAGCGCCAGGAACGGCACCCTTGACCAGCAACAGATTGCGTTCAGCGTCGACGCGCACTACTTCGAGGGACTGAACGGTCACGCGCTCGGCGCCCATGTGACCGGACATTTTTTTGCCCTTGAATACACGACCAGGAGTCTGGCACTGGCCGATAGAGCCCGGGACGCGGTGGGAAACGGAGTTACCGTGGGTATTGTCTTGACCGCGGAAATTCCAACGCTTGATGGTACCGGCAAAGCCTTTACCTTTCGACTGACCGGTAACGTCTACCATTTGGCCAGCAGCGAAGATTTCTGCATTGATCAAGTCGCCAGCCTGGTACTCGCCTTCTTCAAGACGGAATTCCCAGACACCGCGACCAGCGGCAACGTTCGCTTTAGCGAAGTGACCTGCTTGAGCAGCAGTCACACGCGAAGCGCGACGCTCGCCAACAGTGACTTGCACTGCGCGATAGCCATCAGTTTCTTCGGTTTTGAACTGGGTGACGCGATTCGGCTCGATCTCAATGACCGTGACCGGAATGGAGACACCTTCTTCGGTGAAAATACGGGTCATACCGCATTTACGACCGACTACACCAATAGTCATGTTGTAAACCTCATGAGTGTACGGGGCTTTCACCCGCTATGGCCGCCCATTTCAGAGCGTTACACGACTAAGACCCGAGTCTTAGCCGAGGCTGATCTGCACTTCCACGCCTGCCGCAAGATCGAGCTTCATAAGAGCATCAACGGTTTTATCCGTTGGCTGGACGATGTCCAGTACGCGCTTATGAGTACGGATCTCGTACTGGTCACGCGCGTCTTTGTTGACGTGCGGGGAGACCAGAACGGTGAACCGCTCTTTACGGGTAGGCAGTGGAATTGGACCACGCACTTGAGCACCAGTACGTTTCGCGGTTTCCACGATTTCCTGGGTGGATTGGTCGATCAGGCGATGGTCAAAAGCCTTCAACCTGATACGGATTTGCTGATTTTGCATTGGATTTCAGACTCCAGGCTGCTATTCCCACCGGGCGCACTACGCCCGTTAAAAGGAGGCGTGATTCTATAGACACCCCCACTGAGTGTCAACCCAATAAAAAAGCCCCCGCAAAAGCGGGGGCCTTTCTAAACGATCAACGATTACTCGATGATTTTGGCTACGACGCCGGCGCCGACGGTACGACCGCCTTCACGGATAGCGAAGCGCAGACCGTCTTCCATCGCGATGGTCTTGATCAGAGTGACAGTCATCTGGATGTTGTCACCCGGCATTACCATTTCAACGCCTTCTGGCAGCTCGCAGTTACCAGTCACGTCAGTAGTACGGAAGTAGAACTGTGGACGGTAGCCTTTGAAGAACGGAGTGTGACGGCCGCCTTCTTCCTTGCTCAGAACATAGACTTCTGCGGTGAACTTGGTGTGCGGCTTGACCGAACCTGGCTTGACCAGAACCTGGCCACGCTCAACGTCGTCACGCTTGGTGCCGCGCAGCAGCACGCCGCAGTTCTCGCCAGCACGACCTTCGTCCAGCAGCTTGCGGAACATCTCAACACCGGTGCAGGTGGTGGTGGTGGTGTCACGCAGACCAACGATTTCCAGGGCGTCTTGAACGCGGACGATGCCACGCTCGATACGACCGGTAACAACGGTACCACGACCCGAGATCGAGAATACGTCTTCGATTGGCATCAGGAACGGCTTGTCGATAGCGCGCTCAGGCTCTGGGATGTAGGTATCCAGAGTCTCAACCAGCTTCTTGACAGCGGTGGTGCCCATTTCGTTGTCGTCTTTGCCTTCCAGCGCCATACGAGCCGAACCGATGATGATCGGGGTATCGTCGCCTGGGAAATCATAGGTGGACAGCAGGTCGCGAACTTCCATCTCGACCAGCTCCAGCAGCTCAGCGTCGTCTACCAGGTCAGCCTTGTTCAGGAAGACCACGATGTACGGAACGCCAACCTGACGGGACAGCAGGATGTGCTCACGGGTTTGTGGCATCGGACCATCGGCAGCCGAGCAAACCAGGATCGCGCCGTCCATCTGGGCAGCACCGGTGATCATGTTCTTCACGTAGTCAGCGTGACCTGGGCAGTCGACGTGAGCGTAGTGACGAATGGTCGAGTTGTACTCAACGTGAGCGGTGTTGATGGTGATACCGCGAGCTTTCTCTTCTGGAGCGCTGTCGATCTTGTCGAATTCAACGACTGCGGAACCGAAAACTTCGGAGCAGACGCGAGTCAGAGCTGCGGTCAGAGTGGTTTTACCGTGGTCAACGTGACCGATGGTGCCAACGTTGACGTGCGGAAGGGAACGATCAAATTTTTCTTTAGCCACGACAATTAACTCCTAGCCTAAAGGACTGAATCAGCCTTGTTTTTTAACGAGCGCTTCGACGATGTTCGACGGAGCCTCAGCGTATTTGGAGAATTCCATGGAGTAGCTCGCGCGACCCTGGGACATGGAACGAACGTCGGTCGCATAACCGAACATCTCTCCGAGCGGAACTTCAGCACGGACAACCTTGCCGGACACCGAATCTTCCATACCCTGGATCAGACCACGACGACGGTTCAGGTCACCCATCACGTCACCCATGTAGTCCTCAGGGGTCACAACTTCTACCTTCATGATCGGCTCAAGCACCTTACCGCCGCCTTTGGCTGCGAGTTGCTTGGTCGCCATGGAGGCCGCCACCTTGAACGCCATCTCGTTAGAGTCGACGTCGTGGTAGGAACCATCAAACACGGTTGCCTTCAGGCCGATCAGCGGATAGCCGGCAACGATGCCGTTCTTCATCTGCTCTTCGATACCCTTCTGGATCGCCGGGATGTATTCCTTCGGAACCACACCACCCACAACCTCGTTGGTGAAAACCAGGCCTTCGGTGATGTTGCCGTGTGCGTCCACGTCTGGCTGCGAGAAGCGGATCCAGCAGTGACCGAACTGACCGCGACCACCGGACTGACGAACGAACTTGCCTTCGATTTCGACGTTGTCTTTGGTGATCTGCTCGCGATAGGAAACCTGCGGCTTACCGATGTTGGCTTCGACGTTGAATTCGCGCTTCATGCGGTCAACGAGGATGTCCAGGTGAAGCTCGCCCATACCCGAGATGATGGTCTGGCCGGTTTCTTCGTCGGTCTTGACGCGGAACGACGGGTCTTCCTGAGCCAGCTTGCCCAGTGCGATACCCATCTTTTCCTGGTCCTGCTTGGTTTTCGGCTCGACAGCTACCGAAATCACAGGCTCAGGGAAGTCCATACGCTCGAGGATGATCGGCTTGTCGGCGTTGCACAGGGTGTCACCAGTGGTGACGTCCTTCATGCCGATCAGAGCAGCGATGTCGCCGGCCAGTACTTCCTTGATTTCTTCACGCTGGTTGGCGTGCATCTGCACCATACGACCAACGCGCTCTTTCTTGCCCTTGACCGAGTTGATCACGGAGTCGCCGGACTGCAGCATACCCGAGTAAACACGGACAAAAGTCAGAGTACCAACGAACGGGTCGGTGGCAATCTTGAACGCCAGAGCCGAGAACGGCTCGTTGTCGTCGGCATGACGCTCGTCGTAATCGGCGTCGACCAGCTCTTCCTTTGGCTTCTCGATCAGGTCAGGGTGGATACCCTTGATCGCAGGAATCTCGGTAGGAGCAGGCAGGAAGTCGATAACGGCGTCGAGAACCAGGGGAACGCCCTTGTTCTTGAACGACGAACCACAGACAGCCGGAACGATCTCGCTGGCCAGGGTACGCGCGCGCAGACCGGCCTTGATTTCTTCGACGGTCAGCTCTTCGCCTTCCAGGTACTTGTTCATCAGCTCTTCGCTGGACTCGGCAGCCGCTTCAACCATGTTGGAGCGCCACTCTTGAGCCAGCTCCAGCATATCGGCAGGAATTTCTTCCTCGCGATAGGTGGTGCCTTTGTCGTCTTCGTTCCAGTAGATAGCCTTCATCTTGATCAGATCGACCTGACCCTGGAAGTTCTCTTCCGAACCGATGGCCAGCTGAACAGGAACCGGGGTGTGACCCAGACGGTTCTTGATCTGACCTACGACGCGCAGGAAGTTGGCACCGGCACGGTCCATCTTGTTCACGTATACAACACGTGGAACGCCGTACTTGTTGGCTTGACGCCATACGGTTTCGGACTGTGGCTCAACGCCGGAGGTACCGCAGAACACAACGACAGCGCCGTCGAGTACACGCAGCGAACGCTCAACTTCAATGGTGAAGTCAACGTGGCCGGGGGTATCGATGACGTTTACGCGGTAGTTGTCATACTGACCCTTGGAGCCTTTCCAGAAGGTAGTGACAGCAGCGGAGGTAATGGTGATACCCCGCTCCTGCTCCTGCACCATCCAGTCGGTGGTCGCGGCGCCATCATGCACCTCGCCCAGTTTGTGGCTCAGGCCTGTGTAGAACAGGATCCGCTCGGTAGTAGTGGTCTTGCCCGCGTCAACGTGCGCGCAAATACCAATGTTACGGTAGCGGTTGATTGGTGTAGTACGAGCCATAGAGCCCTCGCAAAAATAGTGATGCCTGAATTAGAAGCGGTAGTGCGAGAACGCTTTGTTGGCTTCGGCCATACGGTGTACGTCTTCACGCTTCTTGACTGCAGCACCTTTGCCTTCAGCAGCATCCAGCAATTCGCCGGCCAGGCGCAGGGCCATAGACTTCTCGCCGCGCTTGCGCGCGTAGTCTACCAACCAGCGCATTGCCAGGGCGTTACGACGGGACGGACGAACTTCGACCGGAACCTGGTAAGTAGCACCGCCAACACGGCGCGACTTCACTTCGACCAGCGGAGCGATGGCGTCGAGAGCTTTCTCGAAGATTTCCAGGGGATCGCTGTTCTTGCGTTCTTTGACCTTGTCCAGCGCACCGTAAACGATACGCTCGGCAACGGCCTTCTTGCCGCTTTCCATCACGTGGTTCATGAACTTGGCGAGAATCTGCGATCCGTATTTTGGATCGTCCAGAATCTCACGCTTGGCTGCTACACGACGTCTTGGCATTGATAAGCCCTCAAACGGTCTTCAGGTTAGCTCGGGACAGGGAACCCAGAGGTTGCGTGCCCGACCTTACTCTTATCGACTCAATAAAATTGATAACTGCAAATTGCTGCAAACGGCCGATTACTTCGGACGCTTGGTACCGTACTTCGAACGACCTTGGTTACGACCTTTGACGCCGGAGGTATCCAGGGAGCCGCGAACGGTGTGGTAACGAACACCTGGCAAGTCTTTTACACGACCGCCGCGGATCAGTACCACGCTGTGCTCTTGCAGGTTGTGGCCTTCACCACCGATGTACGAGGAAACCTCGAAACCGTTGGTCAGACGCACACGGCATACTTTACGCAGTGCCGAGTTAGGTTTTTTCGGCGTGGTGGTGTACACACGGGTGCACACGCCACGACGTTGCGGGCAGTTCTGCAGCGCAGGAACGTCGGATTTCTCGACGATACGCTTACGCGGCTGACGTACCAGCTGGTTGATAGTTGCCATCTACTAGCTCCACTGTTGTCTTGCGACGCTATTGTCTTGCAAGAAAAGCAAAATGGCAGGACGAAGTCCCACCAAATTTAGGGGTACAAGAGTCTAAAGAGGATCTTGCCCCTCGTCAAGGCAAGGCCCCGACATCCCCCACCCTCCCCTTCGCAACAGATTATGTCGCGAAGATCGGGTGAGGGCCGCCAGGGCCCTACGCTTTAGTTGCCGCTGGAGTTCAGCGCTTCGGTCAGTGCAGCTTCCACTTCACTGGCGCTAACACGCAACGGCTTGTCGGCATCACGGCGACGCTTGCGCTCGCTGTGGTAGGCCAGACCGGTACCGGCCGGGATCAGACGACCCACGACCACGTTTTCTTTCAGGCCGCGCAGGTAGTCGCGCTTGCCGGTTACCGCCGCTTCGGTCAGTACGCGGGTGGTTTCCTGGAAGGAAGCCGCCGAGATGAACGATTCGGTGGACAGCGAGGCCTTGGTGATACCCAGCAGTACACGAGTGAACTTGGAGACAAACTTGTCTTCCGCGCCAAGGCGCTCGTTCTCTACCAGTACCTGGGTCAGTTCCATCTGGTCGCCCTTGATGAAGCTGGAGTCACCCGACTCGGCAATCTCGACCTTACGCAGCATCTGACGCAGGATGGTCTCGATGTGCTTGTCGTTGATCTTCACGCCTTGCAGACGGTAAACGTCCTGGATCTCGTTGACGATGTACTTGGCCAGCGCGCTAACACCCAGCAGACGCAGGATGTCGTGCGGATCGCTAGGACCGTCCGAGATGACTTCGCCGCGGTTCACTTGTTCGCCTTCGAAGACGTTCAGGTGACGCCACTTCGGAATCAGCTCTTCGTACGGATCGCTGCCATCGTTCGGGGTGATGACCAGACGGCGCTTGCCCTTGGTCTCTTTACCGAAGGCGATGGTACCGCTGACTTCAGCCAGAATCGAGGCTTCTTTCGGACGGCGCGCTTCGAACAGGTCGGCAACGCGCGGCAGACCACCGGTGATGTCACGGGTCTTGGACGTTTCTTGCGGGATACGCGCGATAACGTCACCAACACCGATCTGTGCACCGTCAGCCACACCGACCAGGGCGTTGGCTGGCAGGAAGTACTGAGCCGGTACGTCGGTACCTGGCAACAGCAGATCCTTGCCGCTGGCGTCGACCATCTTGATTGCAGGACGGATTTCCTTGCCTGCAGCCGGACGGTCTTTGACGTCCAGAACCTCGATGTTGGTCAGGCCGGTCAATTCGTCGGTCTGACGCTTGATCGTGATGCCTTCTTCCATGCCCACGAAGGTCACGGTACCTTTCATTTCGGTAACGATCGGGTGGGTGTGCGGGTCCCACTTGGCGACGATGGCGCCAGCGTCGACCTTGTCGC
The DNA here is from genome assembly GCF_024126555.1 of Pseudomonas sp. VE 267-6A. Lineage (NCBI taxonomy): Bacteria > Pseudomonadati > Pseudomonadota > Gammaproteobacteria > Pseudomonadales > Pseudomonadaceae > Pseudomonas > Pseudomonas sp. VE 267-6A. The sequence goes on from NZ_JAMYBY010000003.1 coordinate 317,176, forward strand.
CTTCCTTCACCGAAATCACGGCGCCGTAAGGCAGCTTGTAACGCTCGCGCTCACGACCGAACTCGTCGGCAATCGCCAACTCGCCGGAACGCGATACGGCAACCAGGTTGCCGTCGGCACGCTCAACCTGCTTGAGGTTGTGCAGACGAACCATACCGCCGTTCTTCACCTGGACGCTGTCGGCAGCCGAGGTACGGCTTGCAGCACCACCGATGTGGAACGTACGCATGGTCAGCTGGGTACCCGGCTCACCGATCGACTGTGCAGCGATAACGCCGACAGCTTCACCGATGTTCACCTGGTGACCGCGAGCCAGGTCGCGACCGTAGCACTTGGCGCAGATGCCGTAGCGGGTTTCGCAGCTGATCGGCGAACGCACGATCACTTCGTCGATGCTGTTCAGCTCGATGAACTCGACCCACTTCTCGTCGACCAGGGTACCGGCCGGAACGATGACGTCGTCGGTGCCAGGCTTGAACACGTCACGGGCGATTACACGACCCAGTACGCGCTCACCCAGCGGCTCTACAACGTCGCCGCCTTCGATGTGCGGGGTCATGACCAGACCCTGCTCGGTGCCACAGTCGATCTCGGTAACCACCAGATCCTGCGCCACGTCTACCAGACGACGGGTCAGGTAACCGGAGTTCGCGGTTTTCAACGCGGTATCCGCAAGACCCTTACGCGCACCGTGAGTCGAGATGAAGTACTGCAGTACGCTCAGACCTTCGCGGAAGTTCGCGGTGATCGGCGTCTCGATGATCGAGCCGTCCGGCTTGGCCATCAGACCACGCATACCGGCCAACTGACGAATCTGAGCTGCCGAACCCCGGGCACCGGAGTCAGCCATCATGTACATCGAGTTGAAGGACTCCTGCTCGACTTCGTTGCCTTCGCGGTCGATGACCTTCTCTTTCGAGAGGTTGGCCATCATCGCCTTGGACACTTCGTCGTTCGCCTTGGACCACAGGTCGATGACCTTGTTGTACTTCTCGCCCTGGGTTACCAGGCCGGAGGCGTACTGGCTCTCGATCTCTTTCACTTCGTCGGTGGCAGCACCGATGATGCGGGCTTTTTCATCCGGGATAACGAAGTCGTTAACACCGATGGAAACGCCGGAGATGGTCGAGTAGGCAAAACCGGTGTACATCAGCTGGTCAGCGAAGATGACGGTCTCTTTCAGACCAACCACGCGGTAGCACTGGTTGATCAGCTTGGAGATCGCCTTTTTCTTCATCGGCTGGTTGACCACGTCGTACGACAGACCTGGCGGTACAACCTGGAACAGCAGTGCACGGCCGACAGTGGTGTCGACGATGCGGGTGTTCTTGACGCTGCCGCCATCACGATCGTTCACGGTTTCGTTGATACGAACCTTGATCTTGGCGTGCAGGGCCGCTTCGCCGGCGCGGAATACGCGGTCGACTTCCTGCAGGTCGGCGAATACGCGACCTTCGCCCTTGGCATTGATGGCTTCGCGGGTCATGTAGTACAGACCCAGTACAACGTCCTGCGAAGGAACGATGATCGGCTCACCGTTGGCTGGCGACAGGATGTTGTTGGTCGACATCATCAGCGCGCGCGCTTCGAGCTGGGCTTCCAGCGTCAGCGGCACGTGCACGGCCATCTGGTCACCGTCGAAGTCGGCGTTGTACGCGGCACAGACCAGCGGGTGCAGCTGGATGGCCTTGCCTTCGATCAGTACCGGCTCGAACGCCTGGATACCCAGACGGTGAAGGGTCGGTGCACGGTTGAGCAGTACGGGGTGTTCGCGAATCACTTCGGCAAGAACGTCCCACACCTCTGGCAACTCGCGCTCGACCATCTTCTTGGCAGCCTTGATGGTGGTCGCCAGACCACGCATTTCCAGCTTGCCGAAAATGAACGGCTTGAACAGCTCGAGGGCCATTTTCTTCGGCAGACCGCACTGGTGCAGACGCAGGGTCGGACCTACGGTAATTACCGAACGACCCGAGTAGTCAACGCGCTTACCGAGCAGGTTCTGACGGAAACGACCTTGCTTACCCTTGATCATGTCGGCCAGGGATTTCAGAGGACGCTTGTTCGAGCCGGTGATGGCGCGGCCGCGACGGCCGTTGTCGAGCAGTGCGTCGACCGCTTCCTGCAGCATGCGCTTTTCGTTGCGCACGATGATGTCAGGCGCAGACAGGTCGAGCAGGCGCTTCAGACGGTTGTTACGGTTGATCACCCGACGGTACAGGTCGTTCAGGTCGGAGGTCGCGAAACGACCGCCATCCAGCGGAACCAGTGGACGCAGGTCTGGCGGCAGAACCGGCAGAACGGTCAGGACCATCCACTCAGGCAGGTTGCCCGAGCCCTGGAAGGCCTCCATCAGCTTCAGTCGCTTGGACAGCTTCTTGATCTTGGTTTCCGAGTTGGTCTGCGGAATCTCTTCGCGCAGGCGGCCAATCTCGTGCTCCAGGTCGATAGCGTGCAGCAGTTCGCGGACGGCCTCGGCACCCATGCGGGCGTCGAAGTCATCGCCGAACTCTTCCAGCGCTTCGAAGTACTGCTCGTCGTTCAGCAGCTGACCTTTTTCCAGGGTGGTCATGCCCGGGTCGATAACGACATAGCTCTCGAAATAGAGAACGCGCTCGATATCACGCAGGGTCATGTCCATCAGCAGGCCGATACGCGACGGCAGCGACTTCAGGAACCAGATGTGGGCAACAGGCGAGGCCAGCTCGATGTGCGCCATGCGCTCACGACGAACTTTTGCCAGCGCGACTTCAACACCGCACTTCTCGCAGATCACGCCACGGTGCTTCAGGCGCTTGTACTTGCCGCACAGGCACTCGTAGTCCTTGACTGGGCCAAAGATCTTGGCGCAGAACAGGCCGTCACGCTCAGGCTTGAACGTACGGTAGTTGATGGTTTCCGGCTTTTTTACTTCACCGAACGACCACGAACGGATCATCTCAGGCGAGGCCAATCCGATACGGATGGCGTCGAACTCTTCGACTTGACCCTGGTTTTTCAGCAAATTCAGTAGGTCTTTCAAGGCCTTTCCTCCTGGCGGAGCAGGGAGCGGGCTTTTCAGCCGCGCTCCCGATTCGCGTCACGTGTTATTCGGTTTCCAGATCGATATCGATACCGAGCGAACGAATCTCTTTGATCAACACGTTGAAGGACTCGGGCATGCCCGGCTCCATACGGTGATCGCCGTCCACGATGTTCTTGTACATCTTGGTCCGACCGTTCACATCGTCCGACTTCACTGTGAGCATTTCTTGCAGGGTGTATGCCGCGCCGTATGCTTCCAGCGCCCACACTTCCATCTCCCCGAAACGCTGACCACCGAACTGCGCCTTACCACCCAGCGGCTGCTGGGTAACCAGGCTGTAAGAACCAGTGGAACGCGCGTGCATCTTGTCGTCCACCAAGTGGTTCAGCTTGAGCATGTACATGTAACCAACGGTCACTGGACGCTCGAACTTGTTGCCGGTACGACCGTCGAACAGCTGCATCTGACCGCTTTCCGGCATGTCTGCCAGTTTCAGCATGGCCTTGATTTCGCTTTCCTTGGCACCGTCGAAGACTGGAGTGGCCATTGGCACACCGCCTTTGAGGTTCTTCGCCAGGTCGAGGATTTCCTGGTCGGAGAAGTCTTCCAGGCTTTCTTGACGACCACCGATCTCGTTGTAGATCTCGGTGAGGAACTTGCGCAGCTCGATGACCTTGCGCTGCTCTTCGAGCATGCGGTTGATCTTCTCGCCCAGGCCCTTGGCCGCCAGGCCCAGGTGGGTTTCGAGGATCTGACCGACGTTCATACGCGAAGGTACACCCAACGGGTTGAGTACCACGTCCACCGGCGTACCGTTGGCGTCGTGCGGCATGTCTTCGACCGGCATGATCACGGAGACCACACCCTTGTTACCGTGACGACCGGCCATCTTGTCGCCCGGCTGGATGCGACGACGGATTGCCAGGTAGACCTTTACGATCTTCAGTACGCCCGGTGCCAGGTCATCGCCCTGCTGCAGCTTGCGCTTCTTGTCTTCGAACTTGTCGTCCAGCAGACGGCGACGATCAACGATGTAGGCCTGGGCCTTCTCGAGTTGCTCGTTCAGCGCGTCTTCGGCCATGCGCAGTTTGAACCACTGGCCGTGCTCCAGACCGTCCAGCACTTCGTTGGAGATGACCGAACCTTTCTTCAGGCCGGCACCACCTTCGACGACCTGACCGTTCAGGGCGCTGCGCAGACGTTCGAAGGTTGCGCCTTCAACGATGCGGAACTCTTCGTTCAGGTCCTTGCGGATCTCGTCCAGCTGCATCTTCTCGATGGACAGCGCACGGCTGTCGCGCTCGACGCCATCGCGAGTGAAGACCTGTACGTCGATGACAGTACCCTTGGTGCCGGTCGGCACACGCAGGGAGGTGTCTTTGACGTCGCTGGCCTTCTCGCCGAAGATCGCACGCAGCAGTTTTTCTTCTGGCGTCAGCTGGGTCTCGCCTTTTGGCGTGACCTTGCCGACCAGAATGTCGCCAGCGCCGACTTCAGCACCCACGTAGACGATACCGGCTTCGTCCAGCTTGTTCAGCGCAGCCTCACCCACGTTCGGGATGTCCGCGGTGATTTCCTCTGGGCCAAGCTTGGTGTCACGGGCCACACAGGTCAGTTCCTGGATGTGGATCGTGGTGAAGCGATCTTCCTGAACCACACGCTCGGACAGGCAGATGGAGTCTTCGAAGTTGAAGCCGTTCCACGCCATGAACGCGATGCGCATGTTCTGACCCAGAGCCAGCTCACCCATGTCGGTGGACGGGCCGTCGGCCATGATGTCGCTACGCTGAACCACATCACCCTTGCTCACCAGCGGACGCTGGTTGATGCAGGTGTTCTGGTTCGAGCGGGTGTACTTGGTCAGGTTGTAGATGTCGACACCAGCTTCGCCGGTTTCAACTTCGTCATCTGCAACACGCACCACGATACGGCTGGCGTCGACGGAATCGATCACACCACCACGACGAGCCACGACGCAAACGCCGGAGTCACGCGCAACGTTGCGCTCCATGCCGGTACCTACCAGCGGCTTGTCGGCGCGCAGAGTCGGTACAGCCTGACGCTGCATGTTCGAACCCATCAACGCACGGTTGGCGTCGTCGTGCTCGAGGAACGGAATCAGCGACGCGGCAACAGAAACTACCTGCTTTGGCGAGACGTCCATCAGGGTGACGTCTTCCGGCGCCTTGACGGTGAATTCGTTCAGGTGACGGACCGCTACCAGCTCGTCGATCAGCTGCTTCTTCGCGTCCATCGTGGCCGAAGCCTGTGCGATGACGTGATCAGCTTCTTCGATCGCCGACAGGAACACGATGTCGTCGGTAACCACACCCTCTTTCACCACGCGGTACGGGCTCTCGAGGAAGCCGTACTGGTTGGTGCGGGCATAGGCCGCCAGGGAGTTGATCAGACCGATGTTCGGACCTTCAGGGGTCTCGATCGGGCACACGCGGCCGTAGTGGGTCGGGTGTACGTCACGGACTTCGAAGCCTGCGCGCTCACGGGTCAGACCACCAGGGCCGAGTGCCGAGACACGACGCTTGTGGGTGATCTCGGACAGCGGGTTGTTCTGGTCCATGAACTGGGACAGCTGGCTCGAACCGAAGAACTCCTTCACCGCCGCCGCTACCGGCTTGGCGTTGATCAGGTCTTGCGGCATCAGGCCTTCGCTTTCAGCCATCGACAGACGCTCTTTGACCGCGCGCTCTACACGCACCAGGCCAACGCGGAACTGGTTCTCGGCCATTTCGCCGACACAGCGCACGCGACGGTTACCCAGGTGGTCGATGTCGTCGACGATGCCTTTGCCGTTACGGATGTCGACCAGGGTCTTGAGGACCTCGACGATATCTTCCTTGCTCAGTACGCCCGAACCTTCGATCTCGGTACGACCGATACGACGGTTGAACTTCATGCGACCAACGGCCGACAGGTCGTAACGCTCGGCGCTGAAGAACAGGTTGTTGAACAGGGTCTCTGCGGCATCCTTGGTTGGCGGCTCGCCAGGACGCATCATGCGATAGATCTCGACCAGCGCTTCCAGTTGGTTGCTGGTGGAGTCGATCTTCAGGGTATCCGAGATGAACGGACCGCAGTCGATGTCGTTGGTGTACAGGGTCTCGATGCGAACGACCTGAGCCTTGGCGATCTTCACCAGTGCTTCGGTGGTCAGCTCGGTGTTGCATTCGGCCAGGATTTCACCGGTAGCCGGGTGCACGATCGCCTTGGCGGTGGTGCGGCCCAGAACGTATTCCAGCGGCACGTCCAGGGATTTGACACCAGCCTTTTCCAGCTGGTTGATGTGGCGAGCGGTAATACGACGACCCTGCTCGACAATCACCTTGCCGCTGTCGTCATGGATGTCCATGACCGCGATTTCACCACGCAGGCGTTGTGGCACCAGTTCCAGGCTGAGCTTTTCGCCCGCCACGTGGAATACGTTGGTGGTGTAGAACGCGTTCAGTACTTCTTCGGTGGTGTAGCCCAGCGCGCGCAGCAGTACGGAAGCCGGCAGCTTGCGACGACGGTCGATACGGACGAATACACAGTCTTTCGGATCGAATTCGAAGTCCAGCCACGAGCCGCGGTAAGGAATGATCCGCGCCGAGTACAGCAGCTTGCCCGAGCTGTGCGTCTTGCCACGGTCGTGGTCGAAGAACACGCCTGGCGAGCGGTGCAGCTGGGAAACGATAACACGCTCGGTACCGTTGATTACGAAGGTACCGTTTTCAGTCATCAGGGGGATTTCACCCATGTAGACTTCTTGCTCTTTGATGTCCTTGATCGCTTTGTTCGACGATTCTTTGTCGAAAATGATCAGGCGGACTTTCACGCGCAGCGGTACCGCGTAGGTTACCCCGCGCAGTACGCATTCTTTGACATCAAAGGCCGGTTCGCCCAGACGATAGCCAACGTACTCCAGGGCAGCATTGCCGGAGTAGCTGATGATCGGGAAAACCGATTTGAAGGCCGCATGCAGGCCCACGTCGCGGAACTGATCTTTAGTCGCTCCCGCCTGCAAGAATTCACGATACGAATCCAGCTGGATGGCCAGGAGGTAAGGCACATCCATGACGTCCGGCAACTTGCTAAAGTCCTTGCGGATACGTTTTTTCTCAGTGTATGAGTAAGCCATCAGCGTTCCCCAGCTTGGTCACCTGCTTGTTTGGCTTCTCCCGACGGGAGCAGCCAGAAAATCGTGCAAACCCCATGGTTTGCGCCACCGTCATCGGTGGTTACCGCTCGTCATCGGCGCCGACCTGATCGGCTGCCAATAACGGAAAAAGGCCGGTGGCAAAAGCCACCAGCCATCAGCCTTTCGCTTGTCGCTCGGGCTGGAGACGCACAGTCGAAATTACTTCAGTTCGACGGTAGCGCCTGCTGCTTCCAGGTCAGCCTTGGCTTTGTCAGCGGCTTCTTTCGAAACGCCTTCAGCAACGACTTGAGGAGCGGTATCAACCTTTTCCTTGGCTTCTTTCAGGCCCAGGCCGGTCAGTTCACGAACAGCCTTGATCACGTTTACTTTCTTGTCGCCAGCGGCAACCAGAACAACGTTGAACTCGGTTTGTTCTTCAACAACGGCAGCGGCAGCAGCTGGGCCAGCAGCGGCAACAGCAGCGGTAACGCCGAAGGTTTCTTCCATTGCTTTGATCAGCTCAACAACTTCCAGAACGGTTTTCTGGCCGATTGCTTCGATGATTTGCTCGTTAGTCAGAGACATGACTTAAATCCTGTATTGGGGTGACAGCCTACGCAGCCATCAAATTAAACGTATGATTTCGAAAGGGCTTGCGGTGCCTTAGGCAGCAGCAGCTTCTTTCTGGTCGCGAACGGCTGCCAGAGTACGAGCCAGCTTGCTGGTCGCGCCTTGGATCACGCTCATCAGCTTCGCAATGGCCTCGTCGCGGGTCGGCAGGGAAGCCAACACGTCGATCTGGTTTGCGGCAAGGAACTTGCCGTCGAACGCAGCTGCCTTGATCTCGAACTTGCTCTGACCCTTGGCGAACTCAGCGAACAGACGAGCAGCAGCGCCCGGGTGTTCGTTGGAGAACGCGATCAGGGTAGGGCCGGTGAACACGTCGTTGAGGACACTGAATTCAGTGTCGGCAACAGCGCGCTTGAGCAGGGTGTTACGTACAACACGTACGTAAACGCCAGCTTCACGAGCCTCTTTACGGAGTCCGGTCATTGCGCCTACAGTCACACCACGGGCATCAGCCACGACAGCGGACAGAGCGACTTTGGCAGCCTCGTTGACTTCAGCGACGATGGCCTTCTTGTCTTCGAGTTTAATTGCCACGGGTAAAACTCCTGCTTGTTACCGTTTCATCCAGCCGAAGCCGAATGTCGTTTTGGTGTCTGACTCGGTAAGGAATCAGGGGCACCATCTGCGTAGGCTTGAGGTTTAAGGCTTGCGCCGCCTACGGTCTTGGATAGCCCCCGCCAGGCAGGGACCCCAATTTTTGCTGACGGGCGCAATTGCTCGCGCCCATCGCGGTCTTACGCGTTCAGGGAACCTTGATCGATTACCAGACCTGGGCCCATGGTGGTGCTCAGGGTAACGCGCTTGACGTAGATACCTTTCGAGGAAGCTGGCTTGATACGCTTCAGATCAGCGATCAGGGCTTCAACGTTTTCCTTCAGCTTGACGGCTTCAAAGCCGATCTTGCCAACGGAAGTGTGGATGATGCCGTTTTTGTCGGTACGGTAGCGAACCTGACCAGCCTTGGCGTTTTTGACCGCGGTGGCTACGTCTGGAGTTACGGTGCCAACTTTAGGGTTAGGCATCAGGCCGCGAGGACCCAGAACCTGACCCAGCTGACCTACAACACGCATTGCGTCCGGGGAGGCAATAACGACGTCATAGTTCAGGTCGCCGCCTTTCATTTCGGCAGCCAGATCGTCCATGCCTACACGGTCAGCGCCGGCAGCCAGAGCGGCCTCGGCAGCTGGACCCTGGGTGAACACGGCAACACGTACGGTCTTGCCAGTGCCGTGTGGCAGCACGGTAGCGCTACGAACGACCTGGTCGGATTTACGTGGGTCAACGCCCAGGTTAACGGCTACGTCGAAGGACTCGCTGAACTTCACGGTAGACAGTTCGGCCAGCAGCACTGCTGCTTCTTCGAAGTTGTAGACTTTGCCCGCTTCGATTTTCGAAGCGATAGCCTTTTGGCGCTTGGTCAGCTTAGCCATTACACACCCTCCACGTTGAGGCCCATGCTGCGAGCGGAACCGGCGATGGTACGCACGGCCGCTTCCATGTCAGCAGCGGTCAGATCAGCATTTTTGGTTTTTGCGATCTCTTCCAGCTGAGCACGGGTCACAGTACCGACTTTGACGGTGTTCGGACGCGCAGAACCGCTGGTCAGGCCAGCTGCTTTCTTCAGCAGAACCGAAGCAGGGGTGCTTTTGGTTTCGAAAGTGAAGCTACGGTCACTGTATACAGTGATGATCACAGGAGTCGGCAGGCCGGCTTCTTGACCCTGGGTACGGGCGTTGAAGGCCTTGCAGAATTCCATGATGTTCACACCGTGTTGACCCAGTGCTGGGCCGACGGGTGGACTTGGGTTGGCCTGGCCGGCCTTTACTTGCAGCTTGATGTAAGCCTGAATCTTCTTAGCCATGAGCTACTCCAATATCGGGTACAAGCGCCAGATGGCTCCCCGGATTACTTGCGTTTTATCCCAGTGACGACAAAACCCCGCAGCACATAGGGCTGCGGGGTATGGGATGCGTCGTTCTGCTAGACCTTTTCGACCTGGCTGAACTCAAGCTCCACCGGAGTAGAGCGACCGAAGATGAGCACCGCTACCTGGAGCCGGCTCTTCTCGTAGTTAACCTCTTCGACCGTGCCGTTGAAATCAGCAAACGGACCGTCTACAACACGAACCACTTCACCTGGTTCGAACAGCGTTTTCGGCTTCGGCTTGTCGCTGCCATCGGCAACGCGACGCAGAATGGCCTCGGCTTCTTTATCGGTGATGGGTGCAGGCTTGTCTGCGGTACCACCAATGAAGCCCATGACGCGAGGGGTGTCCTTGACCAAGTGCCAAGTCCCTTCGTTCATGTCCATCTGAACCAGCACGTAGCCCGGGAAGAACTTACGCTCGCTTTTGCGCTTCTGGCCATTGCGCATTTCAACCACTTCTTCAGTGGGGACCAGAATCTCGCCGAAGCCATCTTCCATGCCAGCCAGCTTTACGCGCTCGATGAGCGAGCGCATCACATGCTTCTCGTAACCCGAGTAAGCATGCACAACATACCAACGCTTAGCCACAGGACACCCTTAGCCAACAATCAAGGAAATCAACCAGCCGAGCAGGGAATCGAGCCCCCACAACAGCAGCGCCATGACCAGGACAACAGCCACCACAATAAGGGTGGTCTGCATGGTCTCTTGGCGGGTTGGCCATACGACTTTACGAATCTCGGTGCGAGCTTCCTTTGCCAGCGCAAAGAACGACTTGCCCTTTGCAGTCTGCAAGGCAACAAAGCCAGCAACAGCAGCAAGAGCGAGGAGTGCAATAACGCGATACAGAATCGGCGAAGCGGAGTAATATTGATTTCCGACCACGCCTACCACCACCAAAGCGACAACAGCCAGCCACTTGAGCAGATCAAAACGAGAGTCTTGGGCTTCAGACTTGGGAGTCATCTAGGAGGATCCTGTGAAAAGAAAGCCAGACACACAAGGTGAATCTGGCAGGTCAGGAGGGAATCGAACCCCCAACCTACGGTTTTGGAGACCGTCGCTCTGCCAATTGAGCTACTGACCTAAAAGCTTATCAGGCCGACCATTATGCCGGCCTGATCGAGAGAAATCAACTACTTATTCAATAACCTTTGCTACTACACCCGCACCGACGGTACGACCGCCTTCACGGATAGCGAAGCGCAGACCGTCTTCCATCGCGATGGTCTTGATCAGAGTGACAGTCATCTGGATGTTGTCACCCGGCATTACCATTTCAACGCCTTCTGGCAGCTCGCAGTTACCAGTCACGTCAGTAGTACGGAAGTAGAACTGTGGACGGTAGCCTTTGAAGAACGGAGTGTGACGGCCGCCTTCTTCCTTGCTCAGAACATAGACTTCTGCGGTGAACTTGGTGTGCGGCTTGACCGAACCTGGCTTGACCAGAACCTGGCCACGCTCAACGTCGTCACGCTTGGTGCCGCGCAGCAGCACGCCGCAGTTCTCGCCAGCACGACCTTCGTCCAGCAGCTTGCGGAACATCTCAACACCGGTGCAGGTGGTGGTGGTGGTGTCACGCAGACCAACGATTTCCAGGGCGTCTTGAACGCGGACGATGCCACGCTCGATACGACCGGTAACAACGGTACCACGACCCGAGATCGAGAATACGTCTTCGATTGGCATCAGGAACGGCTTGTCGATAGCGCGCTCAGGCTCTGGGATGTAGGTATCCAGAGTCTCAACCAGCTTCTTGACAGCGGTGGTGCCCATTTCGTTGTCGTCTTTGCCTTCCAGCGCCATACGAGCCGAACCGATGATGATCGGGGTATCGTCGCCTGGGAAATCATAGGTGGACAGCAGGTCGCGAACTTCCATCTCGACCAGCTCCAGCAGCTCAGCGTCGTCTACCAGGTCAGCCTTGTTCAGGAAGACCACGATGTACGGAACGCCAACCTGACGGGACAGCAGGATGTGCTCACGGGTTTGCGGCATCGGACCATCAGCGGCCGAGCAAACCAGGATCGCGCCATCCATCTGAGCAGCACCGGTAATCATGTTTTTTACATAGTCGGCGTGGCCCGGGCAGTCAACGTGCGCATAGTGACGAATGTTCGAGTCATACTCGACGTGCGCAGTATTGATGGTGATGCCACGTGCTTTTTCTTCCGGGGCGCTGTCGATCTTGTCGAAGTCAACCTTGGCAGAACCGAAAACCTCGGAGCAAACGCGAGTCAGCGCGGCGGTCAACGTCGTCTTACCATGGTCAACGTGACCAATGGTGCCGACGTTCACGTGCGGCTTGTTACGTTCGAACTTTTCCTTAGCCATCGAGACTGTCCCCCGGTAGAAGTAATAAGCAGATCAAACCGACCATTAAAACAAAGGCAGATATTTTCATATCTGCCTTGTCATATGGAGCTCTTGAGCGGATTTGAACCGCTGACCTCACCCTTACCAAGGGTGTGCTCTACCAACTGAGCTACAAGAGCGTAACACTGTGCAACAACAGCAAACCTGGAGCGGGTAGCGGGAATCGAACCCGCATCATCAGCTTGGAAGGCTGAGGTTCTACCACTAAACTATACCCGCGGAGCTTGCAGCTCTCGCTAAACTGGTGGAGGGAGAAGGATTCGAACCTTCGAAGTCGTAGACGTCAGATTTACAGTCTGATCCCTTTGGCCGCTCGGGAACCCCTCCAATGTGGCCGGCATTTTCTACTCTTGCCGTCCTGCTGTCAAGCTTTTTCTCATTAAAATCTTGAGGTTAGCTACTTTGACAACTGCTTCACTGCGTTACCACCTAGTGGTCATCGCTGTGGAGCGGGCGCCATTCTATGCAAACTATTCGATAGTTGCAACGCCTTCGCACAACATTATTTTATCTTTTAAGTCTTTGAAATCATGGGAAAGTCCGGCGAGCACCGTTGCGTCCAGCAAGCGACGGCTTTCAGGCGCTATCTGCAGCCACCACCCCTGACTGTCGGGCAGCCTCCCCACTACCTTGCGCGCCCGGATATCCAGGCTGATCAGACGCTGACGAAGGCTATTCAGTAGCTCGGGGCTAGCCAATGCCCCAAGGTAGAGACACTCATCGTCCTTCTGCGATGGCGCCTCGCGAGACTCGCTGAGTAGACGAATACCCTGCTGACTTCCCTTGTAGAGCGACAGCGATGTCACCTCTTTCGCCCTCAACGGTGCCTCCTGCTGGTGCCAGACGTAGTAGACGACATTGAGGACCAGCAATAACAGAAACAACCAGCGCATACACACCTCACTCCAGCGGACAGGCCATCGCCAGGCCTACGAACACCAGGTCGGGAACGATTCGGGCTTGCGGTACCACCTGGTGCAACAGGCCTGCGTCGCCACCGGTAATGAACAGGGTAAAATCCTCACCCCACAATGAGCGCGCCTGCTCGAGCTGAGTCAACACAAATCCATGCAGCATGAGCGTACAGCCGCGCTCTACCGCCTCGACGGTAGAGCGCCCAGGCTGCAGACTCGACAATGCACGCTCGGCGGACTCGTCGTCATAGCGGATACGCCGGGTATGGGTACGCAATTGATTGCGCATCAATGGCATCCCAGGGCAGATGAAACCTCCCAGGTGTTCCCCCTGCGCCGATACGAAATCCGATGTGACAGCAGTCCCCAGATCAATGACCACGCATGCCCTTCTGGCCAGATGGTACCCGCCAAGCAAAGCCAGCCACCGATCGAGCCCAAGACGCTCGTAATCGTCATAGCCATTGGTAACCCCGGCCAATGCAGTTGCCGAGCGCGCGCGCACTATCGACAGCCCGAACGCCTTCACCAGGGCATCACCAAGATGATCGGTCTCTTCTTCTGTACGCACACTGACCAGGCGGCAACGGGCCGGGGTATCGCCCGCAAGCGCCTCAACAGCCTCGATCAGCGCCTGGTTGGTATCGACGATGCCGCCGCCAACAACCGATGCGTCGGTACGGATAACCCGCCACTTGATAAAACTGTTACCGCAATCGAGCTCAAGAATCATCGCGTAACCTCAAACTGAGCTCACCACCACTAAAGCTCTTCTCAACACCTTCGACCTGAAGACGCAGCGCGCCCTGACGATCGATACCGAGCACAACGCCGTCGACCCTGGTGACGCCGGCTATCAACGATACTGCACACCCCTGCCACAGGTGCCCTTGCTCCCACTCCGCCTGCAAGTCGGTAAAACCCGACTGACGATGTCGCTCCAGGTAAACCTGCAGATTCTCATTGAGCAGCGCAACCAGCTGGTTGCGATCAACCTGCTGCCCTGTCTCGAGCCGGACGGATGTCCATGCCTGATCGACCTCGCTGTTGGTCTGCATATTCACGTTCACGCCAATACCCAGCACCACATGACAGACATCAGCGGGATCCCCCACAAGCTCAAGAAGAATACCTGCGATCTTGCGACCGTTGGCCAGCACATCATTTGGCCACTTCAAGCCCGCAGCATTCACTCCGACGGACTGAAGGGTACGCATGACCGCCAAACCCACCACAAGGCTCAGGCCTTCCAGTTGCCGCATGCCACCGTCGATACGCAGCACCAGGCTGTAATAGAGATTCTGCGCAAAGGGGCTTGACCAGTTTCTGCCACGGCGACCGCGCCCTGCGCTCTGATGCTCAGCCAGAACCAGAAAGGGTGCCTGGCGACCGGCACTGATCGCGCGCAACGCTTCGGCATTTGTCGAGTCAATCTCTTCATGGATGTGCATTGGCCAGAGCCGGCCTGTGCCGGCACTCTCGATGGCGCTGACGTCCAACAGCGACAAGGGCGCAGCCAATCTGTAGCCCCGCCCTCGCACCTTGTACACCGGCAGACTCAATTCAGCCTCGAGATGCTGCAATTGCTTCCACACGGCGCTGCGGCTGATGCCCAGGGCAGCACCCAAGGCCTCGCCGGAATGGAATCGACCATCCTTGAGGAGTTTCAACAACTTCAGCATGCCAATCTCGACTCACAATGAGGCACGCATGATAGCTATGCGCTGAAGGATTGCATACCTGTTGTAGGACGCGTCCTTACGGAGAAATAGCTGCGTGATCGCAGCTTTTTTCGGCCCAAAAAGACAAAACCCCTACCTGCAGATGCAGATAGGGGTTTCGGAATTTAATCTTGACGATGACCTACTCTCACATGGGGAAACCCCACACTACCATCGGCGATGCATCGTTTCACTACTGAGTTCGGGATGGGATCAGGTGGTTCCAATGCTCTATGGTCGTCAAGAAATTCTGTTGCCAGAAGGTCTTGTTCAGACACTCC